>NZ_JAAFKD010000004.1 GCF_013299165.1 Microcoleus sp. bin38.metabat.b11b12b14.051
TGGTTCGCGGATGCCGTCGATGTCCACGGGAGGGGCACCGATGAAGGCGATGACGTAGCAGATTGTGGCAGTGAGCAAGGTAGGAATCATCAAGACGCCGAACCAGCCTACATAGAGGCGGTTGTCGGTGCTTGTGACCCAGTTGCAGAACTGCGACCAGATATTAGCGCTTTCGCGCTGTTGTAAGGTTGCTGTCATGTGTTTATGATTGCTATTGGTTTTTCAATGTTCGGATGATGTTTCTATTATTAACGGTATCGTTAAGGTTTGTAAAGGGGTGTAACGACAGTTTAACTGATGAGGGTCATCAGGAAAGCTGATGAGGGTGACGGCGAGGGGGAAAAGTCGTGAAGCGTAGCTATCCCGTAGGGAATGGCCCGCATGAATTGATGGTTTGAGGATCGACTGGTATCTGGCACCTGTCGCGACAGTCATGCACGCCTGGCCGATGAGATGCCGGCCCAGAACCAGTTGATTGCTGGTGGAACCCTCACGTGCAGCGGTTCCGGGCTTTGGTGCAATATGGGAGATTGACGCACTACGCGCAATTTCTCGCAGTGGCCGCCATGTATATACAGTGTTTTGTAGGGGCAATCTCCGCCTCGGTAGCCACAATCGATCGGATGGGGTGCCAGTCTCAGCTAGGAAAATAATTGCAAAAAGAATATAAATGCGGGGCGGGGAATGCCAGTTAGAAGGCGATCGCCCCGTTTTAAACAGCTTGTTACTCAAGTCATATATATTAGAAAAATGCTGTCAGCCGTTGTGCATTTAAATTGTATATTTCGATGACCATCAAAAATCCTCTTCCTCTATCACCCTCTCCGCTTCTCCTCCTCTCCCGCTCGAACACCATACACAATCTAGATCCACAACAGCTTAGCAGTTGGGCGCCTAAGGCCGCTTCAATCAGAACAGCGATCGATCGACAATCCTAGCTAGTGCGCTCCGCCATGCACGAAAGTGTTAGTTGGTAGTTATAAAACCATCCGAGCCAATCGACTAGAAATTTTCTTTAAAAGACGATATAATAGAGTTGAGAATTATCACAATAAACAACTATCAATGCTTGCTAAAGTAACCCCAAAATAGTAAAATATATGTCAGAAAATTATATAAAATTAGATTACAAAGATTACGAGTCAGTCCAAAGCGAGCTAGAAACTCTCAAAGCGCGCGTTGCCGAACTAGAGTCGGCTACTAAACCAGAAGCGGCTAGAGTTGCCAAACAAAAGGCGCTGTTTGCTGTAGTGACCAAAATTCGAGAGTCTCTAGACTTAGATATTATTTTTAAATCAACGGCTAGGGAAGTGCGTCAACTTCTGAATGCGGATCGAGTGGCAATATTTCGATTTTATCAGGATTCAGGATTTGACGACGGAGAATTTGTGTCTGAAGACGTGCTGCCAGAGTTTGAGTCAGTAAAAGCTGTAAAGGTGCACGATCACTGCTTTGGAAAACAATATTCACTGCGATATCAGCAAGGAAGAATTCAGGCAGTTAATGATATCTATCAAGCCGGGTTGAGCGCTTGCCATATTGCAGTTCTTGCTCAATTTAATGTCCTAGCAAACTTGATCGTACCATTAGTTAAAGGCAAGAAACTTTGGGGATTGCTGTGCATTCACCAATGTCGCGCTCCCCGCCAGTGGCAGGAAGATGAAATTGAGTTTGTCAGTCAAATTGCGGTGCATTTAGGAATAGCAATACAGCAAGCAAAACTTTTAGATGAAGCTCAAAGGCGCTCGACAGCACTCCAGACTACTTTAGAGGATCAATTGCGAAAACGGACTGAAGAGCTGGTCAAGGAAGCAGACCGAGAACGAGCAATAACTCGGATGATTGACAAGATCCGCCAAACCTTAGATATGGAAACAATTTTCCAGACAGCAGCCACAGAAGTCCGCAAACTTTTGAATGTCGATCGCATTGCCATTTATCAATTCCGTGAAGACTATTTTGGCGACTTTATCTTTGAATCGGAATCCGGAAACTGGCCGAAATTGGTAGGCAGCGGCTGGGAAGACCCATACTTAAACGAACACCAGGGAGGCCGATTCCGGTACGCGGAAACTTTTATTGCTGACGATATCTACAATGCAGGACAGAGCGATTGTCACATAGAAGCTTTGGAATATTTTGGCGTCAAATCCTGTGCGGTAGTTTCTATTTTTAAAGGAGAAAAACTATGGGGATTGCTCAGCGCATTTCAACACAGAGGCCCGCGGCACTGGGAAGAAACAGAAGTCAAGTTACTGAATCAAATTGGCACTCATTTGGGAGTAGCTTTGCAGCAGTCGGAGTACCTAGAACAAATACAGTTTCAAGCTAAACAGCAGGCGAAAGCAGCGGAACAGGAGCGCACATTAACTAGAGTAATTGAACGGATTCGCCAGACGCTAAATATTGACAAGATATTTAGCGCTACGACTCAAGAAGTGCGCCAAATCCTCAACTGCGATCGGGTTGGAGTTTACCGTTTTTTCCCAGACTGGAGTGGAGAATTTGTGTCTGAATCGGTAGCAGAAGGTTGGATACCTTTAGTCACTGATAAAATTAAAACAGTCTGGCAAGATGATTATTTGCAAAAAACTGAGGGCGGCAGGTATCGCCATCAAGAAATTTTTGTAGTTGATGACATCTATAAAATTGGTCACTCTCCCTGTCACGTGGAAATTCTCGAACAAATTCAAGCGAAAGCATATTGTGTAGCGCCTGTTTTTGTGGGGGAAAATCTCTGGGGTTTGCTAGCAGCTTACCAGAACTCCGGCCCCCGTGAGTGGGAAGCGGGAGAAGTGAGGTTGCTGGCTCAGGTGGGCAGTCAATTGGGAGTAGCCATGCACCAAGCAGAATTGCTCGATCGCACTAAAAAGCAGTCCTGGGAATTGCGGACGACTTTGGCAGACTTAAATGCGATCGTTGACAATTTGGCTGACGGGTTATTAGTCACTGATATTGAAGCTAAAATCACCAGGTTTAATCCGGCATTGCTGGCGATGTTTGAATTGAAAGATGTTGACCTGAAAGGAAAAAAAGTATCAGAAATTTTTCCTAAAAAATTAGCTCAATTGGTCGAGGCGACAGAGCATCGAGAGGGAGAAATTGTGACGCTGGAAGTGGAACTAGGAAATTCTCGGATCGGTCAAGCTTTAGCGACAACTATCCTAAAAGAAGCGGTCAAAGACGAAGCAGATCGATCTCTCGGTTCCGTAATTTTGATTAGAGATGTGACGGTGGAACGAGAAGTTGATCGCATGAAAACTGACTTTCTGGCTACAGTTTCTCACGAACTGCGGACGCCTTTAACTTCGGTTTTGGGTTTTGCTTCGCTGATCAAAGAAAAGCTAGAAGAAGTGATTGTTCCAGCAGTTCCAGCAGAAGATAAAAAAATCAAAAAAGCCTTGAATAAAGTGGTAGACAATATCAACATTATTGTGTCTGAAGCTGAGCGGCTGACATCTTTAATTAATGATGTTTTGGATATTGCTAAGATGGAAGCAGGGCGGGTTGAATGGCAGTTAGTTCCGACAAATCCAGTGCAAATCTTAAAACAGGCGATCGCTGCCACCTCATCTTTACTAGAAAAAAATAATTTGAAGTTGATTAAAGATTTTAGTCCGGGACTGCCGCAGGTATTGGTAGACCGCGATCGCATGGTTCAAGTGGCGATCAATTTAATCTCAAATGCAGTCAAGTTCACAGAATCAGGTTCTGTCACCTGTCGGGCAAGAGTAGAGAGCGACGAGCTGGTTATTAGCATTATCGATACTGGCATAGGCATAGCACCCGAAGACCAAAGCAAAGTTTTTGAAAGATTTAAACAAGTGGGAGATATCCTGACAGAAAAGCCGAAAGGCACTGGCTTGGGGCTGCCAATTTCTAAACAAATCGTTGAACACCACGGCGGTAAAATTTGGCTAGAAAGTGAATTGTGCCGCGGCAGCACTTTTTTCTTTAGTATACCGCTAGTAAAAAATATTGAGTCGGTGGAAAAATACAAAAATATCAATGATTTAATCAGGCAACTAAAACAGCAAGTCGTCACGAGAACTCCGATCGGCTTTAAAAAAGACCAGCAGATTTTAGTGGTTGACGATGAGCCTAATATCCGGGAAATGCTGAGGCAGTCACTGGAACAAGAAGGGTACAAAGTGGCCGAGGCAATTAACGGTATAGAGGCGATTTCTAAGGCTAAAGCAGTCAAACCGGATTTAATAATTTTAGATGTAATGATGCCTCACATTGATGGTTTTGATGTGGCAGCAGTTCTGAAAAATGACCGGGAAACTCGGGGAATTCCGATTATCATCGTCTCCCTGATTCAAGACAGAGAAAGGGGAGGCCGTTTGGGGGTTGATAGATATTTTACGAAGCCTATAAATGTAACCGTGCTGTTAAAAGAGATCGGCTTGCTCCTGCGGCAAGAGATGTCAAATCAGACGGTGTTGGTTGTTGTTAGCAATGCTTCTGCTCTCAAAACTTTGTCAGATGCGTTGGTTTTTCAGGGATATAATGTGATCGAGGCATTTGATGCTCGCTCCTGCGTCGATCGACTTAGATCGATCGAGCCGGATTTGATTATTATTGACGAAGTGTTATCTCAAGATCAAGAATTGGTTAAAATTTTGCGGCTTACTCAGGGCTTGAAAAATGTCTCCATAATTGTTTTGGGAGATATTGCAGACGATAACGAGCACAAAAAACTAATTAATGAGGGATTGCTGTGAAAAAAGTTTTAATTGTGGATGACGAACCGAATATTCTGATTTTGATGGAGCAGGCTCTAGAAAAGTTGGAAGATGAGGATGATGTAGAGTTGCTGACAGCGAGAGATGGACTTGAGGCGTTGAACATAATTAAGGAAGAAAAGCCGGATTTGGTTTTTCTCGATGTGATGATGCCGAAAATGAGCGGGTTAGAGGTATGCAATACCGTAAAAAATGAACTAGGTATGGAGGAGGTTTATATTATTATGTTGACAGCTAAGGGACAAGAGTATGATAAGCAAAACGGTATGGCTGTAGGGGCAAATCTTTATATGACTAAACCTTTTCGCCCGAAAGAAGTGCTGGTAAAAGCTAGAGAAATTCTGGGTTTGATTGCAGAGATTTGAGTAGAGGCAGACTATTAATTGACAATAACATTATGTGGTGTTTTGTCGTTTGTGACTCGCTAAAAAACGAATACAATCCCCGGACTCCTGTGGTGGATATCCACCAATTTTAGACTAAGGTTAAAGCTCCCACATTCCATCTGTAGAGTCAATCTAACATCTAAAATCGTTAGACACTTCTCTAAGCGAGCGATCCCGTGCTCGCGAAGACCTCAGTCTAGAATCTAAAATCGACTGGCTGGTTAAAAATTAATGACTAACGCTCGATCGCTCACTCATGACTAATAGCAAAGTAAATGGTTCGCATCAACCTCAAAAAATTGATTTCTAAGAAAGATTTGCGGGTGGTTATTGAGGGCGCGCTCGGTGTTTTAGACGCTCCGATCGCTATTCGCAACTTTGAAGGAGCTATCTTATTTGGCGAACACTGTCAGAGTTCCTTCAATACGTATCCGATCGTCTTAGCCGATGAAGTTATCGGTTACGTAACTGGAACTCAAAAAGCCGCATTTATTGCGGATCTGCTGAGTTATGCTGCCAGTGCAGACTTGGATATAAGAACTTTGGCAGTAGATACTTTAGATAAGTACGAAGAAGTCAATTTCTTGTACGAATTTTCGAGCAAAATTGCTACTTGTTTGGGTGTTTCAGAGGTCAGTGAATTAGTGGTAACTGAAGCTAAAAAATTGATTGAAGCTACTAATATTTCGGTGATGCTGCTCAATAAAAAAGTTGGTAAATTGGAGATTATTTCGGCGCGCGGCAAAGAGTACAACCACAAAACAAAAATTGGGCCAAATATAGGGATAGCAGGTCATATTCTTGTTTCGGGAAAAGCAGAAATAGTTAATGATGTGTTGTCGGATCAGAGATATCTTCCGGGAGATAATGAGATGCGTTCTCTGATTTGTGCACCTCTAACCACTCAGAACGGTACGCTCGGCGTGATCAATATTAGTCATAGCGAACTTATTAACTATACTGCACAGGATTTAAAATTATTTACGGCTTTGGCTTCGCAAGCGGCCGCGGCGATCGAGAATGCACTTTTACATGAAAGTAAATTGAAGGAAGAACGAATTAAAAATAATTTGGAAAGATACCTTTCTCCGCAGGTGGTGCAAGCAGTTATCGAAGCTAAGGGAGAAATTTCTTTGAGTCCAACTAAGCGCAATTTAACGGTTCTTTTTTCGGATATTAGAGATTTTACTACTAAGTGTGAAGAGCTGCCTGCTGAAAAAATAGTGATGTATTTAAATGAGTATTTCACGGAGATGGTAGAGGTGATTTTTAGTCATGAAGGTACTGTGAATAAGTTTGTGGGAGATATGATTGTGGCAATGTTTGGGGCGCCTTCGGAAGTGGCAGATCGCGAAAGAAAGGCGATCGAAACGGCGATCGATATGCAGCGCCGGATCGAGAGAATGTCGATTCCTTGGATTACGGATAATTTTCTGACAGGTATTGGGATTAGTTCGGGGGAGGTAGTTGTTGGTAATATTGGTTCGCCACAGCACATGGACTATACTGCTATAGGGGATGAGGTGAATATTGCATCTAGGTTGCAGTCAATGGCTGAGGGAGGACAAATTTTGGTTAGCGATAGTGTTTACAGCGTTACTAAAGATATCTTTGAGTTTAGGAAAATTGGCTCGGTGATTGTTAAAGGTAAGAAGAAAGCTATCGAAACTTTTGAGGTGATTTATCACAAGTGAAGTCATTAGTCATTAGTCATTAGTCAGTTGTCATTAGTCAGTTGTCATTAGTCAGTTGTCATTAGTCAGTTGTCATTAGTCAGTTGTCATTAGTCAGTTGTCATTAGTCAGTTGTCATTTTAGCCTCCGAGCGAAGTTGAAGGCTGGTCAGTTGTCATTAGTCCTGCTGTCCAACGTCAGAAGTGCCAGCGTCCTCGCTCGCTTTTATAAACCCATGGGAGTTCCTCACTCGCACTACAAAAGCAAAAATAAGATGTTGCTGTCATTAGTCTGATGGCAGAATCAAGAGGGAATTATATCGAGTTTTGCAGTCTTGCTTGTTTATTTGCTAAGCTAGAGTTTGCGCTCTGTCAATAAACCTTAGATTTATGCACAGGTTATTAACTGGAAAACTGCGGGTAGACTGTTTAACAATACCGATCGCAAATCTTCCAGCAAATCTATCGGGTACTAAAATTGTACAGCTTACGGACTTTCACTATGACGGGGAGCGGCTGTCGGAATGGTTGCTAGAAGAGGCGATTGCGGCGGCGAATGAAGCGGAAGCAGACTTAATTTTTTTAACGGGGGATTTTATTACTTACGATCCGGCACCTATTCACGACTTAGTGCAGCGCTTGAAAAACTTGCAAAGTCGGGTGGGAGTTTACGCGGTTTTGGGAAATCACGACCACTATTTTCCGGGGGCAAAAATAGAGGTTGCTAATGCTTTGAATAACGCAGGTATTCGGGTTTTATACAATGAAGTAGTCTATCCTTTGGGGTCGGAATTGGCTTTAGTTGGGTTGGCAGATTTTTGGTCGGGCGATTTCCAGCCTGCACCTGTAATGGTATCAATAAGTCAGGGAATTTCTCGGATTGTTTTGTCTCACAATCCTGATACTGCGGAAAAGTTGCAAAAGTGGCGGATTGATTTGCAGTTTTCTGGACACACTCATGGCGGTCAAATTGTGATTCCTGGTATGGGGCCGTTGTATGCTTGGGTGAGAAAAATTGGTTATTTGATTCCTCCAGCAATACGAAAGTTCATTCCTTTTATGTCGGCTTGCGATCGAGTTGTTTGTCATTGGGAGTGGGCTAGCGGTTTGCATCAAGTTGGGAGTAATTTGTTATACGTGAATCGTGGTTTGGGAACTTATGCGCCGGGGAGGTTATTTTGTCCGCCGGAGGTGACAGTAATTACTTTGGTTTGTCCAGAACACTCGGCGGTTGAAACCGCTTCTTGTCAGACAAAACCCGCCTCCGCGGGTTGAAGATTGGAGGTATGGTTGAAATCGCCGTCTGATCTACGAGATTTTTTGGGCAATTCCTATTAATTTGCTTCTGCAAAGTTCTGAACACTCGGCGGTTGAAACCGCTTCTACACAAACAAAACCCGCCTCCGCGGGTTGAAGATTGGAGGTATGGTTGAAATCGCCGTCTGATCTACGAGATTTTTTGGGCAATTCCTATTAATTTGCTTCTGCAAAGCGATAGCCTCTCCCGTAGACTGTGTGAATTAGGACGGATTCGCCCGGTGATTCTATTTTTCGTCGCAGGAGGCGAATTTGAGCTGCTAATACGTTGCTGCTGGGTTTTTCTGCTTCATTCCACAAATATTGATGGATTTGTTCGTGTGTTAGCAATTGACCGGGATGTCGCATTAAGTATTCTAGTAATTGACATTCTTTTTCTGATAGGTCAATTGTCCGATCGCGCCGATAGGCTATTTGATTGTCGTAGTCTAGCTGTAAATCTGCAACTTGCAGTCGCCCGACAGCCATTTCGGGGTCAAAAGTTGGGGGGCGGCGCAGCAAGGCGCGGACTCTGGCGAGGAGCTCTCGCAGTTCAAAAGGCTTGACTAGATAGTCGTCGGCCCCTGCGTCGAGTCCCTGTACGCGATCGTCTACGGTGTCTTTGGCGGTGAGAAATAGGACTGGGGTATTCCGTCCTTGCGATCGCAATTGCTGGCAAATTGCTAATCCGGTTTGTCTCGGTAGCATCCAATCCAAAATTAGTAAATCGTAATTTCCCTGCATTGCTAAATTGTTACCGCTGGCGCCGTCAAATGCTACATCAACTGTATAACCTTCGCGGGTTAAAACTCGACTCAAAGGGTCAGTTAACTCAACTTCATCATCAACTAAAAGAATCCGCATTCTGATTTTAGATTTTAGATTTGAGCATGAATTGCGCCAAGCTTGCACCCAAAGCAGGTTTTGTAGGAGGGGCTTTCCCCCCGTGGCTGTCCCCATCAGTCGGGAGGTTGCGATCGCGAACTGTTTAGGTTAAGCAAACTGATTTTTGCTAGACTTTAAAATGTGGAATACTTTCCGATTCGTTGCAAGCTGCTGCTAGCCATTCCTGCATTGCAGGGAGTGCCAAAAGTGCCTCGCTATAAGCTTGTGCTTCAGAATCTAATTTGACTGCGTAGGTGACGAAACGCATGACAACGGGGGCAAACATAGCGTCAGTAACTGTGAATTTTCCGAACAGCATATCGCCGCCTGTTCCGAATTTTTGGCGACATTCACGCCAGATGGTGAAGATGCGATCGATCTCTGCTTCGACACCGGCAGTCATCCCTTCGCCGGGATAGCGGTTGCGGCAGTCCATCGGCATATTTTCGCGGAGATTTTGGAACCCTGCGTGCATTTCAGCACAGATGGAACGGGCGATCGCCCTTTGCGCGATATCAGTCGGCCACAAATGATTTGCAAAGCGTTCCGCAACGTATTCGCAAATTGCTAAAGATTCCCACACTTTCAAGTCGCCGTCAATTAAAACTGGCACCTTTCCCGAGGGAGAATAGCGCCGAATTTCTGCGTGGGTTATCGCCCCGTCTAGGGGAATTCTCACTTCGGCAAATTCCAGCCCAGCTTGTTTCATCGCCAGCCAAGGGCGCAGCGACCAAGACGAATAATTTTTGTTGCCGATTACCAGAGTTAGTTTGGTCATATTTTTGCTTTCAGCTATTATATATTCAGCCGACAATGGTTAATAAAATAATATTTTACTTTGCGCCTCAATACAATATATACACAAACACAATTATTAGCAATACCTAAACTTGTTTTGATATTTGAACATTTTGTGGTATTGTGGTTGAGGAAAAAGCTGTTTCCGCTCGGGCAGCGCCGATTCCGAATCCCAAATTCAGCAATTTAGAATTTCAGATCAATATGATTACCGTAGCACTTCCCAAAGGCGGACTGTTAGGAGATAGCATTCGACTGTTTAAATCCGTTGGATTAGACTTCAGTGCTTTTCTCGATTCCTCTAACCGACAACTGCAAATTTATGACACTACCGGAACTGCAAAAGCTTTACTGGTAAGGACGCACGACGTGCCGGTTTATGTGGAATACGGTCAAGCTGATTTGGGGATTGCTGGTTATGATGTTTTGCGGGAAAAAACTCCGAAAGTTGCAAACTTAATTGATTTAAATTTTGGCAAGTGTCGGCTGTCGGTGGCGGTGAAGGAATCTAGTTCTTATCGGCGCAGTGTGGATTTGCCTCCTCACGGTAGAGTTGCTTCTAAGTTCGTGCACTGTGCGAGGGAATATTTTCACAATTTGAATTTGCCGGTGGAAATTGTGCCGCTTTACGGTTCTGTGGAGTTGGGGCCGATTACGGGTATGTCAGAGGCGATTGTGGATTTGGTTTCGACTGGCAAAACTTTGCGCGAAAATGGTTTGGTGGAAATTGATATTTTGTTTCAAAGTTCGGCTTATTTGATCGGTCATCCTTTGAGTTACCGTTTGAATGCGGGCGGGGTTAATGAGTTGATTGGGAAGTTGAGAGAGCAAGTTTTGACAACTGTTTGATCTGTACTAAAATGAGAATGTTCTGATAGGTTCGTAGTGAGGACTTTAGTCCTTGGTTAGATGTACTAAAATGAGAATGTTCTGATAGGTTCGTAGTGAGGACTTTAGTCCTTGGTTAGATGTACTAAAATGAGAATGTTCTGATAGGTTCGTAGTGAGGACTTTAGTCCTTGGTTAGATGTACGCTAACATGAGAATGTTCTGATAGGTTCGTAGTGAGGACTTTAGTCCTTGGTTAGATGTACGCTAACATGAGAATGTTCTGATAGGTTCGTAGTGAGGACGAAGAGTGCTGATTGGCGCTGAGACTGAGGGCTGAAGTCCTTACTATAAACCTGGGAACGGACTGAAGTCCTCACTACGAACCTGGGAACGGACTGAAGTCCTCACTACGAACCTGGGAACGGGCTGAAGTCCTCATTACGAACCTGGGAACGGACTGAAGTCCTTACTACGAACCTGGGAACGGACTGAAGTCCTTACTACGAACCTGGGAACGGACTGAAGTCCTTACTACGAACCTGGGAACGGACTGAAGTCCTTACTACGAACCTGTTTTATTTAGCTCATTTCTGAGCTGGTATTTGTAGTAGGTATAAGACCTAATTTTTCCAGGCATTTTTCTATATAAAAACGGACGACTGTATCAGCAGGGTTTTGTTCGATTAGTTGCTGAAAATATCCTAAGGCGGCGGCAAATCTTTCGGATTGCCATCCTTGAATTCCTTTATCAAATAAAGCTTGGGTAAGCTGCTTCGCCTCGGAGTCGGGACTGGAGGCGGGCCAGATTTCGTAGATTTCAATGGCTTGCTGTTTGCCGCGCGGGATTACTCGATCGATCCAGCGATAGTAATAGTTGTTGCTGGGCGAATGGCAGTCGGCGGCTGTTGCGTGAGAAGTTGCAATCATCCTCTCCGGTGTTTCGGCTTCCAAGTCGCACTTTAATAATAGACTTTCTTGTGAGTTTGAGTTCGGATGTATGTTGTTGATAAATTCTCTGGCATGAAGGATCGCATTTTCGCTAACAATAATTTGACAACCGTATATTTTAGTTAAATTTTCTAAGCGAGAAGCTGTATTTACCACATCCCCGATTACTGTAGAGTCCATCCGGCGATCGGAACCTAACGTGCCAATCATGCCGATACCCGTGTTAATTCCCGTACCAATATTGACAGGATATTCTAAATTGTATTTGTGGCGGATCGCATTAAATTCCTGTAAACTTTCTTGCATTGCTACAGCGGCTTCGATCGCATTTATAGCGTGAGAGTTCGGCTGGTCGAATACTGCCATGATAGCATCGCCTAGGTATTTGTCAATAAACCCGCCGTGGGACGTGATACATTCGTTCATTTTAGTAAAAAAAGCGTTCAACCATTCAAAGGTTTCGCGTGCTTCTTGAGATTCGGCGATCGCAGTAAAGCCGCGAATGTCACAAAATAAAATAGTTAGTTCTTCTTCTGTGACATTGCCCAACTGAATTGATTCTATCCCTTTCGGGGCAATGCGTTCGAGAAGCTGCTCCGGTACAAATAGATGAAATTTTTCGGAAAGATATTCGTTAGCTTCCCAGGCTGCGGCGATTTGGCGCTTGCTTTGCTCTTTTACCTGCTGGTTGAATTGGGAAGATACAACTTGCGATCGCATTTGACTCAACTGCAAAATATTTTCAACTTTCGCCAGCAGCAAGCGACTGTTAAATGGCTTGGTTAAATAATCATCGGCCATCGTTTCTAACCCTCGGATGCGAGAGGTGTCATCATTGAGGGCTGTCAAAAAAATCACGGGTACAGTTTGCAATGCCGTATCCTTCCGCAGGAGATAGCACACATCAAAACCGTCCATGTCCGGCATCATAATATCCAGTAAAATTAAATCAGGTCGAGATGCGCGGGCGAGGGAGAGCGCTTCATCGCCAGATAGTGCTGATACTGTGGCGTATCCTTGCAGGTGCAATAACTCTTCCAATAAAATCAGATTAGCTGGCTCGTCATCAACCAACATGATGCAGGGCGACTTGTTTGACATGGAATATGATATAGTACATTGAATGAGAGCGGGTAACTTTCGCGCGAGTCACTCGAAACCGGGTTAATTCGTATATTTCTCGTTATTAAACTCGATATTTTTCGCAGGAACCGGGTTTCTGAGGCAAGTGCGCGCAAGTCCTACAGATATTTATCTACTATTGAGTTTAACCTTTCTAGTTAGAACTGGTAATGAATTGCATTGCTGGAACTATAAATAATTATTTATTGTTAGTTGAGAAAAGAACGGACTGTAGCGATCGCCAAATTCAGATCCAGCGGCTTGCTCAAATAAGCCGAAGCGCCAGCTTCCAAACAACGATCGCAATCGCCAGCCATCGCCATCGCCGTCACCGCAATCATCGGTACCGACTCCCAGACAGGATCTGCTTTGACTCGGCGCATCAACTCAAACCCGTCAACATCCGGCAATTGAATGTCCATCAAAATCAAATCCGGCAGCAACTCCGGTGCAGTAGAGGCGGCCAGAATGCGATCGACCATAGCCTTCCCATCCGCGATAATCTCTACCCGGTAGCCCTCCAATTCCATCACCTCAGAAATTAACATTTGGTTAAACGGCTGATCTTCGACAACCAAAATCCGCTTGCTGCCAATTGGTAGTACGATCGCAGAAGCAGGAACTAACTTAGAGTCCAAAGCACAAGCAGCAAAGCTGCCCAACTCTTGACGCATTTCCGTCAAAGGCAGCCAAACGCGGAACAGACTGCCGCGATCGCAAACAGATTGAAAAGAAACAGTTCCCCCGTGCAATTCAGCCAAACGTTTAGTTAAAGCCAAACCCAAACCTGTACCTTCGTGGCGCCTGCTGAGGGAAGAATCCACCTGTTGAAAAGGTCGAAATAGCAAGTGCCAGCGCTCTTGAGGAATGCCGATACCGGAGTCTTTCACCTCAAGACAAAAGTAAGGAGTGCTGGCATTTACCGGAGAACAATCAGGGCGGTAGTCGCCGTTCATTTCGCCACCGTAGGCCAGACGCCCGCTGAGTTTAACTTGTCCGCGTTCCGGGGTAAACTTGATCGCATTGGAAAGTAAATTAATCACAATTTGTCGCATTCGCCGCTCGTCGAGCAAAACTTTAGTAATGCGGTAGTCGAGTTCTAAAGACAAAGCGATGCGCTTTTTATCTGCCCGCGGCTGAATCATTTTTAGACAATCTGTAGCGAGTTCGTGAACGCGCACCGGCTGTAAATTGAGTTCTACTTTCCCGGCTTCAATTTTAGAAAGATCGAGAATATCGTTGATTAACTGCAACAAGTGCTGGCCGCTTTTTTCAATCAGTTCTACATAGTTGATTTGTCGATCGCTCAACTGGCCGGATGTTTGGCGCAGCAGCAAGTCAGAAAAGCCGAGAATGCTGTTGAGAGGCGTCCGCAATTCGTGGGACATCGAGGCTAAAAACTCGGATTTTAACTGAGAAGAATACTCTAATTGTTGGTTAACTTGGCGCAGGTGTTCTTGTGTCTGAGCCCGCTCGATCGCCGCCCCCAGAGTCCGACAAGCAGCCGTGAGCACTTCTTGGTGGAGGGAGGCTTGCAGTTTTTTGACATTGCGGGACTCCAGGGTGAGGACTCCGATGATGGTACCGTCGGTAGATGCGATCGGAAAAATGCCCAATTGTCCGATTCCCGGATGCCGAAATTCCGGCACAGCATTGGGATGTCGGGCATAATCATCGACAAACAAAGGTTTACCGCTTTCCACCACTTCCCACAGCAAACCAACGCCGTAGGGAATGCCTCTGTCGAGCAATTCTTGCATTTCTTTGGCTACTGGTTCCCCGTAACTAGCCAGAAATTGAGTTGAAACTTGGTTGGAAATTGCCGCCGCTTGCCGCTCTTTTCCCTTGCCGCTAATCACTTTTACATCTCCGAAAGCAGCATTCGTCGCTTCCACCAAATATGTGAGAGCAAACTGACCTATTTCTTGCAAACTGTGAGAGTTTTGCAGGCGTTCTGTTAAACCTAAAAGAAAGCTCAGCCGCCTGACTTCTGCATTCAAGCTAGCTTGGGATTTTTGGTATACCGTAACATCTCGAAAGGTAAACAGTCGCCCGCCGCTGTTGGTAATTGTGACGAAGACTTCCAAACAAACCGCATTGGATTGCTCGAAATAAAATGATAAACTTTCAGCCTGAGATGTTTGTAGTGCTTGCTGAAACTGTTCCCACTGCTGAAGGGATAAATAACCGCGATCGACAATTTCGGCAAACAGCAACTCGCACTTAGGCTGTGTAGCGAGCCATTCTGGGGACAGTCCCCAAGTCTCGGCCAATTTTTTGTTAAACAAAACTAAGCAGTCAGACGAGTCGAACAGAGCGATCGCATTGTCTACTTGGTTGAGTATCAGTTCTTGGTCTGCCCTCAACTGCTGCAAGTCTATCTCCATTTTGTCTCTGTCTGTAGCTCTTAGTTTTGTTGTCATAACTGTCTAAGGATATGGCATGAGTTATTTTATAACCCCTTACTTAATTTGACATATTTTTAGGTTTTTGGGCAGTGAGGGCGATCGATCGGCTTTGTGATCTGAGACACTTGTTGCGTGAGGACGGGCGAGGGGAGTGGTTTTTTGAGTTCCATTGTGCAACAAGTACGCGCGATCGCAGCTATCCCCAGGGTGAATCTACATGAAGAGTTCCATTGTGCAACTCGTGCGATCGACCTTTTTAGTTGCATTGTGCAAGAAGTGCGATCGACCTTTTTAGTTGCATTGTGCAAGAAGTGCGATCGACCTTTTTAGTAAATTGTGCAAGAAGTGCGATCGACATGAAGAGTTGCATTGTACAACTCGTGCGATCGACATGAAGAGTAAATTGTACAACTCGTGCGATCGACATGAAGAGTAAATTGTACAACTCGTGCGATCGACATGAAGACTTGCATCACACACTTAAGTAAAACTACTTGCATACAACACTTAGACTCACTTGAGGCAAGTTCGAGACGAAATTGTATTTTTTCCTGCTGTCGAATCACCAATTTTACAGTCAATCGCATACGATGTATAACCCTCAGCAACAATCTGTTTTGAAAAGCCCGTCAACTTAACTGACACTCGTGTAAAAATTCTGTAAACTTAACTTCATCGTACCTACATATAAATACCCATATTGTGTCATTTACCATGTTTTATTAACTTAAAGTAAGCAGAAATTACTAATGTATATGAGTTTTATTTATTAATAATATGTGTACGATAGTTTTTATAACTATTGCCAATCTATTTAATTACCGCCTAAGGTTGTCCCATCGCTATGAATCTCTTCGTTCATTAATCAGGGACATAAAAAGGAAGAGTTATGAACTACCGCCAAGAACGCTACGGTGACAAGCATTACTGCAAAAAATATAATTGCAGACACCCTTCAAAGCTCGAATACCATCAATTTTGTAGCAGTTTCTATCAAACAATTAGACCTAATCAGACTGGCGACTATAAGTTGGATTTTGTACCGCTGACGGCGAAGCAAATTGCTGATCAGCAAAGCCTACCGCAGCATTGGCGTCTACAAATATCCTACGGTTTTGGGCCTAGTGGAGTTCGGATGCCGGAAGATTATCGGTCGAAATCTGTGTTTGATTGGCCGATGTATAGACCAGTTCAGCACTATACTCAGCCAGTGCAGGGATATTACAAGTACACTTTGATTAAGTCGCCTGGAGAGTCGAGTGTTCGTGGCGGTAAATTGTTTTGGATGATGGTAATTGGTGCGGCGGTTTGGTTCTGGTTTTTCCGCTGATTGTCCGGTAATTCAGGGAGCGAGCGATGAGGTATTTTCTCCGGTTTTTATTGGCTTTAGTCATGGCGGCGCTCCTGGTAGTAACCTATGGAAGTATACAAGCTGTTGGCAATGAGCATTTAAAACATGAAAGGGTAGCAAAAATGACATCTCAAGCATCGAATTACAGCAATCAAGTTAAACAAGATGGTCTCCAACTGGAAATCATAGGGCCAGAAACTGTGGCACTATCCATCCCTGAAAACAAGCCCGGAGTCAATGCTCCATTGAGCTTTACTGTCAGGGTTACCAATAATACACAAGCCCCTATTCCATTCATAGATGATGATGCTTTAATTCCAGAAATATTTGGGCCATCTGGTCAACCACTGCACCGAGTAGAACCGATAAATAGGCAAGTTGGGAACCGAGAATATCATGGCTCGTTAGTTGGGGTCGGGCAGCAGACATCTCAATCTATGCAGGGAAGACTGTTTTGGAAAAATAATTTACTTCAACTGATATTACATCGCCCAACCTACGATGAAAGCCCTATTGACCTCGATAAATCTTGGTCTTTTGATACTGTGGGACCCGGAGACTATCAGATTCGATTCACTTCTGAAACTCCTACTGGGACGATGTTATACGTAAATCCATTTACTTTTGTTCAGACTAGACAACTAGAGAAGATAGAAGTAACTGGGACAGGTGAGTTGGTAACTCCCTTAGCTAATTTTGGGCTACTTCAACCTGTTGGATTGAATAACAGTGCAGTGGAAGTAGATGGTATTCGTTTTGAAACTTTCATACCGGAGCCATTGTTAACCGTGCCAAATAAGAGTGACAATTCATACCAATCTGTACAGATTGGTATGCGGATTACCAACAACACGCTAACCTCATTTTACTTCAGCTTTTATGGCAGTTTTGCCCCAAGTCTTGTCATACCAGATGGTCAAATATTGCGGGGAGGCTATATTAGCGACTGGATGAGAGGGCCTGAAGAATCTGATTTTCTGTTAGTCACACCTGGACAAAGTGTGACATTTTTTCCAGATATCGACCTTTGCTGGAGGAAGTGGGACCAACTTTCGCTTGGTGTCTCTGACGGCAGTGGTGGTGCATGGTCTTTTAACGAACTCAAGCCAGGTATATATCACTTCCGCTTCCGGTATGAAAATATCAGTAATACCATACAGCAGAAAAACCTTGCAGGGCAGTCGATCACAAGTCGGCCAATAGAAAAAGTTTGGACTGGGCGGGTGGATACTCCCTTTGTTGAATTCCGTATAACCCAGCCTTGAATGGCGAATCACTATTTCTTTTTATTTAATTTCAAAAGTCGGTAAAAACAATGCAATTCAGAGATTTTTTTTTCGTATTATCAACTAGCTTAATAGCCACGCTTTCCTGTCAATCTAGTAGTGCGTTTACTCTCACACAGAATCGTGGACTATTCAATTACATATCTGAGTCTGAATTGCCCAATGGAAAAGGCTATACTTCTTTAAATGTACTAGATCCAGATGACCCTTTTAACTTAAGTAAGGCTAGCCCCTTCGTTAGCGAGATAAAACTAGGAGGTAGAAACAGATTCCTAGAAAACTTAAGAATAGTTTACGGAGAAGAAGGTTGGACTTTTAAGAAAGGACAGAATTTAAAAGGGAGTTTTAATGTCAAGCTTCAGTACCCATGCGGTATTAAGACTAATTGCGGTCAGGGTACTAAATTAACCCCAAGTCAGGGGGGAATTGGCTCTGCACTTAGTTTGATTTACCGTCCCGGTACAAGCAAAAGACAGCCTAATCCTGACCCTAAAAATAGCTAAAATTTACTTTATTGGATTCAGCGCGTTACTACTAACTACCCAGGAAGTGAGAAAATTGGACCAGTCGGTGCTACGATAAGCTATATTGACAACATTCCTCTTCGGGGGCAGAATGAGGGGAGAAATAGTCTCTCTCCATACTATGGTTCAGGCAATCCTCTGAAGCCAAATGGTTTATTTGAAGATCGCCCCTTTCGCCCCTATGAAATCACAAATTTAAATCGAAATTATTTCTGGACTGCGGAACTTTACCTAGCTCAAGCGAATCCAAAGAATCAACAAGAAGTCACGATTTATAACGGAGTCAAATGGGGTTGGGTGTACGAGTATTTTCCTGATAAAAATCCTGTTCCCATCCCTGCTCCTGTTCCAAAGCCAACTCCGACTCCAGTTCCAGTTCCCCAGGAAATTTGTCCACCACCACCAGGTTTCTTTAATAACAGCGGTAGCGTGATTATCGCCAGCAGTAGCAGCGGTGGTGGCGGGATAGGTTGTGTCACACCATCGCCGTCACCATCACCAACACCAAGACCATCGCCTACTCCCATCCCCAGTCCGCGTCCAGCACCAAGCCCTCGTCCAGCACCAAGCCCTCGTCCAGCCCCCAGCCCGCGTCCAGCCCCCAGCCCGCGTCCAGCCCCCAGTCCGCGTCCAGCACCAAGCCCGCGTCCAGCACCAAGCCCTCGTCCAGCCCCCAGCCCGCGTCCAGCACCGAGTCCCAGTGGTGGCGGTCGTCCGATTCGGGCGGTTCCCGCTTCTTCTCTCAGAAGCGCTAATGCCCTTACCTTACCCCAGAAGCCACTTTTTGAAAGTGCTAACCAAGGTAACAATAACTACGCCACCGATTACGTGGACGTAGCAAGCGTCAGCCGCGATTTACTTGTCAGTCCAGAACTATCATCAACTCCTAGCAACTCTGAAGATGTAAACGTAGCTAGCATCAGTGGGGAACTGCTAAAAAATCCAGAACTATCATCAACTCCTAGCAGCGAAAAGAAGGTAGATTTAACTGACATCAGCAGCAATCTACTCCTTGATTCAGAACTATCATCAACAGACAACAACGAAAACCAAGTTGATTTAGCAAATATCAGCGGCGACTTACTTGAAGACCCAGAATTATCATCAACAGACAACAACGAAAATGAACTTGATTTAGCCAGCATCAGTGGCGACTTACTTGAAGACCCAGAATTATCATCAACAGACAGTAACGAAAATGAACTTGATTTAGCAAGCATCAGCGGCGACCTACTTGAAGACCCAGAACTAGCCTCAGAGGATAACAACTCCCTAGCATCCAAAACTACAAACCCTAACGACGATGCCCTCCCCGCCGAAGCCGTTCCCGAACCCACCACCGGATTAGGTGCTTTCTTAGCACTCGGTGGATTAGGTTTACTCAAAAAGCTCAAAAACAGGAAAACCAAAGAGTAATGAAAACCCTTTACACCATCCTGTACGCCCTCAGCATCATCCTCATCAACCCCTGGGGAACTACGCGGGGGCTCATCTGGACATCGCCCAAAGTATTGATTATTTGGCTCATAATTTCCCTCAACATCGCGCTTTTATTATCGCAAAAAACATCGATCGCAATTCCCCAAAACTGGAAAAATAGCCTGATACTTTGGACGATATTTCTCTCCATAGGAGCCATCTCTACCCTGCACAGTCCCTTCCCTTTAACCTCTTTTCTCGGTCAAGACCAAATGGGCGACGGTTGGCTCTACTGGCTGTTAATCGCTGCCTTTACTCTCAGCAACAGTTTGCTCTTAATCGCACGCCCGCAACTGATCAATTCACAATTCCAAGGATTGCTAATTGGTGGTATTATTCTCGCCATCAGTATCTTTCCCCAAATCATGGACTGGCGCATCGACTACACCGCTACAATGGGCAAACTAATTAGGGGCGATGTTTTAGCTAGCAGTATTTTTCAAGGACAACAACCAATAGGATTGTACTCTCACCGCGGCCACGCAGCTATAGTTTTAGCGTTGACGGCAATTACTGCGATTGTCGGTTGGTTTTGGAGATTTACGAATACTACATTAACTGCTATTACTTTGATTTTAACTGTTCCGGCACTGCTACTAACTTCTACTCGCAGTGCAATTGTAGCTTTGATTGTTGCCTGTGCTTATTTGTTGGGACGACCTTATTACAAAATTATCACCGCCATAGCTCTCCTGGGCGCCCTCGCTGTGGGCATTATGACTCTCAACAGACCCCTTAACTGGGAAAAACCGAGCATCGAACAAGTCATGTCCAGCCGATCGCCTATGTGGGAACTCGCAGCCAGAGGTATCAAAAAACGCCCGTTATTTGGATGGGGATTTGACGGCTTAGGGATTGCCTATCCCTATATCAGGAATCCTCAAGTAACTCCGAGAGTTGTCAACTTGAACGAGTTTACCTACGACTATATTAACATAAAAGGTGAAATTAGCACCAGAGAAATTCCTACTTATAAAGCTCACAATTGGATTTTGGATACAACGGTATCAGTTGGGATTTTGGGGCTGATTGCTGCGATCGCACTTTGGGGATATTATTTCTCTTTGGCGCTGCAATCTTCCATTCGCGGGATTGCAGCCATTGCTATTGCTTATCTGGTTTTTGCTGTGACTTGGTTCGATGGTGCTCAATACGCACATATTGCCTGGTGGACGCTCAGTTTCGCCACAGTTAGATATCCTTATTCTCAAGATAACGAGAAAAGAAGATTGATTTCAAATCAAGTTCAGGTTTATATATTTTTGAGTTTATTTATTATATCGTTGATCGGAAGTTTTTATGTAGGTAATTTCAATAACATTAACAACTTTATTGTCAAAGCAAAATCATCGCTATTTCCCGGACAACTGTTAGGCTGCGGAAGTTCCAGCGGCGGGCCGACGGATAATCCCATAGATTCTCGATACGGCAAAAAATCTTATCCTTGGACATCGGAAATTAAATGGAGTTGCGTATACAATATCCAAGATTTTCAAGGTGGCACTCTGATTGACAAGTTTAACTTTGTCAGAGATATTGCTGCTGCTAACGGTGGCGGAGTTATCTATTTTCCAGCGGGGACTTATGACTTTGCAGACAGTATCTATTTGAAGTCGGGAGTAGTCATTCGAGGGGAAACTCCGCTAGCAAATGACGCCAAACAAAGTTTGTACAATCCTCGGACAAAATTTGTGTTTCCTAAATACAAACCGCAACTTTCAGGGAAGGGAACTCTCAACAGCACGGCTTTTAAAAGAATCTTTACTGAAAATCCTAATACTGATAGCAATATCGGTGTTGTCAATCTAGATATTAACCGATCGCCAATTTACTTGCTCAGCAACCTCGACTACAGTCAAAATAGCAATATTGTGGTTTACGGCCTCCGCAGCAATAACGTTGCCGAACCCAGCCCCTCAGTCCCAAACCTGAATTTTCAAGCAGCGTGGCAGCGATATGCCAATCCCTATGTCGCTAATATCAAAATTAATGCTTTGGCTAATGTGTTAATTGCCAACAATCGGCTTAACGATAGTATCACAGATAATTACCAACAACCTGAATATCAAGTAAAATCTGGCGAGTCTGGCGCGATCGCCCAATATGATGTTAGATTCGACTACAGCAACCATTTCGGTATTTTAGTCAACCGTTCCAAGGCTGGCAAATCTGAAGAAAGTTTTGTGCCGGCGGCGGAACCAAAGGCTGAGCCGGGTTTGTTTCGCAAAGGGATTGCGATTCGCGATAATTGGGTTTATCATACGATGAGGGCGGGAATCCGAGCGTCGGGCAATGGCTTGGTTGTCAAAAATAATGCGATTAGAGATGATGCTCGCAAGCGCTGGTGGACGGATGAGACAGGCGCGCGAGTCGCTGGAAAAGAGACGAGTTTTAACAGTCGGGCGATCGAATGGGCTGGCTGGAATGTTTTAATCCAAGATAATGATTTTCAAGTGTACAGACATCGACTGAAAAATTCAAAGTTTCTCAGCAATGATGGAGGGGGAATTGTGATTCATGCTTGCTGCGGCGGAACTTCGGTTCAGCAGGCGAATATTGTAGGTAATTCTGGCAATTCTTACATTGGGATTGTTGAAGTTCCTCGGATTCGAGATGTGAGGATTTTTGGGAATAAGTTGTTGTCGAATGTTAAGGGCGATTGGCCTTTAATTTATGTGAAGGCGGATACTGAGCAAAAAAATTATGGGATGCAGAATGTAATTGTAGAAAATAATACGATTAAAGGGAGTATGTTAGCAGTCGCGAGTCAGGGAGGAAGGGGAAATGCGATTAGAAGTAACAGCGGTTTTAATGTTGGTTCGATTAAATTTTCTTGTCACGTTGCGGTTAGTGAAAATCAGGGGTTTGGAAGTTTGCCTTGCTGGCGGCGCAGAAACATAGACGGCGGTTGAAACCAGGTTTACAAAAACGAAGACGGCGGTTGAAACCAGGTTTATAAAAAAGAAGACGGCGGTTGAAACCAGGTTTACAAAAAAGAAGACGGCGGTTCAAACCGCGCCTACAAAAACGAAGACGGCGGTTCAAACCGCGCCTACAAAAACGAAGTCTGCCTCCGCAGACTCAAGAGCATAATATAAATAATCTAATAGGGTTCACTTAGCCTACAAAAAAGAAGACGGCGGTTCAAACCGCGCCTACAAAAACGAAGACGGCGGTTCAAACCGCGCCTACAAAAACGAAGTCTGCCTCCGCAGACTCAAGAGCATAATATAAATAATCTAATAGGGTTCACTTAGCCTACAAAAAAGAAGACGGCGGTTCAAACCGCGCCTACAAAAACGAAGACGGCGGTTCAAACCGCGCCTACAAAAACGAAGTCTGCCTCCGCAGACTCAAGAGCATAATATAAATAATCTAATAGGGTTCACTTAGCCTACAAAAAAGAAGACGGCGGTTCAAACCGCGCCTACAAAAAAGAAGACGGCGGTTGAAACCGCGCCTACAAAAACGAAGTCTGCCTCCGCAGACTCAAGAGCATAATATAATCTTCACAATCCCTTCTTCAGCCCGCGGAGGCGCGTGAGTGTTTGTATAGAACCCATTTGACATCTTTGAGTTTTTGGGTTGGGTGACGAGAAATACCGAGATTAACCCGGTTTCTGAGATTTACGCCCGGGGCAAGAAACCGGGTTTCTACGAGTTTTTGGGTTGGTCACGAGAAATACCGAGAGAAACCCGGTTTCTGAGATTTACGCAGAATAGATCTCAAATGGGTTCTATAGACGCGGTTAAAACCGCCCAGTCTTCTTGTTAGTGTTTCTTAGGATTTTTGGGAAAAGGAATTCCTAAACTTTCATGGAAAACAAGCTGAGTTTTATACGTCAAGCGGCGGTTGACTTGTTTGATAATTTTTTCCAAAAGCGCATCGCCGGTTTTTTCAATTAGAGGTTGAGACATCGATCGAATAAACTTAGGAAAGCACACCCCCACGGCTAAATCCAGTTTCCACGTCGCACTGGTAATCGCAGGCGGTAGCTGGGCACGTTGCGAGGCGGGCCAATCGGCGGCAAACTCGTCAGATGGTATCTCTACTAGCTTCATTGCCGATCGAAAATCCACTTCATATCCCGGCGCTGTATAATTGGGAACCGGAATAGTCTTAATCAAATAGCGGCCTTCAGCGTCAGGTGGGAGCAACTCTAAACCGATTCTCGCTTCAACTCGGTAGCCGAAGGCCCCAAAACGCCCGATTAACAGATCATAGCCGTTTTCGCCGATCGGCTCAGCCTTCATCGGCAAAGCGCACTGACAAAACCAATTCTTGTGGTTGTTCAAATGCTGCGCCACTGTAGCAGCATCCGCGTACATCTCCATGCTGTCTTCAAAATGGGTGTGAAACCAAATCGGTTCAGCTTCCTCTGCTGCATCCGCACCTCCACTTTGGGGGTTTCTGAAACTCGGATCTGGGTAACAATTTTCGTCAGAAGCTTCAACAGTTTGATATTCAGCGGAATCCTGCCTCATCGTATGCTCTCCTGTAATACACGCCAATCGATCGACTTGGGAATGTGGTAAGGGAGGAAACTCCCTACAATTGAGAAATAGATAGTAACAAAACTTACCCTAGACCAGCATAACTCGACTTATGAAAGCATTTGTAGCAGGAGCCACAGGTCAAACTGGCCGCCGAATTGTCACAGAATTAGTTAAGCGGGGCATTCCCGTGCGCGCCCTAGTCCGAAATCTAGAGACGGCTAGGCAAATTTTACCACCGGAGGCAGAGTTAGTTACTGGAGATGTATTAAATGCGACTTCTCTGGGCGATGCCATAGGCGACAGTACGGTGTTGCTCTGTGCGACGGGGGCGGCCCCAGGTTTTGACCCAACTGCGCCTTACAAGGTAGATTTTGAGGGTACTAAAAATTTGGCGGAGGCAGCTAAGGCTAAGGGAATTGAGCATTTTGTGCTGGTGACTTCTCTGTGCGTTTCTCAGTTTTTTCACCCGCTAAATCTGTTTTGGCTGATTTTGGTTTGGAAAAAACAGGCGGAGGAATATTTGCAAAAATCTGGTTTAACTTATACGATCGTCCGTCCGGGCGGTCTCAAAAATGAGGATAATTCAGATGCGATCGTCATGAGGAGTGCGGATACGCTGTTTGAAAGCAGCATTCCCCGCACTAAGGTAGCTCAAGTCTGCGTAGAAGCGCTATTTCAGCCGGCTTCTCGTAACAAGGTTGTGGAAATTGTGGCGAAGTCAGAGGCCCCGCAAAAGAGTTTTGAGGAGTTGTTTGCTGGCGTGGTTTGATTGAATGAGTAGCTTGGGTTCGGTGCGTCAGACAATAACCATTCGACTAGAGTCAAAAATTTGGGCTGACGCACCCTACAACTTGAAAAAAACCCGGTTTTTGTCTAAATTATGAACTACCTGAAGTTGAGCGCTGGTTCTTTACAAAGGTTAACAGCATCCAATTCTGTGAATTTGCCATCCGAGTATTCGGCTCTGACATCAAAAATACAGCCCGCATCCACGCCTTCGTAGTCACCTTGATTCCACTCAAAATCTGCCTTTTCCCGATCGGCAATGGGCCCACCTAGCTCGTTTTCTCCCCACGTATTCTTACTGGGAGCAGACATATAGACGGCTGTCATCGTCTTGCCGCTGTTGTTGATCACGGCAACTCTCACCACCCGAGCGAAAACACTAGGTGCTGTCACCCCTAACAGCGACAGGGACAGCCCCGCAGCGATCGTGACTTTGCTTAATAACTTGTTAACCATTGACCAATCAACCTCAACATTAGATATCCTCCAAGCTTAGCTTTATACTTGAGAACTCACAAGTAAGAGGCGTAGGGTGCGTCAATCTGAGCGCCCAAGCGCAACTACGTACCTTAGAGAGCGCCCAAGCGCAACTACGTACCTTAGAGAGCGCCCAAGCGCAACTACGTACCTTAGAGATTAGAGAGCGCCCAAGCGCAACTACGTACCTTAGAGAGCGCCCAAGCGCAACTATAGCGGTTCTCAAAAAAGTGAGGATAGCCATAGCCATAGCCCTATGCCATAGCCATAGCCATAGCCCTATGCCATAGCCATAGCCCTATGCCATAGCCCTATGCCATAGCCCTATGCCCTATGCCCTATGCCCTATGCCCTATGCCCTATGTACGTACCTGAGTGCAATTTTTCGATCGCCAAATCTGGCAAAATCTTAAGAGTTTGACAATCCGCCATGGAAATTTCCCTCTCTCAGCATGAAAACTCTCAAGTGGCCAGCTTGGTTCCCCTATCCGATTTCGTGGTTAAGGGCATTTGCTCTTGCTCAGAGTTTTAGTTTTGTCCTTCGCAGGGGCATTCCTTTCGCCAGCGACGATCTCGGCTTTCTGACTGTACTGCTGGCGGCTTGGCTGATTCAGTTACCTTTGTTCTTTGTCGCCCACTTTTTAGCAGTCAAAATCCTCAATCCTTTACTGGCTATGCTGCCGGCTCGCTTTCGGGTGGCGCGGAAGTTCAAGCGGCGGCATACTGGAGTGCGATCGCACTTGCGAGAAGGTTTGAATGCTGTTGTAGTGATTTTCTTTGCCTTTAGCCTAGGGCTGTTGGTGCAACTGGCGATTTATTATTGGCCCGCGCGATCGATCGATCCAGCGCAAATGCTCGCAGGAATCTCTACTTTGACAAAGGTGGCGATCGCGGGTGAATTCGATTTCTGGCTGGTAAAATTGGCGGGGGTTTTATCGAGTTTAACGCTATTAGCCGCGCCGTTATATCAACACGATTTTCGGGTGCGCCGGATGCGGGCGGCTAGAAAATTAGCCGAAATCACCGAAATGGAAATGACTGCATTTGAAACCGAGAAAATCCGCCGCCGTAAAAAAAGTTTGCTGAGGCGATCGGAAATTCAAATCCTAGGATTTCTAATTGCGATCGGCGCTGTCATTAGTAGCGCTGTTTTTTTGGTAGCCAATTTGCGCGGAAATCAGCAGTTTTCGCAGTCGGCGAGTGAAGTGAGAAAAATGCCACCGCTGGCGATGAAAACCGGTGATCCTTACATTCGAGCTTTGATGCGGACTATTTCTGCTAGCGAGTCAAATGTTTCTCGGCCTTATCACGTTGTTTACGGCGGCAAATATGTCTTAGATTTGAGCCGTCATCCTGATTGGTGCGTGAAAATTGTCAACGGCCCAAATGTCGGCAAATGTACCACAGCAGCGGGTAGGTATCAATTTTTGACTTCAACTTGGAAAGATAAAGCGAAGCGATATCACCCGCAGCCTGGTAATTTTGTATTGTGGCAAGATTACAGTTTTGAACCGGAATATCAAGATGCTGTGGTTTATGCTTGGTTGAGCGATCGCAAATTTTGGAAAGCCGATATTCCTGAGATGTTGCGCCAGGAAAAATTAACTGAGGTTTTGCGGATGTTGTCGGGAACTTGGACAAGTTTGGGATATGGAATTGAGAACAATTCAATGAGTTCTAGTTTGCCCAAAGTCTACCAGAAAGTGCTGCGAGAAGAATTGGCAAATGCTGGCTCTTAGGAAATTAGATCGAATCCGCAACAACCCAAAAAATCAAATAAGTACGTTCGTAGTGCGGACTTTAGTCCGCAACAACCCAAAAAATAAGTACGTTCGTAGTGCGGACTTTAGTCCGCAACAACCCAAAAAATCAAATAAGTACGTTCGTAGTGCGGACTTTAGTCCGCAACAACCCAAAAAATCAAATAAGTACGTTCGTAGTGCGGACTTTAGTCCGCAACAACCCAAAAAATCAAATAAGTACGTTCGTAGTGCGGACTCAAGTCCGCAACAACCCAAAAAATCAAATAAGTACGTTCGTAGTGCGGACTTTAGTCCGCAAAATAAAACTTTAGGAATGACTAATAACTTATGTAGCTGTTGTCTGTGCTGCTGCGGGCGATCGGGTAAAACCAACAAACTCTGTAACAAATCAATAAGAGTTGTTATGCAGTTTGATAAAAGTTATGATGCAGTTTAACTTGATCCCTGCCTATCATGAATAATTATTTCATGGTTTCATATATTTTGCCAATCTGAGTAATAATAGAAATATTGACTAAGCCCCGAGAAATTTGGCGGCGCAACTCTACGGATAAAATTAGGATACTGCTATGTTTTGGCTGAACCGGGAAACCAGAAATTTAGGGCTAGTCGAAACCAGCAATAGGGAGATGCGAGGCTCTAGAACCTCGGCTGCTAAAAATACCCGCACAGTCCGATCGCGAGTTTACAAAGATGAGGCTTTAGTGTCGGCGACACTGGCGGGACTTCCGGCTCTTTTGGCATCCCTAGAAAGCTTTCGCGAGTAGAGTTTGACAATTTCTGTTGTTAAACGTCGGGATCAGACTGAACTAAACTATTGCCAGACACCGGAAAAGATATTCTTGACGGCGATCGCAATTCGATTTAAGTCTTCTTTCAGCAGCGGGGGCCAAGAAACTCCTCTGCGAAGTCCAGCCTCAAATTGCAGCAAACTTTCTACTGAGAGTAAATGCAGTGCCGAGATTAATTGGCGATCGAGCATTGGAGATTCTTGCAGCCCATCAAACAATATTTTTAAAGCTAATAAAATCGATGTCACCTGTCCGGGAACGGGGGGCTGACCTTGTTTGAGGCGCATCAGGAAGGCGTCGGGATTTTTCTTGGTTTCGAGGGCTGTTCCTTGGTCGATCAGAAAACCGCGGGCTGTTTTGTAATCCATTGGACGTGCGATCGATCTCCTGTAATTAATTTAGCTGGCATTATATCATCTTTTGGCGCGCTAAATTTGGTAATATAGCAGATATTGAAGGCAAAAAGGCGATCGACAAGGCATTCGGCAGAAGCAACTTGTGAGGTGTCCGTAGCTGTGTAGTATACAGCTCTCGTAAGTTGCCGCGCGGCCTACATCTCTCGGAAGGTGCGCCGCCGCGCACCCTAAATCTAACCTTGGTAGTTATAAGTCAATACGGTTCACTTAAGATTGTCATTGCGAGGAACGAAGCAAACAAGAGTATCTATTTTTCATAGTGTTTTACCCCCAAGACGGCATTAAGTAAACCCTATTGAGTTATAAGTAAGTTTATACAACGAAAAAATAAAACAATGGCAAAGCGGCGGGCAAATAGCAGAAAAATCAAAATTTATCGCTACTCGTGGCTGCTTTTTTTGTGCTTGAGTTTCCTGTTAGTTCCATTCATCAAAACAATCGGCGCCGAAACGAGATTTCCCCCGCCCGCTCCTATTGCAAATAACGCTAATTTGGGAGCTAGAATTCAAAGGACGATGGGTTTGCTGGCCACCAGCACTCCCACACAACGCCACCAAGTACGCATCCTATTTTACGGTCAATCGATCACTCAGCAAGATTGGTGGCAAGATGTCGCGCAAGATTTAAAACAGCGATTTCCGTCGGCAGATTTGATTGTCGAAAATCGCGCGATCGGAGGATTTTCAGCCCCGATTTTAATCCGTCCCAGCGAACACGATTTGTATCCTTTTTATCCAGACTTGCTAATTTTTCACGTCTACGGAGGCGGTGAAGATTACGAAGCGATAATTGCCAATATCCGCCGCCGCGCTACTAGCGAAATACTGTTGCATTCAGACCATATCGACTGGATGCCTACAGGGAACAGCGACGATCCAGAACAAGTTAAAAGATACGAATGGCACAACACTCATTCTACTAAATGGTTGCCTGAGTTAGCCGATAAATACGGCTGCGAAATCGCGGAAATTCGCACACCTTGGCTCAGATATTTGAAAGACAATCGCTTGCGGCCACAGCAGCTATTGAGCGACTCGATTCATCTCAACAATTGGGGAAATTTTCTGCTAGCGGCTCTGATTAAACCGCACCTGCGATACAATCCAAATCTGCGTCAAACCGCGCAGCAGGATTTAGTCAAAACCTATACAGTTGGTAGCGATGTTAAGTGGCAAGATGGTAAGTTGGTTTTGGAGTTTGAAGGAAATCGGATAGATGCGATCGCCGATAAAACCTTCAACGGCAAGGCAATTTCTGCTAAAATTGCGATCGACGGCAAAAAACCCTCAGAATTTCCCGAACTTTACAGCATCACCAGACCCAGCCCCAGTCTTGGCGTCGGTTGGCCCGCAATCATCCAAATATCCAATCAAAAACCGCTCATCGTCGAAGATTGGAAAGCTACAATCACTGAGATTAACAGCGATGCTACCAAGTTTAAATTTGATGTGGTAGGTTCTAAAACAGGTTACGACGGCAGCGGTACAAACGACAAAATGTTTGTCTCAAACTCGGGCCGCGTGGTGATAGAACCAAAAAACTGGTGGCTGCAAAATGCCTACGAATACTCTAAAACCCCTACTCCGAAAGGGTTTGAGATTTTTTGGCAAGTTAAGCCGATGTTTGTTGATGCCTACATTCCGCCACAAATTGGCGATCGTACCCGCGAGTATCCTACAACATTGGCTCAGAATTTGAGCAACTCCAAACACATCCTCGAAATCATCCCCGACACAAACGGGACAGTAGCCATTCAAGCAATTCGAGTCTATCGCCCTCCTGATATTCCTGCACCATAAATCAGGACTTTCATTCCTAATTACGAACTTAATTTATCTAATTATTTCTTCAACCTGCGGAGGCAGGTTTCGTTTGTGTAGACGCGGTTTCAACCGCCGAGTCTTATCAAGAATTTATCAATTTCTCGTAATTTTCAAAAAAACTAAAATATTTACTACGAATTTAATTTATCTAATTATTTCTTCAACCTGCGGAGGCAGGTTTCGTTTGTGTAGACGCGGTTTCAACCGCCGAGTCTTATCAAGAATTTATCAATTTCTCGTAATTTTCAAAAAAACTAAAATATTTACTACGAATTTAATTTATCTAATTATTTCTTCAACCTGCGGAGGCAGGTTTCGTTTGTGTAGACGCGGTTTCAACCGCCGAGTCTTATCAAGAATTTATTAATTTCTCGTAATTCCCAACTCGTGAAACATCAACAGCGATAAAAAGAAATCCGCGATAAAAACAAATACCCAAGAAGTCACAACCGCAGCCGTTGCAGCTTGACCTACCCCTTTCCCTCCGCCCGCCGTCGTCAAGCCCCAACCGCAACCAACAAGCGCAATTATCAACCCAAAAATTACACTCTTAATCGCCACAGTTACTAAATCCCAAGGCCCCAAAAAAGTCCGCACCGATTCCAAAAATACCGACGGTTCCAACTCATAAAATTTAACCGCCACAAACAGCCCGCCCAAAATCCCCACCGCCACCGAAAAAATAGTTAAAATCGGCAGCATGACGCAGCAAGCTATCACCCTCGGCACTACTAAATAATCAACGGGATTTGTTCTCAACATATACAGGGCGTCTATTTGTTCAGTCACCTGCATTTCTCCTATCTCCGCGGCAAAAGCCGAACCTACTTGTCCCGCCACCACGCCCGCCGTTAAAACAGGTGCTAACTCGCGGCAAAACGCCACAGCAAAAGCACCTCCCACCGCCCCAACCGCCCCAAACCGAATCAATTCTCTAGCTGATTGAACCGTGAAAATCATGCCTGCAAAAAAAGCTATTAGCAGCACGGAACGCAAAGAATCCAAGCCTACTGTTACTAAATGTTCCATGATTTTGCGGCGGTCTATTTTGCCGCTAAGTACGCGCAGCAGCACTTGGCCGCCTAGGAACAGCGTCACTAAAAACCGCTGAAACCACCTGTTATTGAAGGTTTCATCAAAATGTCGATCGCGCTTTTGGTACTTTTTAACCAATGACTGACGGCTCGCGATTAATTGCAAACATGGCGAAGCACTGCCAATACTGAGATTTCCGCCAATTATACAGCAATTATTGCACTATTTGTCAATATATATTTTTTACCTCTGCCAGCACTTACGATTTTAGCTTTTAGATTTTAGACTGGTACAGATTGCTTTTCTGTATATCAAATCTGGATACGATTTGAAATTTTATATATTATGTCGCATCCAGATTAACCGCACTACTAACCTTACTTTTGTTGGCGTCAACGTAGCACCAGGTAACAATATAGCGGACGCCAGGACGCACTACGAACCGTACTTGTTGATGAGAATCAACCGGAAATAATATGACTGATAGCACTTGGCATCACAAACATAACAATGTGCAAGCTCCAAATCATGCTGATTATTAAGTCTTTCCAATTGTGCCATCCAAAATCCAAAATCAGATGCTTACTCAGCTAACAACAAATCGATCAACTTATCCAACTCTGCATCATACTTTTCGGCTTCCTCCTTGCCAAGGCTCACCAGAGTCGATATTTGCTCGAACGACGCACCATCAAGCGGCAGCGGTTGTTTATTGCTCAAATCTGGACTAATTCTCAAATATTGATTGGGCTTGTCAATTGCATCAAAAATTTGGAGCATTTGATAATTTACAGTTTCAGCAACTCCTGTCATCATGATACTGATCAAAGGCTGAACCCACTCTACTTTACCCCAATCTTTCACTTCTTCATAGGGGAATTTTTTCTGAGCTTCTCCCGTCCCCAACGATAAAATTACCATGTCTTTTGCTGTCGGGCCTTTGTCGGGGCGAGAGTCGGGAATTCTAAATTTATTTCGGACTTCCGCATATGCACAAAGTGCGGGATTGTTTGCGAATACTCCTCCGTCAATTAAAGCGTAGGATTCCTTTGTCAAAGAGTAGATTTTGGGAAGTTCAAAGTAAGAGGGAGCGGCAGATGTGGCTCTGGCAATATCTCTGATCGAATAGTTTGCTGCTGGATATTTTTTAGCATCTATTTGATTGAAAAAGTGAGCTTTTCTTTTTTCGACATCGTAGGCGGTAATTAAACAAGGTTTCAGCAGTTGGCTGAGTTTGCAATCTTTAAAAGTTTCCAAAAAGAATTTTTCTAACGCATCGCTCGGATATTTCTCATCTATCAAACCGTCTAAAGATTCGAGTTTTTTCAAAAATGAACTCTGAAAAATGTCGATGCCACTATTGATCGAAAAATTAACCGCGTCTTCGGCAGTCCACCGAGGTCTGCTGGGATTTTTGGCATCGGGACACAAATAGATGCAGGTTAAAATCCCTCCCGCACTTGTGCCGGCAATTAAATCAAAATAATCAGCTATTCTCGCATCTGGGTTGCCAGTTTTCTGTTGCAGCTTTGATTCAATGGTAACTCCCACTTGTGCGGGAATAATCCCTCTCATTCCGCCTCCATCTATGGAGAGAATTCTCGTAAATTTAGCCATAATTGTTCCCTGTTATCGATGTTTTATTGTTGCGTACAGTTCCGACTAAAAACATCTGTCTGTAACTAAAAGCGCGGTCAGTAATAGATGCACGGTTAAATCTATAGCCTTTGTTAAAAAGATGAGGTATGTCTGGTAATGAGTAATGGGTAAGAAAGCGCGAAATCAGATGCCAAACGAGGCAAGCTTTTCGGTGATTACCGATTACCCCAAACCTCCGCGAATATTTTTGATAACTGCTATTAAATTTAACATTTCAAATCTAAATTTAATTGGCTGGCTGCGAGCGTGTAGCGAAAAATGTATTCGACAATTTCTACATAATTGTAGGCGGCTGCTGGCGAGTCGCCCCAGACGGTGATGCCGTGATCGCGAATTAATAAAACTGGTACAGAGGCCGATGAAACTGCAAAATATTCGCTAATTTCCTTGGCTATTTTAGGCACTTCTAAATAATTTGCAAATAGGGGTATCGCCACCTGGGGGTTTTCCTCCCACACGCCTAAACCTTTGAGCATTTCGATCGCAGGTAAAGGCACTGCATCGGCTGCTGTCAGCCGAGAAACTAAATTTGCCTCGATCGAGTGCACGTGGTAGCAAGCTTTAGCGTCTGGAAAACAATTATAAACGGCTAAATGAATGCTGGTTTCGGCGGAAGGGCGGGCTTCGGGAACAGGTTGCTCGACGATCGCACCGCTGGAACTCATTCTGATAAAATCTGAAGCAGTTAACTGCCCTTTCTGGCGGCCGCTAGCAGTAATCCAAAAACTGCCATCGGGTAAGCGGGCTGAAAGATTGCCAGCAGTCCCAGCCATCCAACCGCGATCGTAAAAATGTTTGGCTGCTGCAATTAAATCCGATCTCAAATCCCCACTCATTCTCTGCTAATCCTCAGTTTTCGATCTATATTTTGATGTTCGTAGGAATTATCCTGGTCTATCTAAACGTAGGGTATCAATGGCGCACCTTAGCAATATATATCGCGTAGAGTGCGATTTTTGTACAATTCCTAGTTGAATGTTAATTCCATTTCTGGGACAAATGTTCCAACACGTCAAAAAAATTATCCCATTTAGTGTAAGGCTTTTGCTGTTCGTCGAGATACTCAGCCAGTCGATCGCGCGCAAACACCGACGAAGCCTGCAAAGCCATATTAAAATCCGTCAGCGAATCTCCGATCGCCACCTGTTCCCCCGCCGGATGCAGGCGCATCACCCGCACCTTAGACACCAATTCTGAATCTCCTTCAAACTCAGAATTGACTTGCAAGCGAGGGCCACTAGCATCCACATCCACAGCATAAATTGCGATCGCCCGGTGTACCAAATCACCCATCACTGCCTCTACCATAATCCGCAGCCCACCGGAAACGATCGCAAAATGCACCCTTTTATCGTCCAAAAAATCCAGCAATTCCACCAATCCCGGCCGCATCAGCTTTCCCCTAGAAAATTCCCTAATTTCCTCGTAACATTCCGAGGGAATAGACTCTAGTAACTGCCGCACACCCGATCGCAAGCTTAGCCTTCTGGCGTACATTTCCGGCATCAGTTGAGACGACAATTCCGGTGCGAAACGCTTCAGCATTGCTACAAAAGTTTCCTCAACCGTTATTGTGCCGTCAAAGTCGCAGAATACCACCCGTTTCTGATGGTTCGGGATGGGAGATTTTGGCTGGTCATCGGTCATTGTCAGTCGTACCTTTCGAGAACGGGAAAAGTTTATACCAATTCATCGTACACCGAATAGTTGACTGTTGACTGTTGACTGTTGACTGTTGACTGTTGACTGTTGACTGTTGACTGTTGACTGTTGACTGTTGACTGTTGACTGTTGACTGTTGACTGTTGATTGTTGATTGTTGATTGTTGACTGTTGACTGTTGACTGTTGACTGTTGACTGTTGACTGTTGACCGCAGGAAGAAGGAATAAGAAAACTGTCGTCTTCCGAAAGGGTTTCAAGAATTAATAACTTTCTGACCTTCACAGGAATTGCTATATATAATAGCTACCCGCTGTTTGTTGGCAATAGCCCGGAGGATTCGGTCAAGAATCTTCGAGATCGTCGTCGAGATCGTCATCAAGATCGTCTCCGAGATCGTCATCGAGATCGTCTCCGAGATCGTCTCCGAGGAATGCTTCTACATCCTGCTTTTGATTTTTGGTCTTTTGGGGAGTAGCCTTAGCAGGCAAACAGATTAAATTGTCATCCTCAGTATTAATCAAACCTTTCGATCGCAACTTACCCATCAGCCGCGTCACCGTCACCCGCGTCGAACCGATAGCGCTGCCAATTTGAGCGTGAGTCAAAGCCCAAGGCAGCCTGTAGCCCCGAACCAGATCCGGTTCTGCCTCACTTACGTAAGGTTCCCCAAATTCTTCGATCAACAAAGTGAGAAAACCCAGCAGTCGGTCGATCGTCCGGCGCTGTCCCAAAGTGCTCAGCCACAGAAGTTTCCGCTGGTGTTGGTAGCGAAACGCATCCAATATTTCCCTGCGGAAGTGAGGCCAATTATCCAAATCGTGCCAATACATCCACACTACGTGAGTTTGATCGGCGTGAGCGAAAGCCTGGAGGGTAAACGGAGACTGAGCCACCAGTTCAAAGGGCTGACCCGCGCCGACGAAGCCCAAAAAAGCTTCTTCTGTGGTTTTGGGAGCGGATTTTAACCCCGGCTTCGCTGTGGCGCTGACTTGAGCGCTACCTACGAGCCGCACAGAACCTTTCTGGACTAAATACAGCAGTCCGGGTCTGGCGGGAATCTTCTCGTCTTTGCTAAAAGTCCGGCAGCGGTAGTGTTCCTGGGCCCAGTCGATAATTCGTTGCCAGGTGATAAAGGGTCGATCGATCGTCTCTACAGGAGTGGAAAGTGTTGATTGCATAAGTGAGGCTCTGGGATATATTTAGTTAGTGAGAAAAACAGCTTTTTCCAGCTTAGGCATACAATGTGAGACAACCAACCCCCGATCGAGCTTGCACACTTCTGAACTGTGCTGACTCTTCTGATTTTTACCGAAAAATTCAATGTAGCAAAAAATACATCAAAATAGTATAATTCAGCAAACACTCATCGTAAATTATTGTATATTTTGCCGAAAAATGGCTATAAAGCTGATTGCTTCGATGTAGCCCACCCCCCAGAAGCCGATCGACCATCTCTGATATCAGCAGTTTAACGTACAACTATAGCGCTAGCGGTAACACTCTTCAGTCACTTTTACCGCAAAATGAGCCAATATGGATACACTAAATGTCTTTCAGTGCCCGGAAGTTACAGTGAAACGTTTCTTGCTGGCAAAGTTCCAAGGCGCGATCGCCCGGGGAGGGACGATCGGCGAAATTCCGTTAAATCGGGGTAAAAATAGCGTGCGGGTGGTGTACGTGTCGGCGATCGCCCTGAAATTGGCTAAAAATTGGCAGCAGACACCGCAGGCGATCGCAGCACAGTTGGTCGAAACTCTCCAACCGCTGTGCTGGCCGGATTTCACCGTTAAAGCCCTATCTGCGGGCACGATTGAGCTGGAGTTGACTGATGCCGGTTTAGCCCTGTGGTTGCAGCGTTTAGCTCAAATTGCCCTCCCTGTACCAGAATATCGCATCTTATCTGCTGTTGTGTCTGCCGATCGACTGTTTCCGATTCAGTACAGCCACGCGCGCTGCTGTTCCCTGCTGCGAATGGCCCACCGCGATCGGCTAATTTCGATCGCCAACCCCGATGTCACCACAGCACCGCAAATTTGGTCGCTGGCGGCCCCAAATCCTATCCCCTGGATTGACGGGGGTGTAGTGCGGTTAATCGATCGAGCCGAATGCAATTTAATTTCGCAACTATTAACAGTGCTAGACAATTTATCTCCTATTTGGGAAGCAGAAAACCGCGAAAAACCAATCGATCATTTAAAATTAGCTAATACTTTGAGTCAAGCATTTCAGACTTTTTACAGTCAATGTCGGATTTGGGGAGAAGTTAAAACAGAAACACCAAAACTCGCCCAATCCCGACTGGGTTTAGTATTAGCAACTCAATCCTTGCTGCGGTTTATCCTAGAAGAATTATTAAACGCGATTGCTCCTATAGAACTTTGAATAAGGAAGATTAGCAACGAGCAATGTACGGGATGTAACGGATGTCAAGGATAGAAGTAAGAATCTTTTACTTAGGATCGCGAATTAAATAACTTACAATTTTTATTGTTATTGTGGGATGGGCGGGAGAGCCCGTCCAAAAAGGGCGGGCTCTCCCGCCCATCCCACAAACTTGTGTAAGCAAAGGTAGGGACACGGCAGTGCCCAAGGAGTGTCAACTTAAGGTCAAACCCAGTCAGAGACTGTTGTTTGACTATTAGGATCAGATCCCCCCGGCGCCCCCCTTAAGAAGGGGGGGACAATAGTCCGATCAAAGTCCCCCTTCTTAAGGGGGATTTAGGGGGATCTAGACTTAGGTAAAAGCGAGAGAGACCAAGGCTTTCAGCCTTAAGTTGACACTCCTTGGGCAGTGCCGTGTCCCTACGGGGATTTATCGATATGAAATGTACTTCATAAACGTTAAATTCGTTATAAAATTCGTTACCGAACTGCCTTCTAATTAATTCTAGGAGCCAAACTTTGTGATTGTGGAGGTTTCGGACAAGTTTTATTTTTCCAATCACACTGATAGAGATGTTCTTTTTGCCAGCTCAAAGGAATTTCCAACAAATCGCGAGTACCCGTAACACCCTGACCGAAAAATAGCAGCAGGGCGATGCAGTTTAAAACAGTGTGAATTTTCCGCCAGCGGTGCGCTCTATCGTGATAAATTTCCGGCGCAATTGCCACCGAAAAAACCATCAACAGCGCCGCCGCAATCCCGTAATAAAAATGAGAAACCAGCCATTCATCGTCCCTGCGAAAAATCCCCTCCTGGAATCCCAAAACCACCAAACCAACACCAGTTAAAGTAGCAAAAACACCTCGCCAAAGTTTCTGTCTTGCTTGATACAAAAATACCAAAGAAGCAATTGTCGCGGCAAACATCAGTGCGATAAAAACTACTTGAGTGGGGGATTTGTCCCACAGATTTTTTTCCAAAATACTTTTAAAATAAATAGAGTAAGCCAGAGCAATTAACGTAATTCCGACGAGCGCCCCAGTCAGCAACTGGCCCAACTTCAAATGCTCCGGGCCAACAACCGGCGGAATTTTGCTTTTACCGCCGTCAGCGACTTGCAGCCTGCGCTGGCGAGTTTGCCACGCTGCATTCACCACAGTACCAATAATCGGAAAAACTACCGCCACTGCGATCACCGGATGCAGGAGTGCCATAACATCTGCGAGTTCCATATTGAATATCCCAAAATAATGCCTGCATCTAGTTTAAGGCGTTGCAGGCGAGAGTTGCTCTGCTTCAAATTGGGCGATCGGCAGCGTTACGGTAAATGTACTACCCACGCCTTCTTCACTGCTCAAAGCAATTTCGCCGCCGTGCAAGTCCACACATTTTTTAACAATACTCAGCCCCAGTCCAGTACCGGGAATTATACCCACATTTTTCGCCCGATAAAACGAATCAAACAGCCGTTCTTGGTCGGCTAAAGGTATGCCAATTCCGGCATCGCTTACCGAAAAAATCACCTCGTTTTCCGTAACTTTTAATTCAAGAACCACTTCAGTATTTGCGGGAGAATACTTAATAGCATTTGACAGCAAATTGCTCAGAATACGCCGCAGCAAACTTGCCTCCAAACAAGCCATCGCCGATGGACTGTGATTCACAAAAATCAGCTTCACCGCATCAGCTTGAGCCTTCAAATTCAGGCTGCTCTGAAATTCCAAAACCAACTCATTACAGAATTTAGTTAAGTCTAGCTGTAGCAAGCAAAACGCGATTTTTCCAGACTCCGAGCGGCCGAGTAGCAGAACATCATCTAATAACTGATCGATGCTTTTTGCTGCAACTTGAGTTTTGTCAAGCAGTTCTTGTGTTCTATCATCAGATAGTTTCGATTTGTATCTAGCAAGAACTTGCGTAGTGCCGATAATGAAGTTTAAAGGATTGCGAACATCGTGGGCAATCATGTACAGCAAAGAGGTTTTCATATCGTTGAGCTCTTTGGCTGTTTGCAAACTGCGATCGAGTTGATCGTGAGACAATTTGAGAGTTAAAGACAACTGGCGCGCTCGCAGCAAAATCTCCACCCGCGCTTGCAATTCTATCTTCTCGATCGGAGCAATAATTAAATCGTCAATAGTTTGCCAAATAAATCGCGTTGCCATCCCGACATCCGAGCGAGATGTAATCAACAAAAAAGGCAAGCATAGCGGGTCTTCTGCCTGTTTTTGGGCTGCGATCCACTGCCAGTGTCGCTTCAAGGCAAGACCGTCAATGATTCCCAGGTCAAAAGATTGATTAAATGGTAAAATTTCATCAATATTTTCTGTATAATTTGGCAGCAATACCTCATAGTAAACTGCCAGCCATTCTAATAACAAGCGGCGATTTTCTTTCTGTTCGACAAGCAATAAAATTTGACTCACGTCGGTTCTCCTAGCAAGCTGCGTACAATAGACAGCAAATCTTTAACGATCAAAGGTTTGACCAGCATACTTCGAGCACCGCGGGAGAAGCTTTCGTGCTGAATCGCCGCGCTTTGTTTGGGGGAAAGTATCAAAAAAGGGATTTGGTGATTCCGCAGTTGTTCGCAGCAGTCCCAAATCTGGCGATCGAAACCAGAAATATCTACTAAAGCCATCCCAATTCTAGCAGGTTCGCCGATCGCTCGTGCAACATCTTCCAAGCTACAAGCGCCGAGGGTCTGGTATCCTTCTTTATGGAGAAATTGTGCTACCAGTTCCAAGTTTCGCTGATTGCGGTCTACCGCTAAAATTATTGAGTTGGTAGTCATCGCTCAGCGTCCTCTGACGATTTTAGATTTTAGATTTTATAATTGGGAATTGTCTATTATAAATACTTTTACAGCACGGGCAAGTGAATCACATTATTTTTTAATAGTTTTAATAATACCATTTATAAAAAATATTACTACACCAATCTCCAATCCGCAGCATAGGTTCGTAGTGCGGACTTCAGTCCGTTCTTAGTCCGAGGACACAATTCCAAACGATCGAACCGTTTTTGTGATGGCAATCGACCGCACGCGATCTGACACATAATTTATACACTCAATAATTATAACAACAGTTGCTCAAACTAATATTAACTTACTTGGGCGGTAACTATTATGTCAACCATAAAAAGTATTGCTCCCATTAATAATTAAAAAGATATTTTATTTCCCTAAATAGCAGCAGGACAAGGGAATGCCGTTTCCCTAAAGATGGCATCGGCTAATTTATAGATAGCAATTTTTTTCATAATAGGTATTATTGAAATTAGAAAACTACACAAGTTTACCACTAAATTTAACTTTTCCAAGACTGAGGCTGCTACGTGGCTGCGCGGTGCGGGCGCTAATTCTATTGCTGAGGTGCCAGGTGTACCCAGTCGTAAAGCAGTCGGTTAGCCGCCGCTTTGATTAGCTACAATTGGCTGCAAAAAACACGGCAAACCCCGATTCAATCTTCACCCTCTACCACGTCAACCCACACCGGCGCCGAGCTTAAAATGCCGCGCAGTCCCCGTATAGGTTTACTGACTTTGATACCGTAGCGAGTAATATCGAGTTCTCGCAGAGTTTTCTCGAAATTGCTGACACGTTTTTTAATGACGCCGATCGCCTTGCGGATTTCCGTTCTATTATGAAGTTGGCGCTCCAGATAGCGGATAAACAGAAGATTGTCAGCCAAATAGCTAATTCCGATCTCAGTCAGCCGAAAATCTCCGCTAATCCCTTCTATCTCATTAATCAAGATCACCGTAACTCCCATATTCTTGAGATACTTGCACAAAGCGTGCAAATTGTTCACCAAATCTTGACCCCGCATCGAAAGCTGATAGCCAGAAATACTGTCAATCATCACAATCCGCGTCTTTTCCTGCTCCACCTCTCGGCGTACCATATTCGCAAACTGATCCGGCGAATACAGCAAAGGTTCCACAGCTATCACCGAAAGACTTCCCTGAGCCATCATCGCCCCAACGGGGATGTTAACTGATTCGCAGCGGCGCAGCAGAGTAGAAATTGACTCCTCAAAGATGTAAACTACCGATCGCTCCCCCCTTCCTGCTGCTTCCTTCATAAACTGAATCCCCACCGTCGTCTTACCCACCCCGCTAGGCCCGCTAATCACACTCACAGTACCCCGTTCCAGTCCCCCGTGCAGCAGTTCGTCCAATTCTGGAACTCCAGCAGAAATCGGTTCCGCCACAAAATCCTGTTGGTAATTGTCCGGAAGCAGCCGCGGAAACACCTCCATCCCAGCCTGAGTCAGGCGCAGCGAATGGCGCCCGTCGCGGAAGTTGGAACCGCGCAGCTTAGTGACAGACAGAGTGCGCCCTTCGGGCCGCAATTCCAAGTAAATTACGCCATCGCTGATGAATTGCAAATCGTCGTCGGGAGCGCTTAATGTACCTTCTGACGTGAAAACCACCGTCGCCCCCCCTTCCACCAAAAACCGCAGAAAAGACAAAACCTGCTTGCGAAACTGAAACTCATCCGCAGCCAAATAGCGAAATTGAGTAATCGCATCCAAAAACACCCGTTGCGGCTGGATAGCTTGGACTCGCTCAATAATTTTTTGGGTAGTCGGTTCTCGTTCAACTTCCGACGGTGAGAAGATGTCGTAGGTTTGAACTTCGGTAAAAAATTCAGAGGATGGGCTCAAATCGAGGAAGGCCATCGCCTCGATGTCAAAACCGAGACTTGCGGCATTAGCGCGCAATTGGGCTTCCGGTTCTCCTAAAGTAATAAACAGGGGCGTTTCTCCCAGAGCTATACCAGCAGCCAAAAAATGAAAGCCCAGTGTAGTCTTCCCAGTACCCGGGCCGCCGCGTACCAGATAAGAGCGCTGAGCAATCAGGCCGCCGTCAATAACTTCGTTCAGACCCGTAATTCCTACCGAAACTCGGTTTTGAGACATTTGTTGGTTCATGTTTTGGATATCGGGCCCGTATTAATATTTAATGGTTCTAGGCAGTATTTTGATTATTTTTTTACCGGGCGTCCGATAACCTTCATGAAATCTTTTTCTACCGAAACCTACGTTAGCATACAAGAATTAGAAAATATTGTCGGCACTGCTGGCATCTGTCAGCAGCAAGATATAGAGGCTTTTTGGCAAGAACGGGTAGAAAAAGCAGTTGCGCCGGGCACTTCAATAGCTTGTACAGTTTACCCCCACACTCAACAAGAACTCGCGGCCGTTATTGCTTGGGCCAGCAAAAATCGCTGCGCCGTCTTGCCTTGTGGTAGCGGCAGCAAACTCGATTGGGGCAGTTTAGTTCAATTAGATCCCGTCAAACCCCCTGACCGAGAGCTTTGTGAACCCTCTTTCTTACAGGGGTCAGGGGGGCTCATTGCCGTCAGTACGGCGCGCCTCAATCGCCTGGTAGAACACGCTGTGGGCGATTTAACGGTGACGGCCGAAGCGGGGATGAAGTTTGTTGATTTGCAGGAAATTTTAGGAGCATCAGGTCAATTTTTGCCGATCGATCCAGCATATCGGCAACAGGCAACTTTAGGCGGAATTATCGCTACGGCTGACACAGGTTCTTTACGACACCGCTATCGAGGCGTGCGCGATTTGTTGCTGGGAATCACATTTGTGCGATCGGACGGTAAAATTGCCACAGGCGGAGGTAGAGTTGTCAAAAATGTCGCCGGTTACGACTTAATGAAACTGTTAACCGGCGCTTACGGCACCTTAGGCGTCATCAGTCAAGTAACTTTCCGAGTTTATCCGCTACCGGAATCATCGGGAACTGTCATACTGACAGGTGAAACGAATGCTTTAGCCGAAGCTGCTCAAATCTTGTTATCTTCTGCCCTGACACCGACGGCTGTGGATTTGCTATCACCGCAGTTAGTAGAAAAACTGAATTTAGGTAAAGGTTCGGGATTGGTGGTGAGGTTTCAAAGCATCGGCGAAAGCGTGAAACAACAATCAGCCCGCTTGCTAGAAGTTGCCCAAAAGTTGGGTTTGCAAGGCACAAGCTGCCGCGACAACGACGAGGATCAATTATGGCAAAGATTGCCAGAAACAGTCTGGAATTATGCCCAGAATTCCCCAATTATTTGTAAAATAGGCATCAGACCCTCGGAAGCAGTCAAAGCAATTAACGAATTGCCAGTACAGGACGCTTTGATTCATGCAGGCAGCGGTTTGGGGGTGTTGCGGTTTGAGACTGCGACTGCCGAAACGCTGTTGCAGATACGTAGAAAGTGCGAAGCTAAAGGCGGTTTTCTCACCGTTTTAGTAGCGCCGACCCAGATCAAGCAAGAGTTAGATGTTTGGGGCTATACTGGAAGTGCGATCGATCTAATGCGCCGGATCAAGCAAGAGTTTGACCCGGAAAATATTTTAAATCCAAATCGCTCAATCTTAAAAGGTTCGTAGTGAGGACGGAGAGTCCTTCTTAAATCCCATGAATAGGACTCGCATTCTCCACTACAAACTAGGAATTTAAGGTTCGTAGTGAGGACTTAAGTCCTTCTTAAATCCCAGAAAAAGGACTAAACTCCTCACTACAAACCAGGAATTTAAGGTTCGTAGTGAGGACTTAAGTCCTTCTTAAATCCCAGAAAAAGGACTAAAACTATCCCTACGAACCAAAGGAATTAGGTAATATAGCAACCGCCACATCGGGCGCGGACATAAATAATCTCATGAATAGAGCCGATACCCATCAAGCATAAATGGTTTGATTCCCGTACTATGCAATTGTCAACTGTCAACTGTCAACTGTCAACTGCTATATATGCAAATTCCCGAAACATCTCAAATTCCCAGCGACGATTTAAGACCAGCAAAAGAAAGCAATTTCCTAGCACAAAATCCCCACTTGCAAACTCTCGAAATTCCCGGTTTTGACGCCAACAATCCGCCAGATCCCAAATTAATCGATACCTGCGTCCACTGCGGCTTTTGTTTGTCAACTTGTCCGAGTTATCGCGTACTCGGCAAAGAAATGGATTCGCCGCGAGGCCGCATTTATTTAATGGATGCAATCAACGAAGGCGATGCACCTTTAAACGAAGCAACTTCGCAGCATTTTGATACTTGTTTGGGCTGTTTGGCCTGCGTGACAACTTGTCCGTCTGGCGTGCAGTACGACAAGTTAATTTCTGCAACTCGCCACCAAGTTACCAGAAATCAAAAACGCACTTTTTCTGACAATGTAATTCGCACTCTGATTTTTAATCTCTTTCCTTATCCTCACAGATTGCGGCCGTTGCTGGTACCGCTGTTTATTTATCAAAAATTAGGACTTCCAAAACTAATTCGGAAAACAGGTTTGCTAAAAAAAGTATTTCCTCGCTTGGCGGCGATGGAATCAATTTTGCCGAAGGTAACAGTCGATTCTTTCCGGGATAATTTACCGGAAGTCATTCCCGCACAAGGGGAGAAACGCTATCGAGTTGGCGTGATTTTAGGCTGCGTGCAGAGGTTGTTGTTCTCGCCTGTTAATGAGGCTACGGTGCGTGTTTTGACGGCTAACGGTTGCGAGGTTGTGATTCCAAAAAGTCAAGGATGCTGCGCTGCTTTACCGGAACATCAAGGACAAGCCCAACAGGCGAAAGCTTTGGCGAGACAGATGATTGATAGTTTTGAAAATACTGGTGTTGATTTTGTAATTATCAACGCTGCGGGTTGCGGCCACACTTTGAAAGAGTACGGTCACATTTTAGCAGATGACCCGGAATATCGCGAGAAAGCTGAGAAGTTTGCTGCTAATGTCAAGGACGTACAAGAATTTTTGGCAAGTGCGGGAATTACGGCGAAACTCAATCCTTTGATTGAGGGAGATTTGACAATTGTTTATCAGGATGCTTGTCATTTGTTGCACGGACAAAAGATTAGTTTGCAGCCGCGCCAGTTGTTGCAACAAATTCCTGGTGTGAAGTTGAAAGAACCTGTGGATGCTGCTTTGTGTTGCGGGAGTGCGGGGGTTTACAATATGCTTCAGCCGGAAATTGCTGATGAGTTGGGCGTGCAAAAGGTGGAGAATTTGTTGAATACTGGGGCCGAGTTGATTGCTTCTTCTAATCCTGGTTGTTCTTTGCAAATTAAGAAGCATTTGGAGTTGCAGGGGAAATCTGTGACTTTGATGCACCCGATCGAGCTTTTGGATTATTCTATTCGTGGGGTGATGTTGCAGAAGCATTAGTTTTGTAGGGCGGCCGGTGTCCGCCCTGCTGTTGACAGTTGACAGTTGACAGTTGACAGTTGACAGTTGACAGTTGACAGTTGACAGTTGACTGTTGACAGTTGACTGTTGACTGTTGACAATTGACAGAACAAAGAGGGAAGAAGGGGAGAATTGACTAATGACCAATAACCAATGACAACTGACCACTGACCAATAACCAATGACAACTGACCACTGACTACTGACTACTGACTAATTCCAACCTCAAAAAATGTACTTGTCCCGAAGCTTCCGCCGCCACAATTGTTACCCCATCCGGTGCAATAGCGCAAGCTTTCAAAGCACTATCTCCCCTAAAAGTAGCAACTACTTTTCTACTCAACAAATCCCAAACTTTGAGAGTATTGTCATCTGAAACGGAAATTACCTTATTTCCCAGCGTCGCTACAGATGTTACCGCATCGGCATGACCTGCTAAAGTAAAAGCTTCTTTTCTACTTGACAAATTCCAAACTTTTATAGGTGTTTCTCGCCCGCCAGAAATTGCCCATTTGCCGTCCGCCGTAACTGCCACAGCATTTACAAAACTCTCATGACCTTTGAGGGTAAAAAGTTGATTTTTGACGGCAAAATTCCAGAAAGTTGCCAAAATATTCTCGTCTTTCCCCAAACTCCAAACTTTTAGGGTTTTGTCGCCCGCAGCCGAAATAATCCGCTTACCGTCGGGAGTAACTGTCACAGCTTTTATCCCGTCGGTGTGACCGATAAATGTCAAAACTTCCTCTCCTGTTTCCAAATTCCAAACTTTAATAGTTTTGTCGGCAGAACCTGAAATCGCCAGCTTGCCGTCGGGGGTAACAGCAACAGAATTCACCCAATCTGTATGACCTGTGAAAGTAAATATTTCCTGTCCGGTTTCGAGATTCCAAACTTTAACAGTTTTGTCGCCGGAACCTGAAACTATTTTCTTGCTGTCCGGGGTGACAGCGATTGCTTTTACCCAGTCTTTATGACCGGGAATAGCAAAAAGTTCCTCTCCATTTTCCAGATTCCAGACTTTAATGCTGTTGTCTCCAGAACCGGAAATAACTTTCGTACCGTCGGCAGTGACTGCTACAGCATTTACCCAATCATCGTGACCGGCATAGGATAAATTTTCTTGGCCTATTTCTAAGTGCCAAACTTTGAGAGTTTTGTCAGAGGAACCTGAAACTATCCGCTTGCCGTCGGGGGTGACGGCTACAGCATTCACTGGGGCGATGTGATTGGTAAAAGTGAAAAGTTCTGCTTGTGTTTCCAGATTCCAAACTTTTAGCGTTTTGTCGCCTGCTGCGGAAATTACCCGTTTTCCGTCGGGAGTGACTGCCACAGCTTGGACGAAGCTGTTATGAATTCCTAAAGTAAAAAGTTTTTCTCTCCGACTCAAACTCCAAACTTTGACTGTGCCGTCATAACTGCCGGAAATTATTTGTTCGCCGTCGGGAGTTACTGCTACAGCTTTTACCCAATCTGCGTGATCCGTGAGGGTAAATAGTTCTTTTCCTGTTTCTAGGTTCCAGACTTTAATGCTGTTGTCTCCTGACCCGGAAATCAACCGTTTGCTGTCGGGAGTTACTGCTATGGACTGCACAAAACTGCTGTGACCTTTTAGGTTGAAAATCACTTCTCCTGTTGCTAAATTCCAAACTTTTATGCTGCCGTCCCACGAACCGGAAATTACTCGCTTGCCGTCGGGAGTTACTGCTACTGCTTCTACTGCAAAAGTATCGCCGGCAAATGTCAATATTTCTGTTTTAGTTGCTAAATCCCAAATTTTAATAGTATTGTCCCAAGAACCGGAAATTACTTTAGTTCCGTCTGGGGTGACGGCTACAGCATTGACGTAGGTAAGATGACCTTTGAGGGTGGCAAGTTCTTCTCCTGTTTCTAAGTGCCAAACTTTAAGAGTGTGGTCGGATGAGGCAGAAATTGCTTGCTTGCCGTCTGGGGTGATTGCTACTGCTTGCACCCAATCTGTATGTCCGGTGAGGGTTCGCAGCAATCTTCCGCCCGGAGGGGTAAAGCTGGGCGTTAGTGGCCGCAGCCACGGATTTTTCTGATGTTTTGCTTGCGCTAGCAGTGCTTGAATTTCTGGAATTTCAAAGCGCATTAAGCGGGCAATTAGTTGGGCTGCTAGTTGCGTTGGATCTTTGGCTATAATGTGTGAAGAAAGCCGGATTGCTTCTTGGATTAATTTGAGTTTGTCTGCTTTTTGTTCGGAGCTGATAATATCTGGACAGGTTGCTAGATCGTAATCTTCTATTAGTGCTTGTACTCCAGATGCCGACAGCTTTGCTTCAATAAAATTGTAATCTGTTAGTAAGCTGTATAATTTTTCTGAATCAGAAGTCGCTGCTAGCTGACTTGGCAGAATTCCCAAACAGTGCGTCTGTTCGGCGGGCTGCATTTGATCCAGCCCATGTGTAAAGTCGCTCATAAATTTGTGATGTCTTTTTTAGTGATGTCTTTTTTAAATGTATGCGATCGCTAGCTGCACCTTGCTGGAAATTCGATGGAGAAACTTTTCTCGCTTACTTAGCATGGCATATTTGAATGCTATTTTGCTAGCGATGTGCTGCCATTGTTTGCCCGATATTTGAATCGAGGGCTGGTTTTTTAGTCTGAGTCTGCCTGGAGTATTTTAAAGCAGCCCCATTACCATAAACAGCAGCCGATATCATTACCTCAACAGCGCTAAATCTAGGGAGCGATCGACAAAAGCTGACATAGATCGTTGCTTTTCTTAATATAGCTGGTCTGTTGCCAATGATTCTCGATCGCCCAACAGTGTGATGCGATTTGAGATATTACATCTACTTCACACATAAATCTGGGAAGTTGAACTTTTATGAAAATTTTGGAGTTCCCAGACGCGCCAGCCCGTGCTGGTAGCAGTTTTTGGGCGGATAGAGGCTAAAAACTTTGATGTGTGGCAATCCTATTTGATGTGGGAACAAGACTTTTTTAAGGCAACACTTTTGTACCAGAAGGCTCTAATTTTGTATTTATAGCAATCGCCACACCGGTGAGGACATAAATAACCTCATGAATAGAGCCTAGAGCCTGTAGCAGAAACGGTTTGATTTCCTTGACGAAGCAACTCTTCGACTTCGCTCAGCGCAAGCTGTCCACTCTTCGACTTCCCTCGACTTCGCTCGGGACAAGTCGCTTTTCGCGCAAGCTGTCCACTGTCAAGCGGCCCACTGCTATAGCAGGCGCAGCCAGTGAGGCAAATGTTGCGCCGATTGGGTGAAGCAACTCAAGGGCACCTGCAATCTGGTTCGCCCAAACCTCGCGGAAACCTTTGCAGGCGCGCCCCATTCCTTTAAAATAAATTATGGGACTTGCACTCTTAAACCGGGTTGATAGCTAAAATCTTTGGTTTGACCGCTAGGTGCACAGGAGGAAACTGGGTTTCTGACTCCAGAGGGCGCAAGTCGCGAGAATCAAGAACTATTTAGGTTTAGAGACAAATTTCATGGATGTTAGCGAGTTTTTTGAGTTAAGTGCAGGCAAATGGTTTTCGCAACGTACCGTACACAATCTTAAGTCGGGCGAATTGCAGGCAGGTAAATCTGACCTCAAAATAGAAATACTGACAGCTAGCGATGCAGCAGTCGTTGAACTTTGCCAACAACATTCGATTAACCCGGCCTCAACTGGGCTAAAGGGCGTTCGGATTAGTTGGGACGGTACTGCCGATCGCGCTGCTGCCAAACAAATTGGTTCTACAATATTAGCGATCGTACCCGATCGGGAGAATCCCAGCGAAGGCAAAGTGTTGCAAGCCAAGGGAAACACCCGCTACGTCATGGGCGGCGACGACGTGCTGACATTGATTACAGAGTCAGATACTGTTCGCGCCGAAGAAAGGCTGTGGTATCTCATCCCTAACCTGCGCCTGCGTACTAGCGTTGTCAAGCAAGCTAACGGTACGGAACAAGCCTCTTTTTGTTCGGAAATTCGGATGGGAGGAAGCCCGAAAACTTAACACGCTGTAGATTTTAGATTTTGGGATTTGACATTTAGTCTACAGATAAATTTGGGAGTTCTAACTTTGACGCCAAATTTTTGACTGTTGGCAACTTATAGTATTTTCCCAAAATCATCCAACTGTCGGCCGGCTCGGACAGCCGGTGCTTTGAGATAAAAGGAGGCTCTTCTTCGCCAATAATCTGCGTTACCAGTCCGAGCGAAAGTAACAAGCCAAAGTCCGGCCTTGTATCTGTTGTTGGGTCGATCGCACGCAACTATCTAATTCGCACGACAGCTTATTTCTGCTTTCTGCTTTCTCCCTTTTTCCTGCGGCCTTCTCGGGCAACGGCTTTTAATTTACTGTGAAAATCAGTGTGCTTGGCAACTGGAAAGGATTTAGTTGCGGGTTTGTCTGCTAAGGAGCGATCGGGTTCAGCTCGATCGGCTAGGGCAGTAACAGCCACATCTTCATATACTACAACTTCTGTATTTTCTTTGGTGCGATCGTCGGCTGCGGGCAATTTTTCTGTTTCCTGCGCCTCTGGGTTAGGGACTGCTGCATCTGGCGGGCGATCGATTTTTGGCGCCATCGCATCCACCACATCTAACTCTGCAACACTGACTTCAGATGCTGCTGGATGGGATGGTGATAAAATTATATTTTCCTGCCGTCGCCCTGCCTCGCTTTCAAAGGTTAAATCCTGAGGAAAATTGTTGCATACCAAGCGTTCAAACTCGCGATTGAAATGATAGAGCGGTTCGCCTATCCGCTGCCACATACTCAAGAGCTGTGCCACAGAAACAGCCTTGTAGCGCCCTTGATAAAGCGCTTCAACTACTGCTAAGCGCAGCCACTGACCGGGATACTTTGTCAGCCATTCACCCGCCAATTTCTCTGCTTTTTTGCCACCTAGGTCAAAACCGTAGTGAACCAGCAGAGCCGCCGCTTCGGCAGATATTGCCCTCACTTCTGTCATGGGAATTGGTAATTAGTCAGTTGTCTGTTGTCTGTTGTCTGTTGTCTGTTGTCTGTTGTCTGTTGTCTGTTGTCTGTTGTCTGTTGTCATTGGTAATTGGTTATTGATCGGTCAGCATTCAGCATTCAGCATTCAGCAGTCAGCAGTCATTTGTCATTTGTCATTTGTCATTTGTCATTGGAAAATTTAGTAATTGACAATTGGATAATTTGTAATTAATAATTATTGGTGATTTTTTTAGCAGCTTCATTATTACCAATGACTAATGACAAATGACCAATGACAACTGACAACTGACCACCCTTCGACTTCGCGAGCGGGTAAAATGACCAATGACTAATGACTATTTTACCCAATTAAATTAATCTGATAAACGCACCCCTCCTTCTACTGTTCGCACGTCCCCGGAAAAAGGTTGGGGAGTGCCGTTCCAGTTGAAGTCGCTAATTCTAAAAGTCAGGCTGCCGACTTGACGCTCAGGATTAAAACGCAAAATAATTGCGTAGCTGCGGCGGCTGTATTCCAGAGTGTAGTTGGTACTGATTGTTTCCTTGCTCTCTAAATTAATAGCACTTTGAAACCCGACTCGAAAGCCTCCGTAAACTTGCTGCACAAGTCCAAAAGACAAGACTTTCAAATCTACTAGCCGATCGAACAAATAAGGCGATACCCCGTCCCGCGACACCTGAGTGTAAGTCACGTTAAATCCAGTGTAATCGAGGAAAGGGCGGGAGAAATGACCGAACTGCCCTTGAAGGCCGATGCTGCTGGCGATCGAATTTTGTCTGTCGCCGCTGCTGTAATATGAGCCAACTCCTCGGACTCCCAGGGCCAGTTGCAAGAAAGGAACTACTGGCGTCCGCGTGTACTTCAAACCTTGGGTGGGAGTACGGGGTAGCGGCTGACCTTGCCACAGGTTGAAGCCGCGGCTGAGGGCGATGCTGGCTTGGGCGCGACCCAAATCGATGCGGTTGTTTTCGCGTACTGGTGGGAGCAAGTCGGGTCGATCGGTGTCAGCATTGATAAATTGATACCCGGCTTGGTAGCTGAAATTGATGCCCGTGCTGCCGATTTGCATCTGCGGGGAAGTGAGGACGGCTCCGAGACTGCTCTGCACGGTTTGCTCGCCGAGAGAACCGTTAAAGAGCCGATCGCGATAACTGTATTCTGCCGCTAAAGAGTGAGTGCCGATCGACTGGCGCAAGCGCAAATTGCCCCGAAAGGTGTTTTCTGGCAAATTCGGGAAATTGTCGAAAGTCAGAAATATTGCCGAGCCTTCGATGTTGGTGCGCGGGCCCAGGCTAGCGCCCAAGCGGGCTTTGAGTCCGTAGCTGTCGGGGAAAAATGGATTGCCGCCGTGCTTTTCCAGAGCCCGCTGTAGGTAAATTTGGGGAGTCAGAGTCAGTCGCACCGGCCCGTTTTGCAATACTTCAAAACCGCACTCGGCGAACAAACCCCCTCTGTCTCCGGCGTCGTAGCCAAAGTTCAAACAGGGGCCGTTCTTCTGTTTGCTGTCAAAAACTTGGCGCCGGGGATAGACGGGTATTTTGACGCGGTTGTCAAACACGAGGCGGGGGGAATTTGTGACCAGTTCCTCAGCCGTGGGCGAAATCCTTCTAATCGTCGCTCTGCGGGCCCTGTATTCAAGTTCTGGCGGGGAAAACGGGTCGTTAGTTATCCGAATGTTGGTGGCTACCCGGCTGCCGTCTGGCAGCAGTTCGAGGCGTTCTGCTTCAAAACGGACGCGGTTGACGGCGCCGGTAACTTGGGGGGCGGCTAGCTGTCCGCCCCCGCCGACGGTAATATTCGCGGCTCCGGACGATTTGACTCCGCGCACGGGCTGTTGGCTGGTAATTCGATCGCTCAGGGGCTGTTCGAGAATGGTGCCGGCACTGATATCTGTGGGGAGTGTCGGGGTTAATTCGCTGCCTGCTGCGGGGAGGAAAAGTTCGCCGCTGGCTTGTTCGACGGCGCCGGAGTTGAGGCCGAGATTGAATTCCATCTGCCTGCCCCGGATGACTTGTTGCCCGCGGGTATAGGCGACATTACCGGATGCTATCACTTGGCGGGTGACTAAGTTGACGATCGCGCGATCGGCATCAATCACGGTTTGGCGGAAGCGCACAATCACCCTACCCACCGCCGTGACAATTTGCTGCTTGTCGTCAAATTCTTGGCTGTCGGCTTTAATTTCGATCGTATCTGCCGGACTCACCGGAAATGGTACCGTGCGTTGAGATGGAGCAGTCCGCACCCCTGGTGGCGTGCCTGGTTTAGGCTTGGGTTTCGGTGTCCCGGGCGCTGAGGGCGCGGGCGGGGTGCCAGGTAGGGGGGGAGTACCTGGTGTAGGAATCTCGAACTGGGGCTGCTGGTCGCGCGCTGGAGGTGGTTCTGGTTCGGGAATATCTGGAGCAACAGGGGCGCTATCTTCTAATTGCCTGCCTTTTGCCTGATACCCGTTTTCCTGTGGCGCAACAAGATTACTTTGCTGCGGTTTATCCTCGGTTCTGAGAGCCTCTGGGGTCGGTTGTTGATTTTGGCTGGAAACAGCCGTTTCTGCTGGTGCTAGCGGATAAGCAGTAAACGAGGCGTCTTTTGGAGCTGGGGCTGTTGCTGTTGGCTGACGCCCAAATTCCGCTACTGCGCCCCCGCTGTCTGCGGTGGCTAGGGGGTCGCCGATTGCGAGAGGTTGCTCTGCTGCTGGAGCGGTACCGAGGAGTGCGACACTGGTTGGTGGTTGAACTGGTGTGGGTTGGGGTTCGAGGATTTCTGAGCTTGATTCCGGTATTTCTGGGGCGGGGCTGCGGGTGTCAGAGTCGCTTTTTGCCACAGTCAGGGCTGCTTTCTTGGGCTTTGCGATGTAGATGACGGCAGATGGTTCGGGCGGCGGTACCGGATAGGGCATAGTTAAAACAGGTGAGTCATCCGATTTGAGATTTCTGATTTTAGAGTTTTTTTATAGCGGGCAATTTATCGTTCAAATTTTTGCATTTAACGGGCAACGTTTCAAGGTTAACCGAAAATCTTTAAAGATTCAGTCTGTTTTAATCTACTACGGGGAGTGAAGGACAAGCTAAAAGCCGTCCATAACTTGCAAGAACGGCTTGGTGCGGTTATTGATGAGGGGGAAAAGCCGTCCTCAAAGGATGGGGCTTGTATCCCTTTGTTTCTGTCATTTTTTGCGGGTTGACCGCCTAATTCTGGGGGTGCTGTGTGGCACCCCAGGCTGGCCGTCGATATAGTTTGTTTATTCCATGTCTCTGCGGTTGGGGTTCCGGGCTGGGTCATTGGACAAAAATCCAAATATGAACAGGGAAACAAAAAATAGAACAACTACATTAACTACGATTTTGAGGGTTAGCACGCTAGGGAGTCTCCAAAGATGGCATCATACTGAGCTGATTTGCTGCTGTTGCCGCAGCTTTTTTATCATAAGCTAAAGATTAGTCAATTTTATCTTTGGTGTTGAGGATTTTTGGCAAGTTAATTTTTGCCCAATTCCAGATTTGCTCGGCGATTTTTTCGATGCGTAGCATGACGAGATCGAGCCATTCGAGCACTTGTTCTAGCGGGTGCTTAATGTATCCCATCGATTCGGCTTTTGTTTCTAGGTATTCGTCTTCGGGTTGGGCCGCCACACTCTGATTTTTTGCTTGTGCTGTTGTTGTGACGGGGCTGTACCGGCTCGTTGGCTGGCTGATGGCTGCTGGTGATTTGCCTGTTGGTGTGGTGTTGGAGTTTGTGTGTTTTGACACTTGGGTTTCCTGGGCACACCCTGGGGTGGATGCTGTTGCAAGTGGGGAGCTGTTTTCGGGAGTGACTGCTAAATTTGATGTTGCTGCGGGTTGATTGTTTGGGACTTTGGTCGCCAGCAGGCTTTGTTTGAGCTGCGCTACCAGGCGGTGAATTGCTTCTGGGTAGGGGGATGTTGGGATCGCGGTCGATCGACCTTCTCCTATTTCTTGCTTGACTTTAGGGATATTTTGTGATCTGTCGCTCTGAGCTGTTGCTTCTGCTGCGATCGACTGCTGCGGTGCTGCTTCCCCGAATAAGTCTTCCCACTTCAGCCACGGTCGATCGCCCTCTGGGGATTTTTCGGCTTCTTCTCGCTGGCGCTGTTTTAAATAATACTGGATTGAGACGGATTTCTCCGTGTTATCACTGGCAGCAGTTTCTTTGCCCAGCAGGTTGTCTACTGACGACCAAATCATTTTTTCGATGTTTTGAGCGTATTTTTCCAGGATTTCACGGGCGGAAAGACCTAAGTTATTTTCCGAGTTCGATGTGTTATTTGTTACCTCCGGGTTGGTGGCTGCGGTTTTGGCGGTGGGGGGGAGGCTAAATTCTTCGAGGTTGACGGCTGCGCGATCGAGTAAGGTAACAAATGAGATCGGATTGCCGGAGCGATCGAATTTGCTGTTAAAATTATTTGGTAATTCTGGGGTAGGGCTGTCGGTTGCCTTTGATGCAGCAATCGACTGCTGTGGGATGTTGGCGATCACGATCGAGGTGGTGGCTTTTTCGAGTAAGATAGCGTTGCGGTCGATCGCGGATTTGACCGCTAAGATTGATTCTCCAAACTGATTTCTTTTCAGAGCAACCGGACTCGTCTGAAGCCAAGCCATCAATTCCCAAAAACGTCGCATTGGTGGAAGCTGAGCTTTTTTGGCTGCCGATGCTAAACCGAGATTAAATTTTAATTCTTTTTGAGTAATTTCGCGCCGTTCTTGCCCGCAGTTGGCGACTTCCCAAGTAATGCGACTTTCCAGGAATTCTTGCTGTTGGGGTGTCAACATATCTAAAATCCGATTTTCACCTCCCACCAAGACTAAAGTGCGGGCGGGGATAAAACTGGCGATTCCTTGAACTTTTGGCGGGCTGGTTAATTTAGTTTTAGCCAGGGGGTATTTGCCGGCGGAAGTTGTTCGATCTTTGGCGGTTTGTAGGCTAAGATTGATTGCTGCTTTGGAGGTGGCTGCGGTATTTTCCTGGATTAACTGCGGGAAGCTGGCTGCTGTTGTGGCGGTTTGCGACGAGTTTAGCAGATTTTCTGCCAGGTACAAAATTTGGGCGATCGAACTTTCTTCGGAGTTTTCCGGCAAATACCAATTTTCCGACAAATCAGGATTGTCGCCGGCAAATTCTTGAAGTTCCGGTAAATCTATAGTTTGACTCGATTCCCGCAACTGTCGGCTCAGCATTCGCGAACTTTGAACGAGCAAGTAAGCTGGATAAAGTAGAATTTGGGTAGTGCTGAGGGTGGCTTGCTTGATTTGTCGCCAAGTGCGATCGCAATTATCGGCGACTTGGCGGGACTGTTTGGATATAAAATTTAATAGTCGGCTTTGGTATGGGCCGTAGTAGCCGTTTGACATAAGTTTAATTATTGAATTCAGGTTTGAGATTCGCGCCGGAATTTCTGAATTTTGCAGTAAAATCAAACCAGGAGCTTAATCGCAGTTTCAAAATTTCTGAAACCTTTATTTCTTCGCGTCCTTCGCGTCTTCGCGGTTCAATTCCGATCCCGATTCCTACGCAACTCCTATTTTAGCTAAAAATGAACGCTTCTGTGCCACCTGCTAGCAATAATATTTCTGAAGTTGTCAAGAAGTTGCGCCGCCTCAGTCAAGTGGAGGTTCTGTCTGGTTGGAAATATTGCGATGGGGACTCGGTAGGTATTTCTAACGCAAAGGTGGCGGAACTTAACGGGAAAGGACATATTGCTTGGCCGTCTGGGAAGCAAGTTGTTTTTTTGGCGCAGAAATTCGTGATTCCTGACAATTTGCACGGCTATCCGCTGGTGGGTTTGCGGTTGCTGTTGGGCTTGACTTGGTGGGCAGAAGATGCTGCAATTTTTGTTAACGGTGAGTTAGTCGGACAAGGTGATTTGTTCGATTGTGCCGATCGAGTTTTGTTGAGTTCGTCGGTAAGTCCGGGAGATGAATTTTTGGTTGTGTTGCGCTTGATAAGCCCCGGCCACGACAGCGGTGCTCTAGTGCGATCGATTTGTTTGTACGAAGCTGCCGATCCTGGTTGTTTCGATCCGGGCTTTGTGGCGGACGAATTAGAGATTTTGCAACGGGCGATCGATCAAAATTTACCAAATCAAATTTTTTCAGGTTTTGCCACACTAAATTTAGCAAGCAGTCCAATTTTTGTCAATGCCCAACTGCTAAAATCTCAGATTGATTTGGCGGTGGGTAATATTGATTGGTCTGCTTTGCCGAACCGACAAAAGTTCGATCGCTCTTTGTCTGTTTTGCGGCACAATTTACTGGGATATCTGCGGGCTTTTTCTGAAGAGTTGGATGCTTTAACCGCAGAGGGCGCTGAGGACACGGAGGGAGGAGTTAGTGTTGCTTTTTCTGATGTTGCTGAAAATCATCATGGTACATCTATATATATCAGGGAAAATCCTGAGTGTTCCTCTTTTTCTGAAGAGTTGGATGCTTTAACCGCAGAGGGCGCTGAGGGCGCTGAGGGAGGAGTTAGTGTTGCTTTTTCTGAGGTTGCTGAAAATCATCATGGTACATCTATATATATCAGGGAAAATCCTGAGTGTTCCTCTTTTTCTGAAGAGTTGGATGCTTTAACCGCAGAGGGCGCAGAGGGCGCTGAGGGAGATATTGGTGTTGCTTTTTCTGATGTTGCTGAAAATCATCATGGTACATCTATATATATCAGGGAAAATCCTGAGTGTTCCTCTTTTTCTGAAGAGTTGGATGATTTAACCGCAGAGGGCGCAGAGGGCGCTGAGGGAGGAGTTAGTGTTGCTTTTTCTGAGGTTGCTGAAAATCATCATGGTACATCTATATATATCAGGGAAAATCCTGAGTGTGCTTCTTTTTCTGAAGAGTTGGATGATTTAACCGCAGAGGGCGCAGAGGGCGCTGAGGGAGGAGTTAGTGTTGCTTTTTCTGAGGTTGCTGAAAATCATCATGGTACATCTATATATATCAGGGAAAATCCTGAGTGTGCTTCTTTTTCTGAAGAGTTGGATGATTTAACCGCAGAGGGCGCAGAGGGCGCTGAGGGAGGAGTTAGTGTTGCTTTTTCTGAGGTTGCTGAAAATCATCATGGTACATCTATATATATCAGGGAAAATCCTGAGTGTGCTTCTTTTTCTGAAGAGTTGGATGATTTAACCGCAGAGGGCGCAGAGGGCGCTGAGGGAGGAGTTAGTGTTGCTTTTTCTGAGGTTGCTGAAAATCATCATGGTACATCTATATATATCAGGGAAAATCCTGAGTGTGCTTCTTTTTCTGAAGAGTTGGATGATTTAACCGCAGAGGGCGCAGAGGGCGCTGAGGGAGGAGTTAGTGTTGCTTTTTCTGAGGTTGCTGAAAATCATCATGGTACATCTATATATATAGGTGAAACTGGCGATATAGCTTTTCTCCATCAAGCAAGGCACTCGCCAGCCAATCAGCAATCAGCAATTACCAATCAGCAATTACCAATCAGCAATTACCAATCCAGACCTGACTCACTGAAAGTTTGCCAGAAATCTATATATATAGGTAAAATTTATTTGGTTGGTCACGCTCATTTAGACTTAGCTTGGTTGTGGCCGGTACCGGAAACTTGGGAAGCAGCAGAGCGAACTTTTGAGTCGGTATTGAAATTGCAATCTGAGTTTCCCGATTTGATTTTTTGTCATTCAACTCCGGCGCTTTATGCTTGGATGGAAGAGCACCGCCCGGATTTATTTGCTGCGATTCAGAAACAGGTAGCTGCGGGTTGTTGGGAAGTTGTTGGCGGGATGTGGGTTGAACCGGATTTAAACTTGATTTCGGCTGAGTCGATGGTGCGACAAGTTTTTTACGGACAGCGTTATGCGAAAGAAAAGTTTGGGGAATTGATGCGGGTGGCTTGGCTACCGGATACTTTTGGTTTTGGATGGCAATTACCCCAGATTTTGCGGCAAGGTGGAGTTGATTATTTTGTGACGCAAAAGTTGCGCTGGAATGATACGACGGAATTTCCCTACGGTGCCTTTGGCTGGGAAGGGTTGGACGGTACTACAATATTTAGCATGATGTCTGGTGCGATCGGCGAAAGTGTAGAATCTGTAAAAATGGCAAGTTACGCTTTTGATTGGCAAGTTAAAACTAATTTACTGGATGCTCTTTGGTTGCCGGGAGTTGGCGACCACGGCGGCGGCCCGACTCGCGATATGCTAGAGGTGGCGAAACGCTGGAAATTGTCGCCTTTTTTCCCGAAGTTGCATTTTGCTAAAGCAGTTGATTATCTATCTTTGATTGAAAGTCAGTTTTTGTCACCAGTGGCGGATTCCCAGTCTCAATCCTCTATTTCGCAACCGCCAACTCAGGAAAATTTACATATTACTGAAGTCGCCGAAAATTTGTCGTCAGATATCGCTAAGGAAGGTGGCGCCGAAAATTCGACAACTTTACCCGCAAGTCAAACGACATCGCCCGAATACGGGGAAAGTTTTCAACTTGGGAAGACAGCCGATAATTTGGTGGCGTCAGGCGGTAATTTTTCCGGCGAAATGTCGGAATTAAAGCCTGAATACCTTGATTTGCCAGCAGAGATTCACAACGAAAAATCTCAACTACCAAATTCTCCCCATCTCCCTCTCCCTCACGCCCCTATTCTCCCGATTTGGAAAGACGAACTTTATTTAGAGTTCCATCGAGGCTGCTACACGACTCGCGCCGACCAAAAACGCCAAAACCGCCGCTGTGAAGAATTGCTTTATCAAGCGGAATTGCTGTCTGCGATCGCCACAATTTGCACTGGTGCGGTTTATCCTCGATCCGAGCTAGAATCAGCTTGGAAACAAATTTTGTTTAACCAGTTTCACGATATTTTGCCCGGTTCTGCGATCGCCCAGGTCTACACTGATGCTAATCTAGCCTTTGCCGAGGTCGATCACGCTTGTCGCCACATCCTGCTACAATCTTTAGATGCCATCGCAGCTCGAATTTCTCTGCCTGCTCCACCGCAGCCGGACGCTCAACCGATTTTTGTTTTCAATACTCTCAATTGGTCGCGATCGCAGGTTGTCGCCGTACCGCTTCCCGATTCCTCCTCGGCTTGGCAAATTTACGATTTGTGCCCACACCGCCTGACTTCACAGATTCTCGCGGGCGATCGAGAGTCATTGCCCTTTACAATTTTATTCTCTGCCAGTGACATCCCGGCGATCGGCTACCGCGTGTTTTGGCTCTGTCGGGAAGTTCAAACTGTCGATCGTCCGCCTGTAAGCTCAGCCACGGAAAAAAACACAGAGTTATCAAAACTTACATACGGTATAGCACAAAAAAACACGCCTTGTCAAGAAACGCATTTTGTAGCCCCAGAAATCATCTTAGAAAATGAACTTATTCGGGCAATAGTAGACGCAGAAACTGGCAACTTATCCAGCATTTGGGATAAAGTAAATCAACGAGAAGTCCTGAATGCAGCCGGAGGCAATCAACTGCAAGCCTTTCAAGACAGCGGCCAATATTGGGATGCTTGGAACATCGATCCGAATTATCAACAACATCCATTACCCGCGCCGCTACTCAAAGAAATTTCTTGGGTAGAGCGGGGAGAAGTGCGACAGAGTTTGCGCGTGGTTGTGCAAATTGGTAAATCGGAGTTTCGCCAATATTATACAGTAGAGAAAGGTTCGCCGCTGCTGAAAATTAAGACAGTTGCAGATTGGCAAGAAACTCACGTATTAGTAAAAACAGCCTTCGGATTAAATGTAGAAGCAGATTTTGCAACGTGCGAAATTCCCGGCGGCGCGATCGCGCGATCGACAAAACCGCAGACACCCGCCGAAAAAGCCAAATGGGAAGTACCGATTTTGCGCTGGACAGATATCAGCAATGACGGTTTTGGAGTGAGTTTGCTTAACGATTGCAAATACGGCTGCGACATTCAACCGAATCAAATTAGGCTGACTTTGCTCCGGGGTTCGACTTGGCCCGATGAAGCGGCCGATCGAGGAGTCAGCGAATTTACTTGTGCAGTCTATCCTCACGCTGGAAATTGGCAGGATGCCGGCACAGTTCGGCGCGGGTACGAGTTGAATTTGCCACTGTTGGTAAAGGTACTGCCGAAGTTGGGGGAAAATCAAAATCCGACTCTACCCGCAGTTGGCAAGTTCCTAGATTTAGCAGCCCAAAATCTAGTGTTGATGGCATTTAAACAGTCGGAAGACAATCCGAATGTGTGGATTTTGCGCTGTGGTGAATCCGAGGGGAAAGAAGCCGTGCTAGAGTTGGATAGCGATTTGGGATTACAGATTTCCGAGTCAGTGGATTTGCTAGAAAGACCTGCAAATTTGTCTGAAAAGTTGCTTCAAGGGCGAGGTTTTAAAATAGAACCTTGGAAAATAGCCAGTTTTGCTGTTGTAATGAACCGCGAAGGCGCTAAGGACGCGAAGGAAGAGGGGAAGGGAATAACGGATAATTTCAAAATCTAAGGTAATGCCGATCGCCTTTTCGTACAGCCAAAAATAGCAAATTACCAAAGTAATGCCCGTCAGCGGCAGCCCGAACCGCAAATGTTCGTTAAAAGTTAAATTATAGCCGATTTTGCTGCAACTTCGGCGACAATTAAATTAGCCACAGAACCTAACAAAGTTAGATGACCCGCCATGGTGGAACCCGCCGCTAACATCAACCAAGCCGAGGTATCTGTTTTGACAATGAGTGATTGCAGAACTAATACTGCCGGCACGTTAGAAATCAAGTTAGACAGAATTACTGTTACTCCCAACAAACTCAGCGGTGTATTTGTAAAATTAGTTAGAGAGTCTAACAAACCCAGTTGTTGAGTTGCCTTAGTCACGACAAACAAGCCCGCAAACATTATTAGCAAATTCCCATCCACTCCTTGCAAAATGCGATCGGACTTGACGCGCCTGGTAATTAACAATATACTGGCAGCTATCCAGGCAAATTCTACTCGATGTGCTCGAACTAAAAAAGCTAGTAACAGTCCTGCTGTTACCAATAAAGTTTTTGTCAGTAAAGGCTTGAACAAGCGATACCTGACTTGGGGAACTTCTGGCAAAGATTGGTAAGAAAGCACTTCTGGATAAAGCAACCACAGCGAAGCTACTTGTACCAGCAAACAAATTAAAGCTATTGGTGCGAGAGAGCGGCAAAATTATCAATAACTAATTCCGGAAAAATGACCGACAAGAATATTTTGTGGGTTGCCGCTCACAGTTGCTACCGAACCTAAATTAGTACCTCCAGCTAAGGCCAGAAGATAAGGGATAGGATTCAGAGACAAAGAGCGAGTCAGAGTTAGGGTTAAAGGAGCGAGTAAAATGGCGGTGGTGTCGTTGAGAAAAAATGCCGAGAGAATGCCACTGCCAAAAGTAACGGCTACCAAAATCCCGAAGGGAGAACGAGTGCAGCGAGTTAAAACTTCCAAAGCCAGTTGAAAAAAAACCGGATGCTCCCAAAGCCGAATTAACTACGATCATTCCCAACAAAAAAACGATCGTACTAGGGTCGATCGCCCGCCAAGCAGTTTTCAGGTCGAGCATCCCCAAAGCCACGGCAAAAGCTGACCCAACAATTGCGATAGCAGCCCGGTTCATCCGCAGCCCCGGCAAATACCCCAAGCCGAAACCCAAGTAGCTCGTTCCCAACACTAGATATTGAAGTGTTATCATAGATAATTAAAACCCTTGGTTGCCCGTTTTTCCACGGTCGAAAATCCTCAAAGTCCAGGCGCGGTAATTGCAGCTCAACCTGCGGCCACCGCAACTAGCGAGAAATATTGCTGGCAAACAATCTACTAACTACAAACAAACAAACACAGGGGTTGCATTGGCAAGTAAAAATCAGCGCGCTGGACAAGTTATAATTTTGTTACAAGTTGTAACTTTTTTAAACAACAGTTTAATTTAGTTTGAGAACAAAGTTAAATTCCAGAAAGTAAAACTAATTATAGTCGAGTTAATCTAAACGTGTTTGCTAAAAAAAGTAATTCAAGCAACCCAGAAACGAACAATTCTCGCTTGACAGGCACGGGCGGCGAACTCGCCGCTACCAAAGTTTCCTGCAGGCCAGAAGTTGAAAAGGATTGGTATCGAAATCTGTACGAAAATTTTCCGGGCATTTACTTCGTTGTAGATGCTTTGGGAAGAGTTTTTTCGCTGAATCAATTCGGCGAGGCTCGTCTCGGCTACAGGTCCCAAGAATTAATGTGTCATTCAATTTTTAACATATTTTACTGCCAAGAGCAAGGGAAAATGCAGGCAGAATTTGCGAGATTGGGACATCCCAAAAATGGTAAGTCAACTCCACAAGTTGCGTGTTGGGAAGGCCGCTTGACTTGCAAAGATGGCCGAATTGTTTGGGTGAAAGCAACCGCGCGGGTCTGGGCGACTGCGGACTGGAAAATAGAGGAAAATAGCGATTCAGTTGGCAATTTCCAACGACCGGCTGTACTGTTGGTCTGCGAAGAAATTAAACCGACTGCGCCAGTAGCAGCCCCGCCCCAGCAAAGGCGAAAGGGAAGGAGTCCAGTTTGGGCGATCGCCAAATTAGCCAAAAGTCAAATTAAAGAACGCAACAATATAGAACAATTCATCCGCGAAGTAACAGAAACTGCTATCAGTATTGTCAACTGCGATCGAGCCAGCATTTGGCTCTACGGCGAAGACAAAACGCAGCTTCACTGCATCGACCTCTACGAACACAATACTAAGTTACATTCCGTACAAATCATCATTACAGCAGCCGACTGTCCCGCGTATTTTCAAGCCTTGAATTCTGCCACCCCGATCGCGACGGTGGCGGCCGAAAATGACCCGAGAACCCGAGAACTTGCCGGCCTTTATTTTGCAGGTCGAGGCACGACTTCCCTGTTAAACGTACCGATTGTACTGGCTGGTCAAAGGTTGGGAATAGTCAGCGCCGAACGTCACGGTGCCACCCGCGAGTGGACAGAAGAAGAACATGAATTTACCCAAATATTAGCAGAATTTGTCTCGTCAAGTTTGTCAGCTAGCGAAAGTTTAAAATTAGAAGCAATGCGGCGAGAACAGCAGCAAAACTTGCTCAGTCAATACTACGATCAACTAGAAGAAAGAGTACAAAGACGCACCGCAGAACTCAAAAAAACTAACACTAAACTGGAACAAGAAATAATCAAAAGAAAGCAAGCAGAAGCAGAAATGCGCCGCCAGCAGCAAGAACAGCAAATTATCTTTGATTCCCTGCCGGCAATGATTTGGTACAAAGATACGGACAGCCGCCTGCTGCGGATCAATCAAGCCGCCGCTGCATCGAGAGGTTTGCCGCCTGCTCAATTAGAAGGAAAATCTTTTTATGAAATCTATCCAGACGAAGCAGAGCAATATTATTTAGAAGATTTAGAAGTAATCAAGTCCGGTGTTGCCAAACTGGGAAAAGTCGAACTGCTGCCAACAGCTTCTGGTCAAAAATGCTGGGTGCGTACAGATAAAATACCTTACCGCGACGAAACAGGTAAAGTAGCTGGCGTCATCATGTTTGCGGTAGATATTACCGATCTAGTTAAAGTAGAAAAAGAATTGCGAGAATATCGCGATCGCCTGTCGGAAAAAGTCGAGAAACGCACTGCCATGTACAGACAGGCAATGGCGGCTTTGTACTCGGCAAACACGCAACTGCAACAGCTAATTAACAACAGCTATTCTGAGGAAAATGGCAGCAGCACAGCAGCAGCACGCCTGCTGGAATCTGAAGCTTATTTTGAAGCAGTTGCCGTGGCAGACCGCGACACAATTTTGAGCGTCAGCAGCGCATTTGCCGAGCTGTTCGGTTACGAACCCGGAGAAATGGCGGGAATGAGCTTGCTAGAACTACTGTCGCCGAAATCTTACAAACAGGGGCCGCAAATGATTTCTGCACCCAGCAATACAGTCTGCGAAACGATTTTTCTCAGGCGGGACGGAACTGCTTTTCCCGCTGACGTTCGCAGCAAATTTGCAGTTTGGGAAGGTCGTTTGGTGCAGGTAAAAGCAGTGCGGAATCTCACGGAACGCAAATTAATCGCCGCAGAATTAGAACGATCGCGCTCTTTGCTGGACGCTATCCTAGAAGCCACAGCCGACGGCATTCTCGCCGTGAGTACGGCGGGAGAACTGATTAGTTTTAACGAAAAGTTAGTTCAAATGTGGGGGATTCATGAAGAAGTTAGAACTTCAATGGATAGAACGGTGCGGCTGACATTTCTCACCAAGCAAGTTAAAGATCCGAGGGCATTTTTGCAGAGAGTTAAAGAAATTTATAACGATGCGGAGTCAAACGGCTGCGATATTCTCGATTTTAAAGACGGCCGGACTTTTGAGCGCTACACGCAGCCGATTCGAGTCGGACAAAATATTATTGGCAGGGTGTGGCGCTTCCGCGATATTACTTCTCGCGAAAAGGTGACGGCAATGTTGGGAGATTCTCAACGGCGCTTTCGGGCGATTTTTGATTCTTCTTTCCAATTTGTTAGCCTCCTGAAACCGGACGGCACTCTGCTGGAAGCTAACCAAACTTCTCTGGATTTCGCCGGAATTAAGCTGCGGGATGTGGCAAATCGCCCGTTTTGGCAGGGGCCTTGGTGGGGAGTTTCTCAGGAAGTTCGGGAACAGTTGCAAGAGGCGATTTCTCGATCGGCAAAAGGTGAATTAGTTCGCTATGAAGTGGAATTTAAAGGCGCGCACCGCACGGCAACTATTGATTTTTCTCTCAAGCCGGTGGCTGATGAAACTGGTAAAATTGTCTTGTTGCTGCCCGAAGGTCGAGATATTACTGAAAGCAAGCAGGTGCAAGTAGCCCTGCGCCAGCAAGTTGAGCGGGAACGCCTGATTGCCCAGATTCAATCTCGCATCCGTTCTTCTCTGGATATCAAAGATATTCTCAATACTACAGTAGCGGAAGTACGGGAGTTTTTGGCAACGGATCGCGTGATTATTTTCCGCTTCCGACCGGATTGGAACGGCGATGTTGTGGTGGAGTCGGTGGCGGAGGGGTGGATGCCGCTGATGGGTATGGCAATTGAGGATTGTTGTTTTGCTAATACTTATATCGGACAGTATTTGAAGGGTAGAATTCGATCGGTGGAAGACATTCACGCTTCTAATTTTGCCGAGTGCCACATCAATTTTTTGGCCGAGTGTCAGGTGAAAGCAAATTTGGTGGTACCCATCGTGCAGCAGGGAATCGAAAACCGCAACGGCAATCCTACTTGTCAAGTGCCGAAGCTGTGGGGTTTGCTGATTGCCCACCACTGTTCTGCACCCCGCGAGTGGCAGCAGTTTGACATGGATTTGCTCAGTCAGTTGGCTACTCAGGTGGCGATCGCGATCGAGCAATCTTTACTTTACCAGCAGCTAGCTGCTGCCAACCTGCGGTTGGACGGGTTGGCGAATTTAGACAGTCTGACTCAGCTAGCTAACCGCCGCCGATTTGACGAGGTGATCAATCGGGAATGGGAACACTCAAGCAGTACCGAACCGCTATCTTTGATCCTGTGCGACATTGACTGTTTTAAACTTTACAACGACAATTACGGCCACCAAGCCGGGGATGCTTGCTTGCAGCGAGTGGCGCGGGCGATCGGCGAAAGTTGCACGAACGTACCCTCAGAACGCCTTTATTTAGCCGCTAGGTACGGCGGTGAGGAATTTGCGGTAATTTTGCCAAATACGGATATCGCGACCGCACAGGCGATCGCCGAGGTAATCCGCCAGCGTGTCAAAGCTTTGGCAATTCCCCACCTCAAGTCTGTTGTCACCGATTGCGTGACTCTCAGCATGGGGGTAGCGATGATTTCGGAAAATCAAAATTCCCCCAAGATGTTGATTGAAGCTGCGGATAAGGCGCTGTATCGGGCTAAGTCTGGCGGGCGCGATCGGGTTGTCAGTTGACCTGGGACAGTTGACATTTGTAGGGTGTGTCGCGATCGACAATCTCTAAATGCGAGTGAAAATCTCATAGATCCGCACCTTGCACATTGAATGAACGAAACAAACCCAACAATTGTTATGTAGCAACATTTTTTCTAAACGGTATTACTAAAAAAACGATCGCCCTCACCGGCATAAGGTCAGTGCGATCGCGATACTATGAATCAGCATTTATCTATCAGACTCCCTGCGGAGTTTTTACGCATTTTTACAGAAGTTGTTACAAAACTTTACTATTGGGTAAAAATATCTCTTTTTTTTGAACCGCAGAGGCCGCAGAGGACGCAGAGGAAGAGAAGAAAGAGAGGAGTTGGCAACTGTTGAGGGATTGCTATAGCAGCAATGCCCCATGCCCCATGCCCAATGCCCAATGCCCAATGCCCAATGCCCAATGCCCAATGCCCACCTATTTAGCTAATAGTTTTTGAAACACCTCATACATATCCTGGGCTAACTGTTTAGGATTCCACAAAGGCGCGAGATGTTCGGGCTGCTTCGACTTAATCAAATGCTGTTTCACCGCATTTCTCAAACCAGCATCGCGCCCAAATTTAACTCCCCACTCTGTGTATTCCTCCCAACTCCAAGCCGCACCCATGTCCAAATTTGCACTTTTGAGAAAAGCGTAACCCATCCGCGAAAGATATTGGTCGCCGGATCTCGTTACCACTGGCAAATTCGCCCACAAAGCCTCTAAATTGTGAGTCCCGCCGTTGTAAGGATAGGAATCTAAAAGCACGTCAGCTACGTAATAAATCGCCCGGTGTTCTTCTTCGCTTCTGGTTTGTCCGATAAACTTGATTCGCTCAAAGTCTACTCCCTGAATGGCGCATTCTTCACGGTATGTGCTGTGAATTATATCTGGATCGCCTTGACCTTTACGAATCAACAAACTATCTGGTACCTGCTTTAGTATTCTAACTTGAGCTTGTACCATTTCTGGATTAGTTTTTCTTCCTGGAGCAACGCACAAATAAGTCATTTGATTCAAGCCAATTCCGAGAGCATTTCTGATTCCTTCTCGATTCACGGGAATGCTTTGCAGTTCGCCAATTGCTACCGAACAACTAGGCAATCTGACTAACTGTTCTAAGTAATTTTTTTCGACACCGGGCGGGTGAGTGTGTTCGTCGCACAGAAAGTAATGATTCTCGGAGATGTATGGCGCGTCGAAGCCCAGCCAAGAAACGCAAATTCCCGCCGGATATTGGTACAGCACTTCGACGTTTGTCGGGACTGTCATTGAGTCTAAGTCGATTAAAACATCTAAGTCGTCTTCTACTACTTCGGCGAGGATTTCGCCGCCGTCAGCAAATCCGTTGGGATATTTTTTCGGCCAGTAAAACTTGCCTGCCATTTCTTCAAACCGCTGTGTAACTTCATCTCGGTTGAGTTTACCTGTCACGTAAAGGTGAACGTGCGGAGTAATGCGGCTTAATTCGCGAATTAAAGCTTCGCTGCACCAGCCTACTGAGTGGCGGCGGAAGTGTTTGGAAAGGAAGCCGATTTTTAGAGGCTGTTGTTTGGTGAGGGAATTTGCTGATTTGATTTTGTTGGGCTTATAGCGCTGCGGGACGGCTTTTTTGTAGTATTCTTTGGCAATTAGTCGGTAAAAACTGGCATTTTTATCGCGGTTGTCTCGCAGGTGGGAAACTGCAAACAGGAAGATTTCGTAGAGCAGTTTTAGTTCGATAACGCTAAAGGTTTCAACCTTTTCGTAGCAGAGTTTTTCGATTTCTTCTAGTTTCTCAATTGCCTGTTTGCTGACGCCTGATTGCAGGTACGAAAAGACGTAGGCTGTGGCTGACATGACTGGGGCATTGTCGCCGCAGAATTCGCAGTATTTGTCGGCTACGTTGCGCGCTCCTGCTAGGTTTGTGGAGTGGCTGAGCAAGTCGCACAGTTGTTGGTGGGCTTCGCTGAATTTGGGGTTGCATTCGATCGCCTTTTCAAAATAGGCGATCGCCTCCAAGGGCTTATCTTGTTTCTGAATGTGTCCCATGCGGCAGTAAACCTCGGCCCAATCCGGTTTTAATGCCAAAGCTTGCTGATAGCTGGCTAATGCTTCTTCCAGCCGCCCCTGCATGGAAAAACAACTGCCGAGGTTAGCATGAACTTCGGGCCAATCTGGCTTAATTTTGAGAGTATTTTGGTAATTAGCAATCGCTTCTTCGTACTTGCATTGCTGTAAAAAAGAATTGCCTAAGTTGAAGTGCAGCACTTCTAATTCTGGCTTTAAGGCTACAGCTTGCTGGTAAGCAGCGATGGCTGCGTCGAGATTGCCTTGTTGCGATCGCGCGCTGCCGATGTTAGCATAAGCTTCTGCCCAATCTGGTTTAATGGCGATCGCCTTGGAGTAGCTGTCAATGGCTTCGTCGCGCTTGCCTTGACCAAACAGTCGGTTTCCTAGATTAAAGTGGAAGTCTGCGCCGACAAGTTGCGGGTTGAGTTCGGATGTTCTTTGAAAACAGGCGATCGCAGCTTCGACATTGCCGTGTTTGTGATATACTTTGCCTAAATTCCAGTGAGCGCCCGCTAAATCGGGACTGAGGGCGATGGCTTCTTGGTAATGGGCGATCGCCTCTGCCAAACGCCCCATTTTGAAATACATACTGCCGATATTGGCGCGCACTTCCGCAAAATTCGGCTGCAATTCTAAGGCTTGAGAATAAGAGCGAATTGCAGCTTCAAGTTTGCCTCCCGCTTGTAAAGCATTACCTAAAGTTACGTAAGCGTGGATGAAATCAGGTCGAATTTTTAGCGCTTGGTGGCACGCTGCGATCGCCTCTTGAATTTTACCTTTAACTAAAAAATTTTCTGCCAGTTTTTTGTACTGTTGTACTTCTTGAAAATTAGCAACTTGTGTGCTATCAGGAACATTCAGCGAGGTAACTTGTTCGGAAACTTCGGCGGGGTTGGTAAACGCAGTATTTAAATTCTCAGGGGTGCCTACTGGCGGCAAATTGAGGCTCGAAGGCTGCAAGCCATAGCCTTCATCTTTGTTGACAGATACTGGTTTTTCCTCGTCAAATTCTGTTTCTAATTCCAGAAATTTGCTATCGGTAGTTGGCTGCTGTTGTTGGGCGATTAAACTCGATAATTGCTCAGCAGCGCTAGCATCTCCCGGTTGCAGTTGCAGCACTTTTTGACAGCAAGCAATTGCTGCGTCTAACTTTCCTTGCTGCTGCAAAACGCTGGCTAGCATCAAATGAACAGAGCACAAACGGGGATTAATAGCAACAGCTTTTTGGTAATAATTTACCGCCTGTGCCAATTGCCCTAGCTTGTAATACATACTGCCGAGATTGGCGCTTGCTTCGGCAAATTGCGGGTTAATTTGTAAAGCTTGCGAATAAACTTTAATTGCCATTTCCAGCTTGTCTTGAGCGTGCAGGGCATTACCCGCTGTCAAGTAAGCGGCAGCAAAATTCGGTTGAAATTTTATCGCGAGATTGCATTGGGCGATCGCGCGATCGAATTCTCCTTGCACAACATAAACTTCCGCCAATTTTTGATTAATTTCCGCATCTTTGGGATTGAACTCTAAAGCTTTTTGATAATTCTCGATCGCGCGATCGAGATTTCCTGCATCTTTCAGACGATTTCCCTTGACAAAATATGTTTGAGCTGATTCTAAATCCACCAAAAATTCTGCAACCATTTGCTCTGCCACTCTTACAGGTTTTACACTAATACTATTCAGCCATTGTACCCACTCTCGGGAATGCACAGACTAAGTACACCCTCGATTCATATATTCTACCTGCTGTCTCAGATGATTTTCAGCAGTTGCGCCGCCCGCACCCGTACACTCTTTTAAAACTGCGACTGTCGCCTCGACAAACCGCCTTGTATATCCCTCCCAATCCGGTTTACCCGCACGCTGCCAATTAGTTATCGATGCCAAATTTTCCATTCCTGACATTGCAACTAGACGCGCAAATCCGGCAGTTGTTTCCGGCAAAGCTGCCAATTCACTCGTCACAATCCGGCAACCGCTGGCCATCGCTTCCATCACGGCAATCGATGACGTTTCCAAATAAGTATTGGGGTAAGCTAAAACCGCCACTGAACGCAGTTGCCGGACGAGTTCGGGCTGCGGTACGGAACCGATGTACTCGATGCCTGCTATTGCCTGACACTGTTCGTAAAGTTCGCCTAAAAAAAGCTGGTTATCATTATCCTCTATTTGGTGTACTTTCATGCTGGAAAATACTTTCAATCTGGTTCCCGGGACAGCTTGACGAATTTGGGGAAAAACTTTTAATAAAATATCTAGTCCGCGAAAGCGAGTGCTGGTGTAAGCGATAATTGGCGGTTGAGCTTTTTGCGATCGGATAGAAATATTATCGGGGAAGATGTTAGCAAAACCAGGTGCAATCGCATTTCTTAAAACACAACTGCGATTTAAATCAATTCCAAAACGAGCGTAAAATTGCTGGCGCTGCCAGTCGCTGACAAAAACAAAAGCATCGACAGCATTAATTTCTCGCTTATTCTTAAAATTCTCAAGAAATATAAAGCCGGGTTCGTTATGAATCCACAAAATTAACTTTGTCTGTTGGCCCAAAAGTGGCTTGACTTCCAGCACTTTACAGACCATATTCACTATAACCAAAAAATCGAGCGATCGCAGTAATTCTAAATTAGCATTATCCCCCACCCGCAGCCGACAATCAACACCGCGCCACATCCCCGGTTCGGAAGTATTGTTGAGTAGAAATACCTCATTTCCCTGGGCTACCAACGCCTCAGCTAAATAACAAATAGCCGATTGAGTGCCACCCAAAGGTTCGCGGTAAGGAGTTTCAATATTGTAATCCCAAGTATAGGTATCGAGAAATCCGATTTTCATTGTGGCAATTATCCGCCGATTTGCGAACTGTATTTTTTATTTAACCGCAGAGGGCGCAGAGGACACAGAGAAGAAAGAGAGAAGTTCCCACTTGAAATAATTTGCGAGTTCCCTCTCTTCTGGTTCTTCTTCCTCTCTGCGTTCTCTGCGTTCTCTGCGGTTAAATAAATCCATAATAAATGGTATAATCTTAAAGCTATTGAGGAATACCGAACATGACCACAGAACAAGACCCCGTAAAATTGATGAAACAGCAAGTCGGCTTTGCTGCTGCCGATCGCGTAAAATCAGGTATGATTGTCGGACTCGGCACGGGGTCAACTACAGCTTATACTATTCAAGCATTGGGCGATCGCATAAAATCAGGCGAACTCAAAGATATCAAAGGAGTCCCGACATCCTTTCAATCAGAAGTATTAGCCAAACAGTACGGAGTACCGCTGACAACCCTCGATGAAATTGACAGAATTGACGTAGCGATTGACGGCGCTGACGAAGTAGATCCGCACCTCAACTTAATTAAAGGTGGTGGCGCTGCCCACACCCGCGAAAAAGTTGTCGATTGTCTGGCTGCTCAATTTATTGTAGTAGTTGACAGTTCCAAAATGGTAGATAAGTTGGGTTCGACTTTTCGCGTCCCCATCGAAGTGATACCGATGGCAATTGCCCCCGTTACCCGCGCCATTGAAAAATTAGGTGGCAAACCAGAACTCCGCATGGGAATCAGAAAAGCAGGCCCAGTAATTACCGACCAAGGTAATATGGTAATCGACGTTCAATTTGATAACCTTGACAATCCTGCGGAATTAGAACAAACTCTGAATAACATTCCCGGCGTGTTAGAAAATGGCTTGTTTGTCAACTGTACAGATTTAGTTTTAGTCGGCGAAATTCAAGACGGCAAACCAGTAGTCCGCGAGATTTATAAATAGTCAGAACTTACTCACAGGTTGTCAAAAACTCTTTGTGGAACAGGCATCTTGCCTGTTCTTGTAAAAACGAATATAGCGTTTTTACAAGAAGTTAGCTTCGGAAAAATGTTAACTTGTATGGTGAGTCTCTCAACTGTCAACTGTCAACTGTCAACTGTCAACTGTTTATGATGCAATATCGCAGATTCGGCCGCACAGAATTATCCATGCCCGTCTTTTCCTGCGGCGGCATGAGATATCACCACAAATGGCAAGACGTGCCAGCAAATGAAATTCCACCAGGCAATCAACAAAATCTAGAAGCAACGATTCGTTACTCGATCGAATGCGGCATCAATCACATAGAAACTGCGCGCGGCTACGGCACTTCTGAGATGCAGTTGGGCTGGATTTTGCCGCAATTTCCGCGCGAAAAGTTGATAGTGCAAACAAAAGTTTGCCCTCAAGCTAACTCCGAGGCGTTTCGCGAAGAGTTTGATAAATCATTGGCTTATTTGCAACTAGAATATGTCGATTTGTTTTCCCTACACGGCATTAATACATGGGAATTGCTAGAAGATTCTATGCGCCCGGGCGGCTGCTTGGATGTGGCGAAAAAGTTGCAAGCAGAAGGCAAAGTTAGATTTATTGGTTTTTCCACTCACGGCCCTACAGATGTGATTGTTAAAACCATTAAAACCAATCAATTTGATTATCTGAACTTGCACTGGTATTACATCAATCAAATTAATTGGCCGGCCATTGAAGCTGCTAAACGTCACGACATGGGCGTTTTTGTTATCAGTCCTTCCGACAAAGGCGGTCAACTTTACAACCCGCCACAAAAATTGGTGGATTTGTGCTATCCGCTGAGTCCGATGGTGTTTAATGATTTGTTTTGTTTGTCGCACCCGCAAGTACATACTTTGAGTTTGGGTGCAGCAAAGCCTGAAGATTTTAACGAGCATCTGCAAGCTGTAGAATTGTTAGATAAAGCCGATGAATTGTTGCCGCCGATATTAGCAAGGTTAGAAAATGCAGCAATTGAAAAATTAGGAGCAGATTGGTTTAAAACTTGGGACTTCGGTTTGCCAACAATCGAAAATACTCCCGGAGAGGTTAACATTCGAGTGATTTTGTGGCTGTGGAATTTGGCGAATGCTTACGATATGATCGACTATTGCAAGATGCGCTACAACCTCTTAGGTAACGCCAGCCACTGGTTTCCGGGCAAAAAAGCCGTGAAGCGCAGCTATCCCGTAGGGAATCGCCTCGATGAATTAGACTTGCGCCGCTGTCTCGCCCACAGCCCCCATGCTGCTAAAATTCCTGGTATTCTGCAAAAAGCCGATCGACTTTTTGGAGGCGAAGCCGTGCAACGCTTGTCCCAAGAATAATGGAAAAAACCCGGTTTCGACAGAGAAACCGGGTTGATTAACCGGAACACGTGAGATTTACTCACCAGCACCTAATTAGCCTATACTTGAAAGACTGTCACAACCATCGCCCATCCGTCTCATCCATTCGGGCGATTGAACTTTTTTTCCAAACTCGCTCCCATTTTGCTTTAAGCTGAGATAAAACAGTTAATAATTTACCGTCATCACAGGGGATTTAAGCCCCCACCTTTAGGTGAATTTTTTTTAGTCTGGGGCTTAAATCCCCAGCCTAAAAAAATCACTGTCAACTGTCAACCCCTCGACTTCGCTCGGGGCAAGCTGTCAACTGTCAACTGTTAATTAGGTTCTTTTATGACTCTTAAACGTCGAGATTTCTTGTATATGCTAACGGCCAGCGTCGGAGCTATTACCGCAGGTGCTTGCCAAGCGTCAGGAAATAATGTAGTACAAGCAAGTCCATCCCCAGGAAGCCCAAAAGTAGCTCAAACTCCCGGGCCTTTTACACTGCCTCCTCTGCCTTACGAATACAACGCTTTAGAACCGCACATCGACGCGCGGACAATGCAATTTCACCACGACAAACACCACGCCGCCTACGTTAAAAACCTCAACGATGCTGTCAATAAATACCCGAATCTCAAAAACGTAACTGTTGAAAATATGCTCAAAGATTTGAGCAAAGTGCCGGAAGATATTCGCACAACTGTACGCAATAACGGTGGCGGACACCTCAATCACAGTATGTTTTGGGAAATCATGAGTCCCAAGGGCGGCGGCGAACCCACAGGGGCAATTGCCACAGCAATTAAGCAAAGTTTTGGTAGTGTTGAAGATTTTAAAGCCAAGTTTAATGAGGCTGGTACTAAGCGTTTTGGCAGTGGTTGGGTGTGGCTGGTTCGCAATAAAGCCGGCAAACTTGAGATTACAACTACTGGCAATCAAGACAGTCCTTTCAGTGATGGCAACTATCCAATTATGGGCAATGATGTTTGGGAACACGCTTATTATCTCAAATACCAAAACCTCCGCGCTGACTACTTAAAAGCTTGGTGGAATGTGGTTAATTGGCCGGAAATTAACAAACGCTACGAAAAGGCGATCGGCTAGTTTAACAAAGATAAGACAGCGGTTAAAATAACCGCCATCTTATCTGCAAACGACTCTAGCTAGCGAAGGGGACGCTCAAATTGCTGTACATTTTTCCGCAAGTAAACGCAGTGGCGCGCCCCCTGACTCGTCGGGGTAGTGAATGATTCGACTGACTCAAGCGTACCGCCCAAACGCTCGATCGCACTTTGCAACTCTGTTTCTTCCTCCACCGTCCAATTCCCTCGGTAAAGTACGGCTAAACCGTCATTTTTGAGCAAAGGTAGCGCGTATTTAGCACACATAGAAGCTGCCCCAACTGCTCTGAGAAGGGCTAAATCGTAAGCTTGTTTGTGTGGCAACTGCCGCGCAATTTCATCGGATCTGCCCAGCAAAGTCGCAGCATTTTCTATGCCCAAAGATGGTACAACCGTGTCCAGGAAAGTGATTTTCTTGCGAGTTGAATCTAGGAGAGTGACTGATAGATGCGGTAGGGCGATCGCGATCGGCAACCCCGGAAAACCCCCACCAGTCCCGATATCGATCGCCTTCAACACCGATTTAGCGGGCAATTCGACATTTTCAGCCAAATTGTGATGAGGTGGCAGCATTCTAGCAATTCCCCGCAGAGAATCCCACAAATGTTTTTCCCAAAACTCAACAGGTTCAGTAATGCGAGTTAAATTCAAGGAACGATTGCCCTCAACAACTAACTCATAAAGCCGCTGAAATTGTTGCTGCTGCGACTCATCCGGCTGCCAATTCAGCGTTTCCTGCCACAATTCATTCATCTGGGGCAACATAATAATTTCGGTCTGGTTCATATTCTAATAACTATCGAAAGAACTAATGACTAATAAATGCTGTTCGATCGCGGGGACAGCACTAATGACAAATGACCACCCTTCGGCTTCGCTCTTCGGGCCAGATGACCAATGCCCTATGCCCCATGCCCTATGCCCCATGCCCCATGCCCCATGCCCAATGACCAATGACCAATGACTACTGACTCACACAACTAGCTTCCTTAGCCTCTAACTTCGCGCGATCGACCTCCTGCAAATCCCCGTGATCCAACGTCCAAAACTTATCAGCAACGCTCAACAAATCGCTAGCATCGTGAGTAACAATCAATAAAGTCCAGTGACTTTTTAACTTACCCAGCAAGCTGACTAACTGGCGGCGCATCGACCAATCCAAACCCGCCGTCGGTTCATCCAAAAGCAACAAATGCGGCTGCCGAATTAACTGCACCGCCAGCGCTACTCGGCGCTGTTGTCCGCCACTCAAAGCGTGGGGGGAAGCGTGCAGCGGCAAATGTCCGAGTCCCACTTCTGCCATCGCTGAGTTAATTTGTTCTTGTCCTAATTCTGGATGTCCCAACCGCAATTCTTCTAAAATAGTGCCTCCGCAAAAATGCCTTTCAGGAAACTGGAACACTAAACCTCCTAACTGTTGCAAGTGTTCCGGTGTTAATTCTTGCTCTCGCCAGCGGATGTCACCGCTAGTTTTTTCTGCTAAACCTGCTAATATTTCTAAGAGCGTACTTTTACCTGAACCGCTGCGCCCGACAATCAGCCCCATTTGCTGCGATGGCAGTTCTAAGTTAATCTTTTTAAGAATGGCATTGGGACAGGCTGTTGGATGATAGACTAAGTTTTTTAGATACAGCATTAATGCAATTGGTAATTGGGAATGGGTAATTGGGAATTGGGAATTGTGTATCCCTCAGCTCCTGGTTGTGCTATTAATAGTTAAGGTTGTTTTTGGCTGGTGCCGATCGCCCACAATTATTTTACATAAATCTTTACAATGATTTCCGGTTTTTTTGAGCTTTGGTGTTTGATATTTGACCTTTTTTATGATATCATTTAATAATGGAAATGTGTTGTGTCATATATATGATGAGTCACACTCCCATTATTAAAATATACCGCAACAGCCACAAAAAATCAAGCAAATTTAACTCTTTTTTGGTCGCGGCCCGATAGTCGGAAAACGTAACTCTCTAGTTTCTAGCTTACAATATATTGCAATCAAACAATTGATTATGACGAAAAACCCTTTAGGATCGCTTGGGAAGCAAATGTTAAGTTACAAACAGACAGTACGGGCGATCGCCCTGGGAGCAAGTGCGATCGCCCTGATCACCTGCATCAACTCCGCAGTAGCGGGCGATCCCTTTCGCTCCAGTAACCAGCAGGCGATCGGGCCAAACACCGAAACAGCCTTCAAAACAATGTTTCAGCAAGGAAACTACAAACAAGCAAAAGCCCAAGTTCAACAAGCACTATCAGCCGAACCAAACGAGCCGCTAGCCTATGCAATGGCAGCCTCATTATCCTACATCGAGCAAGACTTCAACTCGATGAATACCTACGCCCAAAAAACCCGCGAAATTGGCGAAAAATTGACCAAGACTAACCCCTTGCGCGGCAACATTTACACAGCAGCAGGTCACTTTCTAGAAGGAGCAAATGCCATAGCCAAAGAAGGAACAGCCAAAGGCGCACCCCAAGCACTCAACAAACTGCGAGTCGTATTTCAATACTTAGACGCAGCAGAAAAAATAGCTCCCAACGACCCAGAACTCAACCTAATCAAAGGCTACATGGACTTAATGCTAGCCTCAAACCTACCATTTTCTAACCCCACCGATGCCATTAAACGACTCGAAGAAAAAGCCTCACCCCGCTACTTAGCCTATCGTGGCATCGCCGTAGGCTATCGAGACTTAAAAAAGTACGATCGCGCCTTAGAATTCGCCAACAAATCCCTAGCTGAAACACCCACAAACCCCGAAATATTTTATCTCAAAGCACAAGTATTATTTGCTCAAGCCAAGACTCAATCCAACAACAAAACCCTACTTGAGGAAGCCCGAAAAAACTTTGATGTGGCCTTAGCAAAACCAGACCAACTACCGCGCAGTTTAGTAGCCGAAATCTTCTTTCAGCAGTGCAAAACCCGCAACCGTCTCGACAGCAAATCTCGGGATTGTGACCCGATGCGCGATAAAATTAGAGATGCAGATGGCATCTGGGGCCCGACAGCCTTACCACAATTATAGAAATACCAAAAAACTATGCAAGTAAAGTTTCGCGAGTTTAACCCATTCGATCTCTGGATTTGGCTGAAGTTCAGCAACGTGCCTTCAAACGGTGAAAAACAGTATGTTGAAGAAGTGTTTGACTCTTGGTTTTTCTTGGGAAAACTCGGAGGATTCAATGCGGAAAATTTGCAAGTTCAAGATGAAGGCTTAGACATCAGTGACATGGATTACGATGTCAATCTAGCCGACCAAAGCATGATGGCTTTGATGCACAATATGGGAGAAATGGAGTATCAAGGTTCTTGGGCTCGCTGTTGGTTCGATTTGGGGACTAGCGACGCCATCAGTCTCGATGTTTTAATTAATGTTTTTCAGCAACTCAGCAAAGAATTTGTAACGATTGAAAAACTGATTATCGGCGGGGAGAATAAAAATTGGCCTGTGGAAAACAGTCGCAGTCGAGAGGCTTTTGTTGATAATTAGTCATTGGGCATGGGGCATGGGCCAAACAGGGCATTGGGCATTGGGCATGGGGCATGGGGCATGGGCCAAACAGGTCATTGGCCAAACAGGTCATTGGCCAAACAGGTCATTGGTCATTAGTCATTAGTCATTGGTCATTTGTCATTAGTTAGACGGAAGAATCAAGAAATAAGCAGGGGCAGCCAATTACAAATTAAAAATTACCCATTATCCATTATCCATTATCCATTACCCATTACCAGATATATACCAGTTCTCAAAAAAGTGAGGATAGCCCTATGCCCCATGCCCATAGCCCCATGCCCTATGCCCCATGCCCACCGAATGTGTCAGGTGCGGATCTATGAGATTTTCGATTAAATTTAGAAATTGTTCTTTCTTCGACGCACCCTACAAATACTGTTCGAGGATTTTGGTAAAATGGTAGAATTATGGAAAAATTACCTAAAATTCGTGTAATTGTTCTAGGATTAATTCGATCGCGCGATCGCATTTTCGTTTCCCAATTCCAAGATCCAGTAAAACAAGACACATTGTACCGATCTCTGGGCGGCGGCGTAGAATTCGGAGAACACAGTTGCGACGCTTTGCACAGAGAATTTCAAGAAGAAATTCAAGCCGAGTTAACCAATATCCAATATTTAGCTTGTTTGGAAAACATTTTTATTTTCAATGGCCAAGCCGGACACGAATTAATACAACTCTACCAGTGCGATTTTGTTGACTCCAGATTCTATGAATTGGAAAGTTTAGATTTTGTAGACGGCAACTTGAAATGTACCGCATTGTGGATGCCTGTTGACCGCTTTCGATCGGGCGAATTACGTCTAGTTCCAGAAAGCTTTCTCGACTATTACGAAGGCTGATAACTAAATCGACCCAAATCCCAACCAGCAAATACCTTAAAGGCAATTTTCACCGAAAATATTTGCAGTAGAAGCGGGTTTTACCAGGAAATACTTGCCAAAGCTAACCAGATAGATCGACCCGCCCCTTCCGCTTTCCCTAGCGAAGATTAGGTAAAATGCTGTAGAGAAAAGAGTTAATAAAACTTAGGGCTAGAGCACCCAACAAAGCACTCCAAATTCCCCAGCGCAAGCGAAACCCATCAACTAGCCAAGCCGCCAATCCAAAGATAGCAGTGTTGATAACAATCATAAACAAACCAAAAGTTATCAACAAAGCTGGGAAACTAAACATCATAAAAATCGGTCGCACCACAGCATTCAGCAATCCAAAAACCGCCGCCGAAACCATCGCCTTTTGAAACCCGTCAATGTCCACCCCGATGGGCAACTTGGAAATAATAAAAAAGCTCACAGAAGTTACCAGCCAAGCAATTGCCAGTGAAACGATATCCATCTGCTTATCTCCTTAAAAACCTAAACATTAAATCGGAACAACAACACATCCCCCTCTTGTACAACATACTCTTTTCCTTCACTGCGAAGTAAGCCTTTTTCCTTAGCCGCATTCATCGCGCCGGTAGCCACCAAATCTTCATAAGCTACAGTTTCGGCCCGGATGAAACCCCGCTCAAAATCAGAGTGAATCACCCCCGCAGCTTGCGGTGCTAACATTCCTGCGATAATCGTCCAAGCGCGAGTTTCCTTTGGCCCGCTAGTGAAATAAGTCCGCAAACCCAATAATTCGTAAGTAGCTCGAATCAAAGATTTTAAGCCACCTTCAGTCACCCCCAGAGATTCTAAGAAATCTGCTCGTTCTTCCTCTGGTAGTTCTACCAATTCTGACTCGACTTGCGCCGAAACTATGACAACCTTAGCATTTTCTTTGGCTGCTATTTCCCGGACTTGTTCGACATAGCTATTTCCGGTTCCCAAATCGTCTTCTGATACGTTCGCCGCATAGATAATCGGCTTGTTTGTTAATAATTCTAAACCTTTAACTAATTCTGCTTCTTCGTCAGTTAAACTCGATTGGCGTACTGGTTTTTCGGCATTCAAAACCACAACTAACTTTTCAAGCACGTTCACTTCTGCTTGAGCTTCCTTGTTGTTGCGGGCTTGTTTGCGAGTGCGATCGAGTCTGCGTTCAATTTGAGCCAAATCTGCTAAAATCAGTTCGAGATTGATAATGTCAATATCTCGCTGGGGATCGACAGAACCCGAAACGTGAATGATATCATCATTGTCAAAACAGCGGACAACGTGGACGATCGCATCTACAGCCCGAATGTGAGACAAAAACTGATTTCCCAGCCCTTCGCCCTGACTCGCACCCTTCACCAAACCTGCAATATCGACAAACTCCATCCGCGTCGGCACAGTTTGCACAGAATTGGAAATATTGCTCAGCACCTTCAACCGTTCGTCGGGTACTGCCACGATACCCGTATTTGGCTCGATCGTACAAAAAGGAAAATTAGCAGCAGTCGCCTTGGCATTAGCCACCAAAGCATTAAACAGAGTAGATTTGCCAACATTAGGCAGTCCGACAATTCCGGCGGTAAGCATAGCTATTTAGAAATATCACTGTTTCAAAATATCATAAGTATCCGCAATATATCGGACAAGCTGCCCAAATTTCAAGCCTGTGCTCGCCTAAATGTCTAACTTTAGGTAGATGGCTTAACGGTTCACAAGTGGCTACACAAAAAAGCGATCGCCCGAAACCTGTCCCTGTCCCTTATTTATCCACAAATTGGGGACTTGCCAGAAACTCGGTTTGGGCGATCGACCTTACAAATTCTGTTAAACTTCACTGCGGGCTACTTTCCCCACATAGTGCAACTGTAGGGAAGATCCAAACTCATATCCAGTCACTCATCCCCAATCTAAAATCCAAAATCCCAAATCTAAAATATTATTAGATTGGTTCAGGGATTGTCTGAGGAATAGGCCCCGGAACTGTTTGAGGAATCGGAGAAGGTACAGTTTCCGGCACCGGTTCAGGAATTGGCTGCGGAATTGGTGCAGGAACCGGTTCCGGTACGGGGCCAGGAATCGGTTCCGGTACCAGCCCAGGGCCCGGCACCGGTGGCGATGCAGGAATCTCCGGCAATCCCGGTTCAGTACCGGGAATTTGCGGGCCTGGAAACGGACTAGGGTTAGGAAAAATCATGTTAGTTTTGTGCTCAGCTAATAGGGATGTTTCAAAAACAATTGGCCGCCAATTCCAGCTATCTTTTAAAACAAAAACAACCGATTTGTGGTATTGGTTAATTAGAGTTGACAGACTTGAAAAACACCTTAAATTTATCTGCGTCTATCTGCGTCTATCTGCGTCTATCTGCCTTCATCTGCGGTTGAACTCTCAATCAAACATTTATGAAGCATTCTATTATATTAAAATCAAAATAGCGCCTGACACATCTATCTAAATAGCGATAATTTACTGTTACGTCTGCCTGAAATTATGCCTTAAGCATTAAGCTAAATATCACAGTGCAGGGCGCATCAATACCAAAGAAACCGGGTTTTTATCGAAATTAAAGGTGTAGATGCAGTATTTTCGCAAAAAAACCCGGTTTCTCACCACTCGCGCGTAAATCGCAGATCAAATACAGCAATCAAGATCGATCGTGTCACAAGCCAACTCTCAACAACAAACTCCTCTATTAGATGCCCTGCGCGATCGCACAAATCACCATCACGCACCATTCTACGCCCCCGGACACAAACGCGGACAAGGAATCTCTCAACAGCTAGTTGACTTATTCGGTGCCGCCGTATTTCGTTCCGATTTGCCGGAATTGCCGGAATTAGACAATCTCTTCAATCCAGAAGGTGCAATTGCTCAAGCTCAAGAGTTAGCAGCCCAAGCATTTGGAGCAGACTCAACTCGCTTTTTAGCCAACGGTTCGACTTGCGGAATTATCGCCGCCATTGTCGCGACTTGCGGCACAGGCGATAAAATTATCTTGCCTCGAAATATCCACTCATCGGCAATTTCCGGCTTAATTTTATCCGGCGCAATGCCGATTTTTGTTGATCCAGAGTACGATCGCACTTGGGATATTGCCAACAGCATCACCCCAGAAGCCACAGCAGCAGCCTTAGAACAACATCCCGACGCGAAAGCAGTAATGGTCGTCTACCCAACCTATCACGGCGTTTGTGGGGATTTGCGGGCGATCGCCAAAATTACCAATCAATACAACATACCCTTATTAGTAGACGAAGCCCACGGCGCGCACTTTAACTTCCACCCCAACTTGCCAGAACCGGCTCTATCAGCAGGGGCAGATTTAACAGTACAATCAATCCACAAAACCCTCGGTGCCATGACTCAAGCATCGATGTTGCATCTCAAGGGCGATCGTCTAGATATCCAAAAACTCGATCGAGCATTGCAGCTAGTACAATCCACCAGTCCCAGCTACTTATTATTAGCATCATTAGACGCCGCCCGCCAACAAATCGCCCTCCAAGGCAAGGAGTTAATGGCGCAAACTTTACATTTAGCAGAAAAAGCGCGATCGCACATTAGTCAAATTCCCGGCTTATCAGTTTTAGAACCATTAAATACGCCCGGTTTTGTAGCATTAGACAGAACAAGGTTAACAGTAAAAGTATCCGATTTAGGAATTACAGGATTTGCGGCTGATGAAATTTTACACTCCGAACTCGGAGTCACCGCAGAATTACCAATGCCGCAACATCTGACATTTATTATCAGTTTGGGAAATACAGAAACAGATATTGATAATCTCATTCAAGCTTGTACTCTTTTAAAAGTCACATCTGACACAATTGTCAATAAGTCTTTTATGGGCGGGCAAGATGCCCACCCCACAATCAAATTCACTCTTTGTGGAACAGGCATCTTGCCTGTTCTTGAAAATGGTGCAACATCTCACTTAGATGGAAGAAGTCAGAAAGAAGACGAGATTCTCTCCTTGCCCCGATTTTCCACTCCCCCACTCTCCCCCCGCGAGGCCTTCTTTTCCGCAGCGGAAACCGTAGCAATAGACAAAGCGGTCGATCGACTCAGCGCCGATATCATCTGTCCTTATCCCCCAGGAATACCTGTTTTGATGCCCGGTGAAATCATTACGCCACAAGCCCTTGACTACCTGCAACATATCATTGCAGCCGGGGGCAAAATCACAGGTTGCAGCGATCCCCGCCTCCAAACTCTCAGGGTTGTGCGACAGTAAATATTAAGACTTGAGGAAATACGGAGAATTTCTACTTCTGCCTGACTTCCAACTTCGATCTTGCTTCAATCTAAAATCTCAAATCTCAAATCTCAAATAAAACTATGCTTTGGCCCTACGTCACTCCTGGTATCCCAGACGATTTATTTGAACGTTTACCGGGAATTCCCATGAGTAAGCGAGAAGTCCGACTGCTGTTACTGTCCCACCTGCGGCTGCAAGCAGATTCAGTGGTGTGGGACATCGGTGCAGGTACTGGTACGATCGCCGTAGAGACAGGTTTGCTGTGTCCCAAAGGTCGGATTATCGCCGTAGAAAGGGACGAAGAAGTCGCAAGCTTGATTCGCCGAAATTGCGATCGATTCGATCTCAAAAACGTAGAAGTTATAGAAGGTAGCGCCCCAGAATGCCTCGAAAACCTCCCCGAACCCCCCCACCGAGTCTGCATCGAAGGAGGGCGCCCCATTAAAATGATTCTCAAGGAAGTCTGGCGGTACTTGCGGCCCAAAGGTAGAGTTGTCGCCACAGCATCGAATTTAGAGAATCTTTACGCGCTTTCCGAAAGCTTCGCCGAGTTGCAAGTTCGCAACATCGAGGTAGTCCAGTCCGCCGTCAACCGCTTGGAGACTCGGGGCCTGAGTCAAATCTTTGCCGCCGTCAATCCCATCTTTATTCTCAGCGGCGAAAAGCTCGATTAGTCATGGGGCATTGGGCATTGGGCATTGGGCATGGGGCATGGGGCATTGGGCATTGGGCATTGGGATTGGGCATTGGTCATTAGTCATTAGACTTAGATAGTGCCACACCCCATCAAAGATCCTCGTCTGGGCTTGAAGTATTTGGATGACTCAGAACTCAATACTAAATGTAATTCTTAACCTTTTTTACGTTCGCTTAACGTTCATACTTAGAATAAGGTCGATCGTAGCTGGAGCGATCGCCCGAGTTGAAATTTTGGAGCGCCAGTTGGGGATGCGGTTGGCTGTGCAAGCGAGAAACCCGTACCTTAACAATCCTTGCATCCGAAATCTCAAATAGACTGACCCGTACCCAAAACCACAATTTTAGACTAAGAGTTCAACCTCCCAGATTCATCTGCCCTTGTGAATCTAAAATCTAAAATCTAAAATCTAAAATCGACTGACCCGCCGTCTGCTGTGAGAATTCATTTTATGCCTTGGTCTCGTATCCTGAGTGGAATAGTTGCGATCGTCCTTGCTTTAGGAATGATTATTATGGGGGGATGGTACTTCACCCTGGGCTTTGGCGTCATCGTCTACCTAGGTCAATTGGAATATTTTCAATTAGCCCGGGCTAAAGGCATTGCACCCGCTGCCAAAACTACCTTAGTTGTCAGTCAAGGCTTGCTGATTACTGCCGCCTTAGCACCGCAACTCGTAGACGCCATGTTCCCCCTCGCCGGAACATTAATCTGTTTCTACCTGTTGTTCCAACCTAAATTATCGACGATCGCCGATATTGCCTCCTCAATTTTAGGATTGTTCTACGGCGGTTATTTGCCCAGCTATTGGGTACGGCTGCGAGTCGGCCTCGATCCAGCCAATCTGGCTACAACCCAATTTTCGCAATTAGTAGCAAGCAACGCGCCCGTTAATATTTACTCGTCCCAGTCTTGGACAAGTTCCAGCAACATATCTCTAGGATTTACTTCGCTGCTGCTGGCTTTCCTCTGCATCTGGGCTGCGGACATTGGCGCTTATTTTGTCGGCAAATTCTTCGGCCGCACTAGCCTCTCCCACATCAGCCCCAAAAAAACCGTTGAAGGTGCCGTATTTGGAGTTTGCGGCAGCATCGCCGTGGCCGTCGCCGGGTCTTGGTATTTACAATGGCCGGGTTGGCCCTATAGTGGCGCTGCTTTTGGTCTGTTGATTGGCGTTGCTAGCTTGTTGGGAGATTTAACTGAGTCGATGATGAAACGAGACGCCGGTGTTAAGGATTCGGGACAGTTGATCCCCGGTCACGGCGGCATTCTCGATCGCACGGACAGTTATGTTTTTACCGCACCCTTAGTCTACTATTTTGTGACTTTGCTATTGCCCGCGATCGAGTCTTTCTTTTGACAAGCGCGATCGAATTGGAGGAGTTCCGGCTAAGGCAAAACTCTAATTGAGCCCCGACAAACAATCTCCCCCAGACTCAAAATTAACTCCTCAATCTCGACTTCCGGCCCGAAATCAATTTGAAAATCATTGAAATCACTGCTCTTTAATTCTCGATCGATTTCGATTTCCGGTGCTTGAAACATCAATTCGCGACCGCTGGAAATCCGCAAACCAGTCCGCAATACCAAAGGAATTTGCGTACCGCCAGCGCGCAAAATACTCGCCGAAAGTGTCAACTTTCCCTGTTCAATTTTTATCTGCGAATTTTGCAACTTTAGCGACTTTTCGCTATCAGCCAGCGGCAGCATTGGCAGCAAAAATTCACTCAAAGCATCAGCCAGCAAAGGCGCTTTCAGCGACGCATTCAAATCGGCTTGACTGAGCCTCAAAACGCCTGCCACGGGAACCGATTCGAGCAGGCGCAGCGGTTTGCCTTTGAGAGCTTGACCGAGGTTAATGCGAATGCCGCAGCCCTCTATGGCAACTTCTGTTAAGTGTAATCCTTTATACACAGCACCGCGAGCGGCGGCCGTTACTTTGGGGATAGTACCGCTGAAAATTTGTCGATCGCTCCCCTCAATTTTCACCTTCAACTCGTCAACTTGCTGAACTTGCGATCGCAGCAACAACTGCACCGCCGGAGACAGCACCGAACTCGCGATCCGGCTGCCTGGGTTCGGCGGCGGTGTCCCCCCGTCCTCGTCAAGATTGGCACTCCCAGAAGAGCTGGCAGTGCTAGCTATATTGTCAAATAACACAGAGTTGCGATCGACAGTCATAAACAATTTGAAAATTACAAACCTTAATATTCAAACACAGAAATTTAACCAAGGATCTCTCCTAAGTTGGCCAGTTGTGCGATCCCGAGGTCAATTTCGCGATCGAGCGTATAAAATTAACCACCAGTACCGGTTTTATGGTAGTGTTGGTTCATGGTCGGGTCAGACCAACACATCTCAAACCAGCAACAAACCAACGGTGCAGGCAATAGCCTGCCGCGAGTATTTTCCTCGTAGTTTTTGCACAACATTCAGGGTTATGGCATAACGACAATCTTCACCAGGCGCAACGCCCTGTAACGATTGGTTAGCAAGCATTAGAATTTATTCCCAACCAGGAATTGAACATTGGCAGCATCGGTTAATCCATTAACCGTGTCGTATTTCCTCCCCCCACCGCTCTTTGTTGGCGGTTTCCACACTCCCGTCATGTCTGATGAAAGGCTGCAAAAAATCCTCGCCCAGTGGGGCATTGCTTCTCGCCGTCTAGCAGAACAGATGATTTTAGCTGGACGAGTCCGAATTAATGGCAATATTGCTCTTTTAGGGCAAAAAGCAAATCCCGATCGCGATCTCATCGAAGTCGATGGCATCCCAGTCAAACCAACGGATCGACCCGCTTGTGTCTATCTGTTGCTCAACAAACCCGCAGGTGTAGTTTCTACTTGCAGCGATCCCAGAGCTCGCTCGAAGGTTCTTGACTTCCTGCCGCCCAAATTGCGATCTGGTCAAGGCATCCACCCCGTAGGACGCTTAGATGCAGATTCCACAGGCGCACTCTTGCTCACCAATGATGGTAAGCTGACATTTTGTTTGACCCATCCGCGTCACTCGATCGCCAAAACTTATCAAGTTTGGGTGCTCGGCGATCCCCCGGAACCGGTACTGCAAGCGTGGCGTCAGGGCATTATCTTGTCCGGTAGAAAAACATTGCCCGCGAAAGTTAGAGTTCTTTCTCGTACCGGAGACCAAACTCTGTTAGAAGTAATTCTATCAGAAGGGAGAAACCGACAGATTCGGCGCACCGCCGAACAGTTGGGATATCCCGTGGTGCGCCTGCACCGCACAGCCATTGGCCCGATTGAATTGCAGCCGCCAGCGAGGCCAATATTGCCACCAGGCTGCTACCGACCCCTAGAAGATTCAGAAATTATTTTTTTATGGAATCTAGTCAACCTAACATCAATAAGCGTGCCAGTGAATCCCCAAAAGCACAGCATATGACAAAGAATTTATTGTTTTTATTCTTCAACAAAACTAAGCAGAAACTGCATTCCCAAGAGCCAGAATCACCTGAGAAAAAATTAGCTGAAATTGGCTCTAAACTCCGAGAGTACCGGGAACAGCAGTCGATTTCTTTGGACAAAGTAGCTGTGGTAACAATGATTCGGCGGAATCTGCTGCAAGCCATTGAAGACGGTAAACTCGACCAACTCCCCGAACCAGTCTACACTCAGGGTTTGATTAAACGGTACGCCGAAGCAATGGGTTTGGACGGAGCTCAGTTTGCTGACTTTTTCCCGCTCGAACCGCCAACGCGATCGTCCGCCAAGCTATCCGGGCTAAATCTGCCTCAGTTGCGGCCGATGCACCTTTATCTTTTTTACACATTTCTAATTATTTGTTCAGTCAATGCCTTATCTCAGTTAATGGGCGGTTCTGTGACTGCAAAAAACGGTGCAGGAACCAAAGAACTAGCGCTTCAGCAACAAGAACAAGCTCGTTTAATTGCTGAGGGGTCGAGCGCCTCAAAAAATCAGAAACCAGATAGCTACACCGCTGTGGAAGCAGCAAGAAGCGGTGAAAATGCAGGTAAATTTGGTAATAAACCAGTAATGGTTAACGTCACTTTTAAAGCCGAATCCTGGATGCAGATTGAAGTCGATGGTAAAACAGAGTTTGAGGGAACTTTACCTTCAGGAACTGTCCGCACCTGGCAAGCCGAAAAGCAATTGGTAGTTGTAGCTGGCAACGCGGGCGGGGTGATGGTTGCTGTTAATAACGGACAACCCGAACAGCTCGGAGCCCCGGGAGTCGCCAAAGAAGTTGTTTTTAAAGCAGACGAAATCAAGCCGACCGCCAAGCCCAAATAATGAAGGTTAATTGGTAATGGGCGATCGGTAATCGGTAATCGCTGACAGTGCACAGCTTTTAATTACAATGTCTGTCTTGACTGACTGATTACCTATTACCCATTACCCATTACCGATTTTTGTTCAATTTTTTTGAGGTGTGCGCCCGCAAATGTAAGTCATTGTTTTGAGCCGATCGCGCACATCCCAATTCAAAGCTTCCCGGCGATAGCGCCAGCCCCAATTTCCGTCTGCTTTCCCCGGAAAATTCATCCGCGCGTCGGTATCCAAACCCAACAAATCTTGATAGGGAACAATTGCCAAATTAGCAATAGAAAACCAACCCATGCGGATTAAAGACCAGTGAATGCCTTGGGGTTCGATGCAGCCCAAATAACGCAAAACCTCATCTCTTTCGTAGTTTTGCAGTTGATTGAACCAGCCAACAGTCGTGTCGTTGTCGTGAGTGCCCGTGTAAACTACGCAGTTACGAACATAATTGAAAGGCAAAAAAGGATCGCCTGGCCCAGCGCCGAAAGCAAACTGCAAAATCTTCATTCCCGGAAACTCGAACCGATCGCGCAAAGCTTCCACTTCCGGAGTAATTACCCCCAAATCTTCAGCAATAATCGGCAAGTTGCCGAACTTCTCGTTAATAACCTCAAACAAAGCCGTTCCCGGCGCATTAATCCACTCTCCATCGATCGCAGTTTCCTGCCCGCGCTTCACCGCCCAGTAAGCATCAAATCCTCTAAAGTGGTCGATCCGAGTCACGTCTACATAAGCGAAAATCGCCTCAAAACGCTGCACCCACCACTGAAAATTAGTTGCTTCCAAAGCCTCCCAATTGTATACGGGATTGCCCCACAATTGACCTGTGGAACTGAAGTAATCCGGGGGAACACCTGCCATTAAAGCTGGTTCTCCACTTGCTTCGTCCAAGCAAAATAACTCAGGATGCGACCACACATCAGCGCTGTCGTGAGCTACATAAATCGGAATGTCGCCAATAATTTTAATCTCGCGCAGATTCGCATAGCGTTTCAATTCTGTCCACTGACGGAAAAACTCGAACTGGACGTATTTGTAGTAATAAATCTCAGTATGTAGCTGCTGCCGCCATTTTTCTAGCGCCTCGGGTTGGCGTCGGGCAATTTCTGGTTCCCAAGTGTGCCAGCTACTGCCGTTGAAGCTGTCTTTTAGTGCCATAAATAAGGCATAATCTTCCAGCCAACTGGCTTTGCTGTCACAAAAAGCTGAGTATTCTCTTTGCTGCACCGGCGATGCTTTGGCTTTGAAGTTTTCGCAGGCTTTTTTAAGCAGGGGTATTTTATGAGCGATCGCGCGATCGAATTCTACTGTATCGAGGGGAAATTCCGGCGAACGATCTAAATCTTCATCGCTGAGCAATTGCTCGTCCCGCAGGATTTCCGGACTCAGCAGCAGCGGGTTTCCTGCCATTGCTGAATAGCAAGAATAAGGAGAATTGCCGTATCCTGTCGGGCCCAGCGGCAATATCTGCCAGTATTGCTGGTCGCTCTCTACTAAAAAGTCAATAAAACGATATGCTTCTATTCCCATATCCCCTACGCCAAATCGGCTGGGAAAAGATGTCGGGTGAAGTAAAATGCCGCTAGCTCGGGGAAAAAGCATAATCTATCTAAAGATATAGGAGTTAAACATTGACAATTTGACCGATGTTCCCTACAGGTTAAACTTCGCAGTTTGTAGGGCGATTGTTATGGCCAATACTTTTGCGATTGTCTCATATTTTTTGCGGAACTTGCTTGCTAAATATTTGTATCAAAATCTCATCACAAATGCCGATCGCCAAACACCGAGCTTTCCAATTAGGGACTTGCCCCACGCAGGCAATTGCCTGGATACTAAATATTTCGATCGATCGCACAATGGTTGGTGGGCAAGTTTATTTATAACTTTTCTCTAGCTGTGGCCTGATCTGCCTCCAGTCGTAAATTGCACTCTCCGGGGCAAACTCAAGGCGATCGGAGCGATCGCCCCCCGCGCACAAAGATGCCGACTGTTTTTGTATCTCCAGAAACAGTCGGCTGCGAAATTAGCGGTGAAGAGGCTGAGTTTAAGCTTGCTTGTTCAACATTTTCTGCACTTGTTTGATAGCTACAGCGCCGACGTTGTAAGCTGCCCAGCCGCCCGCTAACAAGACGGGCATCAATACTATCAGTATGCGGAAGTCAAAATCCATGAGTTATCCTCCTAAAGTTTTTTAACAAATTCTCATAATCTATTTGTATCTCATTTTGTCGCTATTCTCCTGACTCTTTAAGCAAATATTGTCGCCGCCGACCAAGTTTCTCCACAGCATCCGCCGGATACGCAGGAGGACAGCGGGCTGCTGGAATTGAGCTGATGGAAACCCGCGGGGAGGGCCAGTGGAGCCTCTGGCGACACCCATTATCCCACAATCTGTCTGGCAATCCCTTCGACGACCTGAGTTAGAGGATCGTTAGGGAAGTGGAGCGCAAACACCCCCTTGCTCGCCAGCAGCATCATCTTGTCGCTGTGGGGGAGCACCCCCGCCACTGGGATATTGTAAATACTCTCTACTTGCTGCTTCAAATCATCGAAATCCAGAGACTCTGGAGCTTTATTGATCGTCATCAAAATCTTGGGAACTTCTAATTTGCGCGCCACATCTACCGTGACAGCCGTTCCCTGAAAATCTTGCTGATCCGGACGCAGAATCAGCAGCAGGATGTCGGAAATCGTAATGCTCAGCAGAGTTTCTTCGTTGAGCCCCGGGTGGGTGTCGATAAATAGGTAGTCCAAGTCGAGAGCGTCGATCAGTTCTTGAAAGCCGTCGGTAAGCAGCCCCACGTCGTAGCCTTCGCGCAAAACTCGCGCTATCTCTCCTGCTTTAATGCTCGAAGGAATCAGGTAGAGGGTGCCGTTGGTGGCTAATTTGGGCAGCAGCGAACTCACATCGTAGGCCGTATCCGCGATCGGACACCGCCCCCACAGGTAATCGTTCAGACAGCGATCCATGTTGCTCTCGCTGAAACCGAACAGCACGTGAATCCCGGGTGATTGAATGTCTGTGTCTACAATGGCGACCCGATTTCCGCCGCGAGCAATAATAGATGCCAGGTTTGCAGTCGTGTTCGATTTGCCAGTTCCACCCCGGTAAGAGTGGACAGAAATGATTTTAGACATGATATGCGTATTGCAAAGATTGAACAATTATCTATTTAAGTCTAGTCATTGATTGACTTTGAAGTTCTGTATTAGGCCTTACTTTTATAGAGACCGATTGATGATTTATGTCCTCTCTAGGTCAAGACGCGATTGTTAACCTTTTTGTCCCAAGATAACCCGCAAGGGCTAAGCAATCTCCGCATCTATTTTTCACATCATCGTTGTACCTTCAGGAATTTCTTCACCCCAGTCTATTGCTCTATAGGTGCGAGCCTCCGGAGCAGATTCCGCAGGGTATCAATCAGACTCAATAATTGCGGAATTAATCAGAACCTAATAAAACTATATTTTACAACTAAAAGTAATTTTAACAACCTTCTTCATCTAGAGATAGATGGTACAGTAGTTTGAGCGTCCGGGCTAACAGCGTACCCAGGGAAAATACAGCCGAGTCTCAAAAAGATGAGCTATGTCTGGTAATCGGGAAAAAGGTAATGGGTAATGGGTGATTGACACGACACCATCTGCGGCACGAGCCAAGCTGTTTATTGATTGCGTTTTTCTTTTATTAGCGATTGCCTTTTTCCCCATTACCCTAAACCTCCGTGAATATGGGAGATCGAACTGCTATAAGTGATATTTTAATAGGTCGGGGTTAAGGATCGTCTCTTATCTCCTGCACCCGAGCAATAGCTTACGACACCCCAAGCCATCTCTCTATCTGTGTTACACAGTCACGAAAGAATTCATGACTGTATAATCCCCAGCCTATTGGGTCATATTTGACTGTAGTTTTTCCAACTATCAGGGCAAGAAACGGCGACAATAAATTATGATACAATGTCTGATACCGTCGAGTTTGTCTTTTATTATTCCTTGCCTCCCAAATCCTCCTTACCTGCTAAATTATCAGTCTTTTGATCTTCGATCTTTTTTTCTTGGCTCCGGCGCTGTCGCATCTGTTTTGCCTTAGCTTGCAAATCGCTGAACTCCTCATCGGGTTTAGTTTCGCTCCCGCTAGAAGTGCCGCCTGCATCGATCGCACCTGTTTTTGAGGCGTTTTCGGCAGCAGTCGCGGCGGCGCGCTGCTTCTGCTGTTTGGCTTTTTGCTGCAACTGAGCTAAGTATTCGTCTGGCTGACTTTCTGCTTGGGGAAGCTCGGGGACACTTGCAGTTATTTCTTGGGGTGGGGAAGGTGGTGGTTCAGAGGTTTCTTTTTTGCTAATTCTCAGTTTATCTTTCTTTTGCTGCAATTCCTTAAAGAAATCAGATTCGGTAATTTCTGCGACTTGCTGTTCTTTTTTGGCTTGGTCTATTTCGATTTTGAAGACTTGTTTGACTCGATCGCTAATTGCTTTCCCGTACCCAGCTTTATTAAATCTGTCTGCCGATATAATACTGCCACCAGTGAGGATTAATGCTAAGGCTGGGGCTGCCACAGGCACCCACCCTCCCAACATAAAAATCCCAAAGCCGATCGCGCAACACCCCGACAGAAGCCCTCCAAATGCCAGTACCAACTGCGCTGGGTGAGCCATCCGCGACGCCACGGCTCCTCCCACAATTGACCATCCCGAAATCCACAGAACTTCTGCCCATTCCGGCCAAAACCAAAACATCTGTCTCTGGTCTAAAACAGCACTCAAAAGTTGGCTGATTACTTGGGCGTGCGCCACAATACCCGGCATGAATTGGTTATTTTGCTGTTGCGCGCTGTAAGGAGTATAAAAGTAATCTTTAACCGTTTCTGTGGTGTAACCGATGAGAACTATTTTATCTTTAACTAAATTTGGATCTACTTTTCCTTCTAAAATATCAGTAATTGTGACTTGCTTTGCGACTTGCTGCCGCGCACGATAGTTAATTAGTATTTGATATCCCCTGACATCGGCATTGCTGTATCCTCCGTCATTATTTTCTAGTTGTTTTAATTGGGTTTTTCCCAGCCATAGAGATTGGTCTGGTGCCAGTTCAGGCAAGATTTTTTGCCCTTGCAGGTAGCGGAGTGTTAGCTGGAGGTTAAAGGAAAATAAAACCTGAGAACTGTCATTGCAAAGATGCTTGTCGGCTGAGGACGTACCCTCAATTGTCGGCGGTTTCATAAATAATAAAGCCCTGCGTAGTATGCCGCCGGGATCGACTCCAAAATCTGCAAATCCCACCCGGTTTTCTGGCATTCCTGGCGGCGGCGGAGAACCGGGATTGTTGGGGCTGCCGTCGGTGACTAAACATACCCCAATAATTCGATCGCTTTTTTGTAAAACTTTAGTTAATTCCTCGCGCCCGTCTCCTAAAGGTACGTCTCGCAGCACGTCTAAGCCAATGACTGCCGGCTGCATTTTTTCGAGTTTTTGTAAGATTTCAGCTATTTTGCGATCGGATATCGGCCACTGCTTCAGTTTCTGAATGTCTGCCTCGGTAATCCCCACAATTAGCAAGCGCGAGTCGGGCTGGGAATCGGGACGCCACCTCACCATTTGGTCGTAGGCGGTTAATTCAATTGGTTCGAGTATTCCTAGCTGTCTGCCCCCCACCAAGGATAACGTTACTGCCGTGCTAGCAATTAATACCGACCTAGCAAAGAAGAGTGATGATTTATACTTTTGACTGAATTGAGCCGCTGCCGATCGCATTTTGTTAAATATTTTAGTCATGAGCCCACCATGAAAATTTGCATCTTTTTACCAGAGAAATGGGTCTAAAGCCCCGTCCTTCCCTTGACGGCTTTTTCTTGGAGAGCGACCGTATTAACTCCCTGAGAACATCGGTTTTTGTTCTGCCTACAACTTTGCAATAAGTTTCAAGGACTTCTAGCTCCGATTCTTCTCTCCTGAAATCCAATCTTTTCTTCATGATTCTGTACAGAAAAATGCTGTATAATAGTAGCATGAAAACACTGAAGTTCAAACTTTATCAGCACAATCGAAATCGATACCTGAAGCTGCAAATCAATGCTGCTGGGGTGATCTATAACCACGCAATTGCGCTGCATAAACGGTACTATCGGATGTTCAAAAAGCATCTGAACTGCGCCAAACTTCAAGCTCATATCGCCAAGATTCGCAAGCGTAATCAGTTCTGGCAGTCTGTTGGTTCTCAGGCTGTACAGGACATTTGCCAGAGGATTGAGAAGGCGTACCAACTGTTCTTCAAGCACCACAAAAAAGGAGTTAGGCCGCCCAACTTTAAAAAAGTCAGAAAATATAAATCGTTCACGCTGAAGCAAGCAGGCTATAAATTCTTGGGTGGCAACCGTATCAAAATTGGGAGTCGAGTCTACCAGTATTGGAACAGTCGAGAGATTGAGGGAACGGTTAAGACTGTGACCATTAAACGAACTTCTTTGGGAGAGCTTTTTATGGTTGTGGTCGTTGATAGTTCTGAGTTGGTAATTGAAGTCGAGACGAGTAGAATCGCTGGCTTTGATTTTGGTTTGAAAACTTTCCTCACTTGCTCTGATGGCTCCAAGATTGAATCGCCCCAATTCCTGAAGCAGTCGATCAATGAAATCACAAAAGCCTCGCGGAAACTGTCGAGTAAAAAGAAGGGTTCTGCTAATCGAGAGCAGGCTAGAAAGCATCTCGTCCGCAAACATGAAGACGTAACTAACCGTCGCTCTGATTGGTTTTGGAAACTTGCCCATAAATTGATAGATAAGTTTGACGTGCTGTGCTTTGAAACACTGAACCTTAAGGGAATGCAGAGACTTTGGGGGCGCAAGATCAGTGATCTGGCATTCCGAGAGTTCTTGCAAATCTTGGAGTGGGTTGCTAAAAAGAAGGGCAAGCAGGTTGTCTGCATCGACCGCTGGTATCCGAGTTCTAAGACCTGTAGTTGTTGTGGTCATGTTCTTGAAAGCCTTGAGTTATCAGTTAGAGTTTGGCGCTGCCCGCGAGTGCAATTCGGTAAACGACCGAGACTCCAATGCAGCCTTAAATATTTGTGCGGTGGGGGCATCCACCGTTGAGCTAGGCGATGTAAGACAGGCTTTGCCTGCAATTGCTGTTTGAATTCAGAATCCTCGTGCGTTCACGCCGGGGAGTATGTCAAAAGCACAGCATTTGTTGCCCCTGACAGCTACCTGTGCGACACTTCCTCCATCTTAGAACACCCGGAAACTCCGATTGCTTTGTAACAAATTTTTACAGTCGGCCGCCAGCGAATGTGTATGCAATGATACTTCCAAGGTCTGCCAGGGGATTTTTGGGCCCCAGAATCACTTGCCGATCGAATTAATTAGTGTTATTGATGATATGTCAAGGTTGAAATTGTGTATCTGCGCGCTGAGACTAGCCTCTCAAAAATATTGGTCGCCAGCAGGGAGTATCTGTGTTTGCAATATTATAGTGAAAGGTACAAAAAAAATGAAACGTTTTCTACATGGAGCTACACTAGCGATCGCCATATCTGGCTTATCCGCTACCCTCGCCAGTGCACCAGGAGTGCGGGCACAATCGGAGCCGTTCTTGCTGAGTCAGAGTGTAAATTTCCGGCCTCCCAACGTCACAGCACCGGGCGGCAGACAAGGAGGGACACATCGCGGTTCCAAGCTTTGTCCGGCGGGTTTATCTGTTACTCCTTTAGTACCTCCCACTAATATCGGTTTAACTCTCACCGATTCTCCCACAATTTTTGTCTACTTACCTCAAACATCAGCAGAAATAGAGTTTACCTTGCTGACCGAAAACGAGGACAAAGTTGTCTATGAAAAAACATTTAAAGTTGAAAAAGCCGGCATTGTGGGAGTGGCAATTCCTGCTAGCAGTGACAGCAATAAATCCTTGGAAGTTGGCAAGCGATACGTGTGGTCGTTTTCCATGGTTTGCGAACCAGAAGACCGATCGGCAGATTTAGTTACTAAAGGATTCGTGCAGCGCATAGAACCCCAGGCAACTCTTAAAAGGGATTTGGTGGCACATCCTGACCCGATGACGAGGCTGGACGTTTACGCTAAAAATGGGATTTGGTACGAAACTCTCGCTACTTTAGCCCAAATGCGGCGCCAGACACCGGGAGATGCCAAGCTGAATGCGAAGTGGACGGAATTGTTGCAGTCCCAAGGACTGGAATCAGTGGCAGCTCAACCGCTGGTTGGGCCCCTTTAAAACTCGCTATTGGTTGAAGTTTTCTCTATCTTGATGTGAGGATGTGAAAACTCACAAATTTAGCCGATCGCGCCCGGAGTTAATTTAAAACTCCGGGTTAACAGTAGAGAGGCGATCGAGAACATCTCTACAAGTTGGTGAACAAACTCTTAGCTAATCAAAGTAAAAATGCCTACCGAAGATTTATTTATCTAATAAAAAAAATGAAACGTTTTATAAACCGAGTTGCACTGGCGATCGCCGTATTGGCGATCTCCGTAACTCTCCCCAGTTTGCTCCCGCCCATCCAAGCTGTACCACCACCAGTTTTGCTGAGTCAGAATGTTAATTTCAAACCTCCAGATGTCACAGCCCCCGACAACCGACAAGGGGGAACGCATCGAGGCTGTCAGTTGCAAAAAGGTTTATCGATTACTCCCTTAATACCTGAAAGCAATATTGGCTTAACGCTAACAGAGGCGCCCACATTTTTTGTCTACGTTTCTCAACCGGCGGCTCAAGTCGAGTTTGTTTTGCTAAACGAAGATGAATCTGAAGTAGTTTACGAATCTAGTTTAAAAATTGACAAAGCCGGAATTGTAGGAGTTAGCATTTCTGATAAAGACAAGACCAAAAATATTGAAGTTGGGAAGCGATATGTATGGTCGTTTGCACTAGCTTGCGATCCTCAAGAGCGCTCAGGAGATTATATTGTTAGAGGATGGATGCAGCGAATTGCACCGCAGGGAAATCTCAAAAGCGATTTAGCAAATCCCGACCCGAGAGTGAGGCTGATGGCCTATGCTAAAAATGGCATTTGGTACGAGACTCTGGCTACTCTAGCCCAAATGCGGCGAACAGCACCCGACGATGCGAGTCTCAAGGCCGAGTGGACGCAATTGTTGAAGTCCCAAAAACTAGAAGCGCTGGCAGATAAACCGCTAGTTGACTCTTTTTAATCGAGACTACAGGACTCTTGAGGTATGTGAGGTACACAGAAGAGGGACATGGCAATGTCGTGTCCCGTAAGGACTCTGGAATGTACCGAATAAATCTGCAATCTGCTGTATTCACCCAAATCTAAAATCTAAAATCTAAAATCTAAAATCGATTGATGATTAATAATTTTCCAACAATTCTCGCCCTAGATTTTGACGGTGTGATTTGTGACGGACTAATCGAATATTTCCAAACAGCTTGGCGTGCCTACTGCCAAATCTGGAAACCAGTCGAAACAGTGCCCGATCCAGATTTAGCCTTGAGTTTCTACCGAGTGCGCCCAGCCATCGAAACCGGTTGGGAAATGCCCCTGTTGATTCGCGCCCTGCTGACAGGAATTACGGAAGAACAAATTTTGCAAGATTGGCCGAATATTGTCCCGCAGTTATTGACCGAAAATAATTTGAAAGCCCAGTCTGTCGGCGCGATGTTAGACGGGCTGCGCGATAATTGGATTGCTGAGGATTTAGCTGGGTGGCTGTCTTTGCACCGCTTTTATCCCGGAGTAGCCGATCGCCTGCGGTGTTTGCAAGAAGACAGTGCGGTGAAAGTCGCGATCGTCACCACCAAGGAAGGACGTTTTGTGCGAGAACTATTGCAGCTAGCGGGCGTACAAATGCCGTCGGAGTTGATTTTTGGCAAGGAATACAATAAGCCGAAACACCAAATTTTGCGGGAGTTTTTGGCAGCATCTGGCAAAGATACGACTATTTGGTTTGTGGAAGATCGGTTAAAAACTTTGCTCTCAGTGAAGCAGCAGCCGGATTTATCTCAGGTGAAGTTGTTTTTGGCTGATTGGGGTTACAATACTTTGGCTGAACGGGAATCTGTGGCCCAAAATCCACCCGTTCAATTGCTTTCTCTGTCGCAGTTTGCCGGAGATTTTGCCGATTGGTTGCCTGACGAATGTTAATGTTAGACTTGTTTGCAGGTAGGACTTTTTTGGGTTTTCACAATAAAAAACACTCAATATTTTTCATTTTTTTGTTGACTTTTTTACTCGTTTACTCGTTACTTTCGCTGTGCCTGGTAACGCAGATCGGGAGGAAGAGCCTCCAAATTCTGTGCCCAGGCAGAGCCTCTGGGCATGGGTTCCAAGGCAGAGCCTTGAAACCAGTTAAATAGGTTCGTAGTGAGGACTTTAGTCCTTTGCTTTTTGCGGACTAAAGTCCTCACTACGAACCTCTCTAAGAAGATATTATCAATCTGCACCTTCCTCACTTGAGAATTGCTATATTGACACTTAAAACCAATGCTCGATTTAACTAAAGCAGCCAAGGCAATGCAGGGGATGAGCCAACATTTGAATGTGGAGGCTTTAGCCGCTCGCCAGCGTTTGCTAGTCGCTCAAAATTTGCTGGAAACAGCGGCGGTAGACCAGGAAAATTTGGTAGAATTGCAAGAGAGTTGGAACGATCGCACTTTATTCAATGCAGCTACGCCGATCGAGCCATTGTCCGATCGCACTTACATCACCGCACCGCCCGCCGCCCACACAGTCTTCGCCACAGACGGATCGCAAATTTCGCCCAGCCATCACGAAATCGCCTACTGTTACTTAATCAACGTCGGCATTGTCATGCTGCACTACGGGCAAAGCCGCCATCCTCTATTAGACAGCGTACCCGAAGTTTTCTACAAACCCGAAGACTTGTATGCTTCGCGGCAGTGGGGAATTAGAACCGAAGAGTGGATGGGATACAAGCGCGCCGTTTCCGAAGCCATCGCCCTCGCAGAAATGGGCTGCAATTGGGCAAAAGCTAATGACAATCAACTGCCGGCGCCAACTTTAGCAATGGTAGATGGTTCCCTGATTTATTGGTTTTTGGAACAGTTACCTAGCGAAGCGCGCGATCGAATTTTGCAGCCAATTTTAGAAGCTTGGGACAAATTGCGTGTTGCCAAAATTCCCCTATTAGGATACTTAAGCGCTTCTCGCAGCACCGAAAGCTTATCTTTTTTGCGGTTTCAAGCTTGCACCCACGAAGTACCAGACTGCATGACAAACTGTCCCAACGTCGGATTTTCCGCCACCAGTGCTTTCGATGACAAAGCACCTTGTCAAGAATTTGAACCTTTGCGAGATGCCGTCTTGTGGGCCACAATCCTGCTACCCGGACAAAGAAGCCCGTTGTGGAAATCCCACGCTCGAATTTTAGATTTATACGGTGTCAATCCCATCTATTTTTGTTACGTTCATGTGGGTACAGAAATTGCTAGAATAGAAGTGCCGGAATGGGTAGCACAAGATCGGACACAGCTAGATTTAGCATTAGGAATGATGCTGGCTCAAGTACACAAAGGCGGTGGTTATCCCGTGACGCTAGCAGAAGCCCACAACCAAGCAGTTGTCACCGGGGGCGATCGAAGTAGCTTTTTCGCTTTGTTAGAGCAGCAAATGATTAAAGCAGGTTTAAAAAATGTCGGTATTTCTAACAAGGAAACCCGGAAACGCGGCAGTATTGCTTGAATTAAAAATTAGAGTTAAAAATGTTATATGCCAATAGAGTTAATCATCTTAATTGCTTCCTTACTGGTATCTTGGTTAGTATTTAATTGGGCATTTAAAGTATTGAAAGCCAGCGTTGGTACAGCACTTTCTATAGCAGCAATTGTTCTGGCGATGCAGTTATTATTTGGTATCGGGCCAAGTCAACTTTTTCAACACATAACTCACTTGCCACAAACCCTTGGAAAAATAATTTTTGGCAAATGATTCGATTTTAGATTTTAGATTTTAGATTTTAGATTTGTTATCGCATCTAAAATCTAAAACCAAAAATCTGCCAAGTTTAGGAAAAAATATTCCCTCTGTCAACTGTCAACTGTCAACTGTCAACCCCTCGACTCCGCTCGGGGATCTTCTGTCAACTGTCAACTTCCCAGCATTTGCAGCTTGTACAAACTGGCATACAAACCTTCTTACTGCAACAATAATATTGGTTCGTAGTGAGGACTTTAGTCCGCATCAAGAAGGACTAAAGTCCTCACTACGAACCCTTTTGATTAAAGAAGGACTAAAGTCCTCACTACGAACCCTTTTGATTAAAGAAGGACTAAAGTCCTCACTACGAACCCTTTTGATTAAAGAAGGACTAAAGTCCTCACTACGAACGCTTTTCATTGCTGTCTAACTGCCGAGCATTTGCAGCTTGTACAAACTGGCATACAAACCTTCTAGTTGCAACAACTCTTCATGGCTACCAGATTCTATTAATTGCCCGCGTTTGAGCACCAAAATGCGATCGACATTTCGGATAGTCGAGAGCCTGTGAGCAATGATTATCGCCGTTCTGTCCACCATCAAACGCTCCAAAGCCTCTTGAATCAAAGCTTCCGTCCCCACATCCAAACTAGCAGTTGCCTCGTCTAGAACTAAAATACTCGGGTTGCGAATAGCCGCGCGAGCAAACGCTAACAACTGCTTTTGTCCCCCCGAAAGATTGGTTCCCCTCTCCCGCAATTGCGTGTCATAACCTTGAGGTAACTCTTCAATTAAACGAGCAACATTCGTCTTTTCTGCTGCTGCTTGAATTTCCTCCATCGAGTAACTTTCACCCAGGCTAATATTGCTCTTCACATCACCAGCAAATAGAAAGCCATCTTGAATAATCACCCCTACGTGTCTTCGCAATTCCGCTTGAGGTAAATCGCGAATATCCACATGATTAACCAAAATCCTGCCTCGCGTGGGCTCGTAAAGGCGGCACAGGAGACGGATAATCGAACTTTTGCCCGCACCCGTAGGGCCGACTAATGCGACTTTTTCGCCCGATTTGATGGTAAAATTGAGGTCTTGCAACACATATTCATTCTCTTTGTACGCAAACCACACATTGTCAAATTGGATTTCTCCGGATGCGGCTTGCTTTGATTCAGCATGAACAACTAGCGATTTTTGATTGTTAGCTGATAGGCGATATTCAGAACTTACAGGAGTTTGATTATCCTCTACCAATTCTTCCTCATCTGAAGATAAATTATAGGCAAAAGCCTCTGGATGACCTGCAATCAGCAGCGGTGAATAATATCCGCTTCTTCCTTCTTCCCTCTTCTTAACATCCGTTACATCCGCTACATCCCGCACATTGCTCGCTGCCGAACTTTCTTCCTTCTCCCCGCTAGTTGGATCTTTAATTTCGATCGGTTCGTTGAGAATATCGCTAATCCGTTCGATGGCAGTAAATCCTGCTTGAATTGCCGTAAATTTCTCCGCAAATTGCCGCAGCGGATCGAAGAGACGCTGAGCAAATAAAATAAAGGCCGACAGAGTACCAAAGTTAATCGTACCTTGCAGAACTTTTTGACCGCCCAGCCACAAAACGGCTGCAATTGCCACTAAAGCAATCCATTCTAAGGTTGCAGATACCGCTGAGTCGTAAAAGATAGTTTTATCAACGGCTTTAATGTAGCGTTTGTTGGTGACGCTAAACAATTCTGAGTTGAATCTTTCGCGGCGGAATAGCTGCACAACGCCGATACCAGTCAGGTTTTCTTGCAGTTGGGCGTTAAGATCGGAAAGTTCTTCTCTGGTAGTGTAATTTGCGAGCCGATATTGGTATTGGAAATAAATTATCAGGGCGGTAATTGGTATCATCATCGTTACCAACATTAAAGCTAATTGCCACTGCATGGTAAACATGAAAATAGCAATTACTAAAATTGAAAATAAATCGCTGACAATTCCGATCGCCCCGCCGGAAAAAACTTCCCCCAAAGCTTCTACATCGCTGGTGAGGCGCGTCATCAATTTACCGACAGGAGTGCGATCGAAAAATCTGACTGCTAGGGATGTGACGTGGGCGAACAAATCATTTCTAATATCAGTAGTAATAATTTGCCCTACTTTGGTGACTAAATATCCTTGAACTGATTGCAGTGCCAATCTAAATGTTATAGTTAGCATCAGCAAAATGGCTAAAACATTTAATGCAGTAGATAAAGGCAATCCTCGCAAGAATTCATAGGTAGGTTCCGCTCGAATTACCGAAATAGCCTGTCCGATGAGAATCGGTTGAATTGCTCCTGAGACTGCTAGGGGTACTAATAGTGCGATCGAAATCATCAGCAAGCGTTTGCTGCGCGTTGCGTAAGATGCCAACCTCAGGAATAACCGCCAGTCTGTATCGCGGCGGGGTTGGTTTTTGGTGTCTGCTACTGATGAGGAAATGGTCATTCGATTTTAGATTTTAGATTTTAGATTTTAGATTGCAGAAGCGATTTGGCTGCTAAATTTCGGGGTTTTTGCTCGGGATAGTCAGATTTTTTTGTTCCGCAGCTTGTAGGACTGGCTTTCCAAGTTCGATCGCTCTTTGAGCAAAAAAGCTGTAAAATATCTCCAAGTAATAATTGTAGCAAATGCAGTCAATTAAATTATGGAATCCTTTACTACAGCTCTAGCAAATTCTTTATCCCGACAGATAGAAACGCCCCGATTGTATCTGAGACAATTTACGCCAGAGGATTTAGATGAGCTGTACCGCATCTACAGCGATGCCGAAGTTATGAAGTATGTGAGCGAAGGCGTCAGAAATAGAGAAGAGACAGCAGCAGATTTATTTCAGATAATCGCAGATTGGGAAAAACACGCTTTCGGTTTGTGGGCTGTTGTCAATAAAGAAAATAACCAATTGATTGGCGACGGGGGGCTTCGCTTTTTAGGCAAAACACCTGATGTAGAAGTCGGTTATGTGTTAGCAAAAGCGTATTGGGGGAAAGGTTTAGCATCGGAAGTTGCAGCGGCTAGCCTCAAGTATGGATTTGAAGCATTGAAACTAGAAAAAATTGTGGCTGTGGCGGATACCGACAACATCGCGTCGCGGCGGGTAATGGAAAAAGTGGGGATGAGATACCAGCATAACCTCGATGATTGCGATCGAGTATATTATTCAATTTCGCGAAAAATCTACCAGTCAAAAGTAGCTGAGTTGAGTTGAGTAAGGAAATTCAACCAAATCTTGGGGAGCCATACTTACCCAAAATGGTATCATAATGTCGCGCTGTTAATTATATATATTAAAAATGCAAGAAATAGAAACACCCAGATTGTATCTGAGACAATTTACGCCAGACGATTTAGATGAGCTGTACCGCATCTACAGCGATGCGGAAACAATGAAATACCTCAGAGGAGTTAGAACTAGAGAAGCAACAGAGAGCGCCATTCATGCCATGCTCAAACGTTGGGAAGAAAACAACTTCGGAATGTGGGCTGTAGTACATAAGATAGATCGTAAAATGATTGGTCGCTGCGGACTGGCTTTTCTGGACAAGACACCGGAAGTTGAGCTTGGCTATGCACTGGATAAAGTTTATTGGAATCAAGGATTGGCGACTGAAGCATCTTTTGCTAGTCTAAACTATGGATTTAAAATATTAAAATTGGAGAGAATAGTTGCGATCGCCCGCCCGGAAAATATCGCCTCCCAGCGGGTGATCCAGAAAGTGGGCATGAAATATGAAAAAAATGCTCATTATTACGAAACTGATGTAGTGTATTATTCTATTTCGCAAGAATGTTACCAGTCCCGAGTATCTTCGTAGGGTGCGTTTCGATCGCACTTTACGACATTTCAACGACTGATATCATAAGTTGACAGTGTTGTCAGCAGACACCTACGAAGTCCTTTGTAATTGCTTGTTAACTTTGATAATCTTCTTGTCAAAATACTCTTGTCTGTGTCCCAATCTTTTCGCGACTTCCAATCCCTTTTGATAGGCTGCCAAAGCTTTGTCGTAAGCCTTCATTTCCTGGTAAACTTGACCTAGATTGTCGTAAGCACTCATCAATCCGTACCAATTGTAAGCCCGTTCTTCTAACAGCAACTGCATTTGATAAATCCGCACAGTCGGCTCCCACTGCTTTTGCGATCGATAAAGCAATGCTAATTTCTCCAAAGCTTCGCTGGCTTGGGCGTACTGTTGAATCGGAACTGCTAAATTGTAGGCTTCCTGGTAGTATTGAGCTGCTAAGTTGATTTGACCGATCGTTTGGTAATCGGTGGCGATCGCCATTTTGAGCGGCGGTATCGCAGCCGGATTTTGCAAATTTACATACACCGCCGCCAGTCTTTCCCGGGCTGCGATCGCCTTGAGGGGCTGTTTCGACTGCTGGTAAACGTAGGCCAACTGTCTCAAAGCATCCACCTCCGTCGGAGGAGTAACAGGCTGCGGCGGCGCGCCGTTTCCCGCCGTTACAGCAGAATTTGGTACAGCAGAATTAGCCGCAAATACAGCGCGGTTTTCCTGAATTAAAGTTGCCAATTCCTCATACACAGGAGCCGCTTTATCATAACTGAGCCAATTGATGTGAATCAGGGCGATCGCCTTTAAAGTCTGACCCTGAGCCAATATATCTTGACTTTGGCGCGCATTATCGAGAATTTGTTGGTAAACTTCTACAGTCGGGCCTTTAGCGCGCACCTGCTGAAACGCCGCAGCCAAAGCCGGGAGCAACTCAGCATTCACCGATACTTCTGATTTGACTTGTTTTTGAATTGCTTGCAACCGTTTAGTAATAAGCTGAAGTTCGAGGTTTTTATTGCTACTCCAAGCCACACTTCCCACCCGACTCAAAGCAGCAATTTCCGCCGCCGGGCCAAGATACCTCCGCAGCCGCAATTCTCGGAACCAAATATCAAAAGCACCAGCCCCGTCTCCAGCTTGCAGTTTAGCGGCTGCTTCTAAGCTTAACTGTTGCAGCGCCGCTGTCAGTTCGTCCCGCTGAGTATTGCTCAAAGATTCAGTAGCGGGCTTTAGGGGATCGGGTGTGGTAATTTCTAGAGGATTAGGAGAAAATTGATCGAGGGGTTGGGGTGGTGGATTAGTTTGGGCGCTAGCAATAGAACCAGTACACAGCCACAAAAAAAGCAAGCACCCAAATGGCACAGAATTTCTCATAAAAGAAATATAATTGCCGCGATTCGGCAGCCCTGCACGAAACATCAAGTTTTGCATATTTACAAAACGGTATAAATTATGTCACAAAGATGGCACAAAAGCCAACTGTTCAACAAGATAGACAAAATAAAAGTTACCGCACTGAGCAATTATTCACAGTTAAAGGCGTTGGGCGATTCTCTTCGTTGGCGTAGCCCCCGTAGGGGCGGGCTTCGCCAACGCCTTTTGCGCTTATTCAGTTTAGCTCTAATTTTGCTAACTGTATGCACAGCTTGCGCTGCTCCTCCCGCCATTGCTAGAGACCGCTCTTTTCCTGAAATTTCCTTAGACTTTTTAGGCGAGTACGAATTGCCAAAAATCAACTTTGAAGGAGCACCAGTCGGCGGCTTGTCAGGAATCACCTACGATCCAAAAGGTATTAGCGGCGTCACTTCCAAAGCTTATCGTTTTTACGCCCTTTCCGACGACAAAAGCGAAAACGGAGAAGCCAGATTTTACAGTCTCAGACTCGACCTCACATCTAGCGATCCAGCAAATATTCGCTTGAAAAAAGTGGCCGTTGAAGGCGTTACTTCCCTGAAAAAAGCAGACGGTGAAACCTTCCCTTGGGATTCCATCAATCCCGAAGGCATCGCATTGTCTCCACGGAATTCCGTATTTGTCGCCAGCGAAGGTAGCCCTCCTTTTGTCGGCGAATTTGACCTCACCACCGGGAAATTGCGAGGAAACTTACCAATACCCAAGCGCTACATTCCCGATATTAACGATGAACAACAGCAACAAGGAGTTCAGGACAATTTAGGTTTTGAATCCTTAAGCATTGACCCAGAAACCTTTAGTCCGGGTGGTCTCGATCCGTTTCGGTTGTTTACAGCGACAGCGGCGCCGTTAATTCAAGATTTAGACCCGGAACAGGCAAGCAAACTCCGTCTTTTACATTATATTATCGTCGATAAAACACCGCAATTAGTCTCAGAAAATCTTTACAAGCTAGACCAAGTTCCGATGAGTGTTTTGAACGGATTAACAGAATTGGTAACTGTCGGCGGCGGTCAATTTTTGAGTTTGGAGCGTTCTTTTGGGCTGTCGGGATACAGCGCTAGGATTTATCAAGTAGCGGTTGGGGCGGCGACTGATACTTCGAGAATCCAGAGTTTTAAAGGGCAAATGGCAATGGTCGAACCTGTGAGGAAAAAGTTGCTGATTGATATGAGCGAACTCGGAATTGGGCTGTACAATTTGGAGGGGATGACTCTCGGGCCTCTGTTACCGGATGGCAGTCAAAGTGTGATTTTGGTGAGTGACGATAATTTTGAGGAAGCTCAAAAAACTCAGTTTCTTTTGTTTAGCTTGAAAGGGAAAATTTAGGAGAAGGTTTGTAGTGAGGACTTTAGTCCTCTGACGGATGCGGACTAAAGTCCTCACTACAAACTTTTTGCGTATGCTTGGAATTGGTCAATAAATTGGTTGTCAAATTCTTTTGTTTAGCTTAAAAGGTAAAATTTAGGATAATGATGTTTGGTTTGTAGTGAGGACTTTAGTCCTAATTTATGGATGCGGACTAAAGTCCTCACTACAAACCTTTTGCGTATTCCTGAAATTAGTCAAAAAATCGGTTGTCAAATTCTTTTGTTTAGCTTAAAAGGTAAAATTTAGGATAATGATGTTTGGTTTGTAGTGAGGACTTTAGTCCTAATTTATGGATGCGGACTAAAGTCCTCACTACAAACCTTTTGCGTATTCCTGAAATTAGTCAAAAAATCGGTTGTCAAATTCTTTTGTTTAGCTTAAAAGGTAAAATTTAGGATAATGATGTTTGGTTTGTAGTGAGGACTTTAGTCCTAATTTATGGATGCGGACTAAAGTCCTCACTACAAACCTTTTGCGTATTCCTGGAATTGGTCAATAAATCGGTTGTCAAATTCTTTTGTTTAGCTTGAAAGGTAAAATTTAGGATAATGATGTTTGGTTTGTAGTGAGGACTTTAGTCCTAATTTATGGATGCGGACTAAAGTCCTCACTACAAACCTTTTGCGTATTCCTGGAATTAGTTTAAAAATTGGTTGCGGAACTTCTTCTATATGTTTGCACGCCACGGTTTGAAATTACCAGATATCGAACTTTCTTATCTAGAATGGAACTCACAAACAAGGATAGAAAATGTTCCGCGTTTGCTGCTGTTGCACGGTTTAGCTGATAGTGCGGTTGTCTGGACTGGTTTGGGCAATTACTTGTCCAATCGCTATCATGTTGTAGCGCCAGATATGCGCGGCCACGGAGAGAGCAGCAAACCGGAAACGGGTTATACTTTTGCTAGGTCGATCGCAGATTTGGAAGCTTTGATGGCACACCTTAACTGGCCAGATGCCCACATTGTCGGACATTCTTGGACAGGAAAACTAGCATTGATCTGGGCGCGACAGAATGTCGATCGCCTTTCGAGTATGATTTTAGTAGACCCCATCTTCATCACCAAGCTGCCCGCTGTGATGAAACTCACGCTACCAATTGTTTACCGCAAGTTAGACTGTCTCAAATGTATGGGCCCGTTTGTGGCTTTAGCCCAAGCCGAAGCAGCAGCTAAACAATCGGGAGAATACGCGGGTTGGAGCCAAATGCAGCAAATGATATTTCAAAACCACATCGAACAAAAGTCAGACGGAAGTTGGGGAAGTAAATTTACGATTCCCGCCAGAAATCAGATTTTTGCCCAAGTGATGGAAGTTGCCGGTTTAACGGAAAATATTGATATTCCGACTTTGTTCGTACAGCCGGAAACAGGCGTAAATCGCATGGATTGGCAAATGCAGCCCTACAAAACATACTTGCAAAATCTGACAATTGTCAAAGTACCGGGGAATCACTGGTGTTTTTTGACTCAACCGCAAACTTTCAATCAAACTGTGGCAGAATTTTTAGATAGCCGTTCATAGTGAGGACTTCAGTCCTCTTAAGACTTGCACAAAGGATTCGCATTCGTTACTACCCAGAATGAATTTAGAAATTATCGCACATCGAGGATTTTCGGCGATCGCCCCTGAGAACACTTTAGCAGCTTTTTCCAGGGCGATCGCCCGTGGAGCCAATTCGATCGAATTTGACATCCAACTATCCGCCGACAGCGTGCCCGTAATTTTCCACGACGCCACCCTGGAGAGAATCACCGGAGTTTCGGGTAAAGTCAGGGAAACAAGCCTGTCTCAATTGCAGACACTCAATGCTGGTAAATGGTTTGGCGATGAATTTTCAGCCGAAAAAATCCCTACCCTCACAGAAGCCTTAGCTATCCTCAAGAATGTTGACAAATTTCTCTACTTTGATGTCAAGCCGCACTGCGAATGGTCGGATGCAGAAGTTGCGGATTTTGTCAAGACTTTGCGAGGTGCAGGAATTCAAGAAAAATGCGTTATTACCTCGTTTAGCGAGAAATTTTTGGCACAAGTGCGGCGGTTAGATGGCGATTTGGCGATCGGACACATTGTTGCTAATCTAGAAGCATATAAAACTCAATTGTCTCAAGCCATTACCCATCGCGATAACTTGATTAGCAGCCTCTATCGTGTTTTATTGGAAAACCCCGCACTAATTCAAGAAACCCGCAATCAAGGAGTTGACATTGTGGCGTGGACGGTGGACGATCCAGCAGATATGCAAAAGTTGATTGATTTAGGTATTACTCGAATTGTCACTAATTGTTTGATAGGATAGTTTTAACCGCAGATTAACGCAGATTAACGCAGATAATAGATGAATTACTTTCGCCAAAACATCCATGAAATGTCTGGTTATGTGCCGGGAGAACAGCCACCGATAGGCACAAAAATTATTAAATTAAATTCTAACGAAAATCCCTATCCGCCTTCTCCGAAAGCCTTAAAGGTGCTTCAGGAAATCGACCCTGAAATGCTGCGGCGCTATCCAGATCCAACTGGCAAAAGTTTCCGCATCGCCGCTAGTAAAGCTTTGGGAGTTCCTGACGATTGGATTGCGGTAGGTAACGGCAGCGACGATTTATTAAACTTGATAGTTCGCGCTGTGGGGGAAGCTGGTAAACCGATTGTTTGTCCCGCACCTACCTATGTATTGTACCGAACTCTGGCAGAAATTCAAGATGCAGAATTTGTCGAAGTTCCCTATCCAGACGACTACAAGTTACCCGTTGATTTGCTAATAGCAGCTAGAGGTGCTGTGACATTTGTAGCTTCGCCAAACAGTCCGTCGGGAACCGCCATATCTGTTGCCGATTTGGAGCAATTAGCTCAAAATTTATCTGGTATTCTGGTCATTGATGAAGCTTATGTAGATTTCGCAGAAAATAATGCTTTGGAGTTGACACAAAAGTATAGTAATGTTATAGTTTTGAGGACGCTTTCCAAAGGCTATTCGTTAGCAGGATTGAGGTTAGGTTTTGCCATAGCAAATCCGTTCCTGCTGGCGGAATTAAATAAAATTAAAGACAGTTATAATGTGGATGCTGTAGCGTATGCGGTGGCGGCGGGGGCGATCGCAGATCCAGACCACAAAACAGCCAACGCCGAAAAAATCAAGGCTTCCAGAGCCAAACTAGCCGTTGTATTCAAGGAATTAGGCTTTGAAGTTTGGCCATCGCAAACCAACTTTTTGTTAGTTAGGCCGCCCAACGGCGATGCAGAAAGGATTTATCAAATACTGAAAGAACGGGGAATATTGATTCGATACTTCAATCAACCGCGATTAGAAGACAAATTGCGGATTAGTGTAGGTACAGAAGAACAAAATCAAATATTAGTTACAATTTTGAAAGAAATCCTCTAAATAACCCAGCAATATATACAGGTTCGTAGTGAGGACTTCAGTCCGCATCCATCCGAAGATTCAACCCCCAAAAATTAAACAGGTTCGATCGTTCGGACTTCAGTCCGCATCCATCCCATAACTCGAATTCCTCACGATAAACCATTTGATTACGGATAATTATTAGGATTGTCGATCGCCAAACCAGCCGACTGAGCAATATTCAGCAATCGATTATCCGCCGAAACAAAAATTAGTTAAGTTTCTGGCATTGATCTTAAAACAGATTGAACCCGCAAAGCAGATGCCAATTGTACAGCATCATAAGCCCGCAGTGGATATTGAACAATCAGTTCACCCGCCCTTTCAACCAGTGCCTCATCAACTTCAATAACTCTATACCGACTATTGAATTCAGAGCGAAACTTTTGAATAAGTGCAGCAACTTCCGCAGCATTTATACCGCCTTCACGCTGTCTTCGTGCAAAAGCACTAAGAACTTCCACCCAGGTGATGCGCACGAGAAGCAGCGAATTACCCGTCTGGGAATCCGTGAGAGTCTTGATCCAAGGGCTGCCAATTTCAACCACATATCTTTTGATGAGAGCGCTGCTATCCAAAAAATAAATGTTTACCACGGCCCGCGATCCTCGATAATCATTTCAGACAGAGGCTTGCCCGATTTTGCCCCTAACTTTTTAGCCAATTCATACACATCATCATCAGTTACAGCCTCGACATTCTGGGGAGTGTTAGGTAGTGGAGTCACCAATCCTCGATCGACTAAAAACTGGATTGCCAATTCTGCCTGCTTTTTTGGATCGTCAGCCCAGAGTTGAATCTGCACAGTTTCCCCATCTTGGAAAGACACAGAAGTTAAAGGACGAAAAACCCCGTTTTCGTAGATAGCAGTAATAGTTTCTGGCATAATTGGCCTCTTAATTAAATGCTTAGACTTATTGTACTTCTTTTATAGTCTTCAGTAGGGTGCGTCAGTTACGATTATTTACGATACAAACAAACAATCTCACGACTGACGCACCTCACAACAAATGGTGCGTCAGAATCATACTTTCCGCGCTGATTTGAAATTTTAAAACTGACGCACCCTACCACTTGAAGTAGGGTGCGTCAGTTACGATTATTTTTGCGACAAACAAACAATCTCACGACTGACGCACCGGGAACAAATGGTGCGTCAGAATTATACTTTCGACGCTGATGCGATAACCTCAAAACTGACGCACCCTACCACTAAAATCGTCTTACTTCGTTGCCACCACAGCCAAATTCCAAGCCAACCGCTTCATCAAAGGCAACTTCTTCAAAAACCCATCCAACCCTTCTAATCGAGAATATTCCGGTTTCAATCTCTCTTCTTCAAGAATAATCTTCTTCCAATAACGCTCATCATTCGGATGCACTTTTTCAATCAAATAAAAGCGTAAAAAAATCCACAGCGACGTTATCCAAAACGTATCGTAAGCCGTCTCCGAAAACAAAGACTCGACGAACTTGACAATATTAATATCCAAAGGAGTTTCATCCTCAGTCCGCACCTCAGTCGCCATCCGGCGGTAAACATTAATCACCGGATTGTGCTTCATCGGGTCCCAAAAACAAGCTTTGCCACCGGGTTTCAACACGCGCTGCATTTCGCGAATTGCCTTCTCTGGTTCCGGCAAATGGTGCAGCAAATTAGAAGCGTAAACAATATCGAAACTGTTGTCGGGGAAATCTAGTGCCATTGCATTGACAGTGCAACCTTCTATGGTAACGCCGTTTTTTTCTGCCAATTTCAGCGCCACATCTACCATGCCCTGAGAATAGTCTGCTGCCACGCAATGAGCGCCTTTTTTAGCAAAATAAACGCTGTTTTCTCCGGCGCCACAGCCTAAGTCTAACAGCCGTTTGCCCGTGATATCGCCCATTTGTTTGAGGATAAATCTATTTTCTGGGGCGGTGCAAGCTTCAAAGTAATCGTTAACTCGAATGCCGTCAACGTCGATTGTGGATGCCCAAGCATCATGGAATTCTCGCTCTTTTTTTAAGGTTTCTTCTTGCATTTTATTGACTATTTGTTGTGTATTCGATTGACGGGGATTAGTTGTAACTTATTCGTATCTTCTCAAGATGAATCTTTTTATCAGTCATAAAGCTCCGAATAAAATTCTGACTCTAATTTAACCAGAGGTTCTAACTCTGGTAGCTTCCACTTTCTTGTGTCAGATAACATTGATTGATTAACTCGCTGTAAACAACCTTTTAAAATTGCTACAAATTCTTCGGTTTTCAATTCTTTGTTGCCAAGATCGTAATTGCTATTTTTAGTTTCTGGCGCGCAGTCGTATTCTTTGATAGCTAACTGTAGTTGTTTGTAAATAGGATCGCTCGGTTGAATGGGTCTCCTTGGAGTGGGAGTGGGTTGATGACTGCGAGTTGACTGTATTACAGAAAGTTCAGCCGCAAATTCTTCTTGCAGTTTTTGTAAAGGTTCTAAGTCTTCCCTTTTGATAGTTTGTGTTTTTTGATCTGTCGTCCGTATAATCTTACTAAGTTCAGATAAACAATCGAATAAAGCCCTTGCAAATTTGTAGCGTGTTATCTCTATGTCATGTGTAATAAAATAAGTTGGTAAGAGACTTGTTTGAGAAAGGCAGTTGAATTTTGCCGCCACGAGTTTTAAGCTTAGGTAAGCCCAGTCAGTAGGTTTGACTATTGGATTGGGCTCAGTTATCGTCACAGTCTGTCCAGCAGGTTGAGGTTCGCTCTGAGCCTTAGCAGCATCTGGCGCTCCAACTAAACCGTAACTCAAAATTGCTGCGATCGACAACAATAAATGTACCCAAAATTTACCCATTTTCCCTCATCTCCCGGTACTTTTACAGCAGTAGGGCGAGCAAAGCCCGCCCTACAAATCAACTGAAAACTGGTAAAGAATTGGAAATTTAAGATTGAGCTACTGTTGCTACTTTCGATGTCTTACCAGCAGTATATTCTTGCTGCAATGACACATACAGCCGATTTAAGGCGCTGATGTATGCTTCTGCGGAGGCTACAATAATGTCGGTATTTGCCGAGTGCCCAGAAAATACTTTGCCTTCGTGACGCAAGCGAATTGTCACTTCGCCGATCGCATCTATGCCTCCTGTCACCGATTGTACCGAAAACTCGATCAACTCATTCGGTACATTTACCACGCGGTTAATCGCCCTGTAAATCGCATCTACAGGCCCAGTACCGATCGCAGCATCGCTCAATTCTTCCCCTGCCGGATTCCGCACGGTGACGGTGGCTGTCGGCCGCGATTTGTCGCCACAGGAAACCTGTACCAATTCTAACCGGAACAGTTCCGGTGCTTGGTGGACTTCATTATTGGCGATCGCCTCCAAATCCCAATCGGTAATCTCTTTTTTCTTGTCAGCTAAATCCTTAAACTTGACAAAAGCCTTATTTAGCTCATCATCAGCCATTTCAAAACCCAACTCTTTCAAGCGAGTTTGAAAAGCATGGCGGCCGGATAATTTACCCAAGATGATTTGATTTTCGGTTAAGCCGATCGACTCAGCGTCCATAATCTCGTATGTCCGCTTATTTTTCAGCACTCCGTCTTGATGAATTCCCGACTCGTGGGCGAAAGCATTAGCGCCGACAATCGCCTTATTTGGCTGCACCAACATCCCCGTTAAATTGGAAACCAAGCGCGATGTTTTGTAAATTTGGCGCGAGTCAATATTTGTCAGCGGTTCGTCAGAATCCGCAGATCGGCCCAAGAACGGATTATAATATTGACGCCGGACGTAAAGCGCCATTACCAACTCTTCCAAAGCGGCATTTCCCGCCCGTTCGCCAATGCCGTTAATCGTGCATTCCAACTGTCTGGCGCCATTTTTCACAGCTTCCAAAAAGTTAGCAACGGCCAATCCTAAATCATTGTGACCGTGAACCGAAATAATTGCGCGATCGATATTCGGCACATTTTCCTTAATTCCCCGAATCAAATCGCCATACTCGCTGGGAGTCGTGTAGCCCACAGTATCGGGAATATTAACAGTAGTTGCACCGGCGGCGATCGCCCGTTCCAGAACCTGATACAAAAACTCCGGTTCCGAACGACAAGCATCTTCGGGCGAAAACTCCACATCATCCACAAAAGACTTAGCGTAGGCCACCATTTCGGGCACAATTTCCAGAATCTCAGCCCGAGTCTTTTTCAGCTTATATTGCAAGTGAATGTCTGATGTCGCTAGAAACGTATGAATTCGCGCATTTACGGCTGGTTTCAGAGCTTCCGCTGCTGTTTTAATATCTTGTTGTCTCGCCCTTGCCAAACCGCAAATTGTCGGCCCATCTTCCGTGCCAACCGATCGGGCTATTTTTTGAACAGCTTCAAAATCTCCCGTGCTGGTAAAAGGGAAACCCGCTTCAATCACATCCACGCCCAATCTCGCTAACTGACGGGCGATAGTCAGTTTTTCATCCACATTCAGAGATGCACCCGGAGATTGTTCTCCGTCCCGCAAAGTCGTATCGAAAATAATAATCCGGTCTTGACTTGGTTGAGTTTTCATAGCTCTACAAAAGTATTTTCCTGATTTTTACTTGTCCGTTTTTCTGGGTACGCGAGCTCCCAGTGAGTCCATCTATTTTAGATTTTAGATTTTAGATTTTAGATTTTAGATTTAGTTCACAGATTCATCTAGGAGTTTGAACTTTGGTCTAAAATTTTTCGCTGCTCGCGACAGGAGTCGGAAACTTGTATCTGTATTTTGGGCGATCGCACCAGTCTTCTGTTTCGCGCCCATAACCCATAACCGATAACTAATGACTAATGACTAATGAAATAGGAACGCTTCCCTGTCAACTGTCAACTGTCAACTGTCAACCCCTCGACTCCGCGGGCGGGCTCTTCTGTCAACTGTCAACTCTTCGACTCCCCTCGACTTCGCGGGCGGGCAAGTCGCGAGCGCGCAAGCTGTCAACCCCTCGACTCCGCGGGCGGGCTCTTCTGTCAACTGACAACTGACAACTGACAACTGACTAATAATCCATTTTCTCGATATGTTCCCGAATTTCATTTAGGTCTATATACCTATCAGTAGCATTTCGCAATTCTCTAGCAATCATTCCTTCGGTGGATACCACAGTAATGTGAGTATTTTTCGATCGCAGTAGCTCTATAGCCCTCTCAAAATCGCCATCCCCGCTAAATAGCACAACTTGGTCGTACTGATCTACCGTATTAAACATATCAACCACAATTTCTATGTCTAAATTAGCCTTTTGAGAATATCTGCCGGAAGCATCATCGTAATATTCCTTAAGAATCTTAGTGCGAACCGTATAACCCAGGCTGATCAAAGCATCTCGAAATCCCCTTTGATCTTGGGGGTCTTTCAAACCCGTATACCAGAAAGCATTGATCAAGATGACATTTGGCTGCGAAGTTTTGAAATATTCGAGCACCCTGCGTGGATCAAAAAACCAGCCGTTCTTTTGTTGAGCGTAGAACATATTGTTCCCGTCCACAAAAATAGAAAGGCGGTTCATTAAGTTTGTCATAGAACTTAGACCTAATAATTGTAGAAAGAAGTTAATCTAAATATCACATTTTAGCAATATGGAGCTAACTGAGGCAATAGATTAAACTTCAGAAAACTCCATCCCCCCAGTATTTCATATTTTTGCCTCTACCGCCAGAGGGCTCTTTTAGGGGTGCTTGGATTCGATCGACCAACCTTCAAAAACCCGACTCTCAGTAACTCGGTAGAGGCTGTGGTTTGAACCTCCCCAGGGCTAAAGCGACGGGGATTCGGGCCCACCCAAAAGGGCGACAGTGGGACATTCAAATATCCCTCTAGACCCTCAAGCTTGTGGCTATTGGGCTTACTTTTTATTTGTTTGTTTTCCGAGTCCATCACTCTTGCCAGATAGGTACGCTCCTCAACCTGCCTTTATTTGCCCTTTAAGTATTCTGGGTTAGCGTGCCAGATATCTCGGTTGCCGGGATTTCTCCGCACTAGGTTGATTCAACACGTAGATGGTTATTCTTACTCACCTCTGGATTTTACCACTGTGGCTGAAGCCGCGCACTCGCTCCAAGGCGACTGAAGTCGCTAATCGGCTAGACCCCAGCCTTAAAAGGACGGGGCTTGCGCCTCGTTTTTCGGTCAAGCTTAATGGGGATCGAAACTACCACGCCAACCACCCTATCGCCCAGCAAGCATACCGAATCGGATTGCAGTATCTTTTTCTCCCCTAATTTCACAGCGCTAGAGCCTAAACTCAAGCCTTTTTGCTTTCCAGGGCCCAGCGAGCTAGCTCTGTCCGGTTGTGCAGACCTGTTTTGCCCAGCATATTGCTAACGTGGCTCTCTATAGTGCGCTGGCTGACATTCATCACGTCTGCGATCTGGCGGTTTGCCATACCCTGCGCTAGCAACTGTACCACCTTTAACTCAGTGGGAGTCAATTCGACATTGCGGCGCGCCTTAATTTTCGGGCCGCTCTCAATACCTGGATTTGAGTGACGAATCAAGCGGGACGCTGCTTTCAGAGAAGATTCTACTTGGGCTACCAGTTCTTCGGGTTCAAAAGGTTTAACTATATAAACATCAGCTCCAGTGCTCAACCCTTTTACTCGATCGGAACTTTGACCTTTGGCGGACAAGAAAAGAACCGGAATCCAACTCGTGCGCGGGTCTTCCCTGATGTGTTTGACTAAAGTGTACCCGTCCATTTCCGGCATCATCACATCACAGATGATCAAATCGGGGACTTCTTGTTCGAGTTTTTCTAGAGCGTGTCTGCCGTTTTCTGCTGTGATGACGTTGTAGCCCCGAAACTCTAAGTAATCCTTGACTAGCAAGATCAAGTTCGGGTCGTCGTCAACCAGCATCAGCCGTTTTTGCTCTCCTGAATTATTGTCCTTCATGTTTCTTCCCGCTAGAGTATCCCGCACAATTCCTTGTTTTTCACTCCTGTTTTTTCCGTCAGTCCAGTGTCAGCCCGGTTGGTTGGGAGTTGAGGACGGCGGTGGGGTGAAGGGATGGCGGTGAGGGGAAAGCGGGGCGGGTGTTACCGCTTCCCAACCAGTGTTCGATGCCCGTTTGTGAATGTCTTGCGACCTGGAACGGAGCCAAAACCTGTAATGGACGATCGCCTGTCACGATCGGCCTTGATTGATGGAAGACTCACGCTCCCGAGCCCAAGTTAAATATTTAATCTCGATCGGTTCAATTGCAAGTTGATGCCCCGGTTTTAAATGATACTTCTGATATAGAGAAATTTAAGCAGGCTCCCTACTTACGTATTTAACTATTTCTAGTGTAGTTTGGCAAACTGCCGGATGTCTGCTACTGAGAAACTTTTCGGTAAACTCTCGCCAGATCGCGATCGAACTGCTTCGATACACCTCCTAAAAAAAACACACAGCGACAAGCAAGACTACCAGAAACAGGCAGGAGAGTACAGTTGTTCGATCGAACCACAGGTGCGATCGCCCAACGCGCTCACGCTCTCTACTTTACCGTCTTAAACCTAACACCTTACTTATCCTGCTGTGCTTTTTCACCGCGCTATAGTTAAATATCTGCTTTCGCCTCAGCAGGCTCCGGCAAAGGATGAGTTAAAAAAGCGTATTCTTCAACCACCTCCTGGCCGATCAGATGTTCTTGAATAATTCTCTCGATGACGGGGGGCGTAACATCGCGGTACCACACTCCGTCTGGGTAGACTACCATAATAGGGCCCGACGCGCACACTCGCAGGCAGTTAGCTTTAGTCCGAAAAATGCAAGTTGGCCGATCGGCTTTTGGCTTGTCCAACCCCAATTCTTGCAAGCGTTTTTTTAAGTAATTCCAAGCCACCAGACTGCTTTCTCGATCGCAACACTTGGGCACGGTTTGGTCGGCACAGATAAAAATATGTCGCTCGATTCGATCTATTCCCAGGCTTTGAACGCAAGCGCTCAAGCCTTGGCTGCAAGATTCATCGTTGTTATTTTCAGATTTATTTTCAAACATTTTATTCATTCGTTAACAATAATTAATTAGCGATCGAAACTCATCACCCCTCTCCCCCTCTCCCCCTCTCTCCCAATCTCTCCCAATCTCTCCCAATCTCCCCCTATCTCCCCTAATCTCCTCCAATCTCCCAACTGTCAACTGTCAACTGTCAACTGTCAACTGTTGAACCCTCATCCTCGGTTCGGGAACCCGTACAGACAGATAAGTTGCGATCGCCCCTTACTAAAGCTAAATTAGCACTCAGGAGTCGAGAGTGCTAATATGTCAGTGTAAGCAGTCAGCCGTTGCTTTCATCGCGACCACTGACGGCTAACTGACTAGGATCTGTAATCTGGAGATTTATTTATGGCAGCAGTATCACTGAGTGTTTCTACCGTTAAACCGCTAGGCGAGCGCGTGTTCGTAAAAGTAAGCGCTAGCGAAGAAAAAACCGCCGGCGGCATCCTTCTACCCGACACAGCTAAGGAAAAGCCCCAAGTAGGTGAAGTCGCGGCCGTGGGCCCCGGCAAGCGCAACGACGACGGCAAGCGCGTTGAAATGGAAGTCAAAGTCGGCGACAAAGTTCTCTACTCGAAGTATGCCGGTACCGACATCAAACTCGGCACCGATGAATACGTCTTGTTAGCCGAAAAAGATATTCTGGCGATCGTCAACTAATTAATCATTAGTCATTAGTCATTAGTCATCAGTCATTAGTTCGATCGCGAGCAACGCAAAAAAACTAATGACAAAGGACAAATGACCGCCATCCCTCCCCAATCAAAAATCTCAAACCCTCTCATCCCCAAAAACTATGGCTAAGCGCATCATCTATAACGAAAATGCACGTCGCGCCCTCGAACGCGGTATGGACATTCTCGCCGAAGCAGTCGCCGTTACCCTCGGCCCCAAAGGACGCAACGTCGTTCTCGAAAAGAAATTCGGAGCTCCTCAAATCGTCAATGACGGCGTAACCATCGCCAAAGAAATCGAACTTGAAGACCACGTAGAAAATACAGGCGTTGCCTTGATCCGTCAAGCCGCCTCCAAAACCAACGACGCAGCAGGCGACGGCACCACAACAGCTACCGTTTTGGCTCACGCCATGGTCAAAGAAGGCCTGCGGAACGTAGCAGCCGGCGCCAATGCGATCGCCCTCAAGCGCGGTGTAGACAAAGCAACCGGCTTTTTGGTCGAAAAAATTGCCGAACACGCCAAACAAGTAGAAGATTCTAAATCCATCGCTCAAGTAGGCTCCATCTCTGCCGGTAACGACGATGAAGTCGGCCAAATGATTGCTAACGCAATGGACAAAGTGGGCAAGGAAGGCGTAATTTCCCTAGAAGAAGGGAAGTCTATGACCACCGAACTCGAAATCACCGAAGGGATGCGCTTCGACAAAGGCTACATTTCTCCCTACTTCGTCACTGACACCGAACGGATGGAAGCGATTCTAGAAGAACCCTTCATCTTGTTGACAGACAAGAAAATCGGCTTGGTACAAGACTTAGTACCAGTGCTCGAACAAGTAGCTCGTTCCGGCCGCCCGCTGTTGATCATTGCAGAAGACATTGAGAAAGAAGCTCTAGCTACTCTCGTTGTCAACAAACTGCGCGGTGTGTTGAACGTGACTGCTGTAAAAGCACCTGGTTTTGGCGATCGACGCAAAGCCATGTTAGAAGATATCGCCGTATTGACCGGCGGTCAACTAATCACCGAAGACGCCGGCTTGAAACTCGAAAACACCAAGCTCGACATGATCGGCAAAGCCCGCCGCATCACCATCACCAAAGACAGCACCACAATTGTTGCCGAAGGTAACGAAGTCGCCGTTAAGTCCCGCTGCGAACAAATTCGCCGTCAAATGGACGAAACCGAATCTTCCTACGACAAAGAAAAACTGCAAGAACGTTTGGCCAAATTGGCTGGCGGCGTCGCAGTCATCAAAGTCGGCGCAGCTACCGAAACCGAAATGAAGGATCGCAAACTGCGTCTTGAAGATGCCATCAACGCCACCAAAGCTGCTGTCGAAGAAGGCATTGTCCCCGGCGGCGGTACAACTTTGGCTCACCTGACTCCTCAATTGGAAGAGTGGGCGAACGCCAATCTCAAGGGCGAAGAATTGACCGGTGCTTTGATTGTGGCACGGGCTCTGGCTGCTCCTCTGAAGCGGATTGCTGAAAACGCTGGTTTGAATGGCGCTGTGATTGCTGAGCGCGTCAAAGAAAAGCCGTTCAACGTTGGTTTCAACGCAGCGACAAATGAGTTTGTCGATATGTTTGAAGCTGGTATCGTTGACCCTGCAAAGGTAACTCGTTCTGCTCTGCAAAATGCTGCATCTATTGCCGGCATGGTGCTGACAACCGAGTGTATCGTCGTTGACAAGCCTGAACCCAAAGAAGGCGCTGCTGCTGGCGGCGGCGGCATGGGCGGCGGCGACTTCGATTATTAATCGATAGTCGATCGTTCTTGTGGGGCGGGCTTTAGGGCCCGCCCTGTTATTTTGGTAACGGTTCTTAGCATAGGCATAACTTTAACAGCGAGATTAACTAAACGCTCAATCTATACCCCTCCATTCCTTTTATTCAAAACGCGGTCATACCCAAGGGCCTAATACTGCGTTGATGTTAAAACTCGCGAGGAATGTTAATATGGCTAAAACAACTGTTTCCTTTTATCGACAGGGGAATGCTAGCTCACCTAGAATGGATCATGTCAGACCCAATAAAGATATTACCGTTTATGAACAGCAAGGTGAATTATGGGTTAAGCTTAATTTAGAAGCAGAAAGCTTGCCAGGAGGAATGTCTCGATCGGAAGGAATATCAACTTTTGAGACTCCAGGCTCAGGAAAAAATTGGTGGAGATTAGACCTCGGCAGTGAGATTCCACCAGAACTGGAATTAGTGAATGACCGTGCCGGTCATTGGTTATTCCAGCCAAGCAGACCCATGCTTCTAGAGCAATACAAAAAGGCACTTCAACTTATAGGGACATTGTTCAAACTAGAATAAGTTGGTAGTAGGTTGGGTTTCGCTAGGGAAACCCAACCTACTAATATAATTAATACTACCTGGGATTATTTTTTAGATCGTGTTACCTGAATTATTAAAAAAATCGTCTGGGTTTTGGGCGTTTTTAGTTAAAGTTGGGCGAGTAAGTATTTATTTATTGGTGGCAAGGTAACTAACATGAATCTATCATTTAAAGATTTAAGGTTTATTATAGAAGCCATTGAGCATCAAATCAATGCCTATCAAGAACGTCTGCAAGTCATTGAAGATGTAGATGAGGATGAAGATGAGGCTGCCGATCTAGGCAACGATATTAAGTTTTTAGAGCTTCTATGCAGAGACATAACAAAAACTTTAGATCAGAACAGTTCAGTCAGGCATTTAAGTTCTCATGACAATCTTTCGCTAGATGCGAATGATACATCTTCCGAAAATTCAAAAGACTTATCTTTTCAAGCATTAGTGAAATTATCACTCAAATTATCAGTGAGTGAGCGATTGTTCCTGATAGATGCAATTACCGCATCTGTGCGTCAGGAATTGACAATGAGCCAATAATTATCCGAATTATTAAGAGGTCAGGCCAATGTCAACCACCATCACAATTAGCCCCAGTGAAATTCGGCAGATATTTCAGCCCCGCACGCCCAGCGCTTCACGGTTGTGGGAACTGGCTCAAAAAGCAAACACTTTAGCTGTAATAATTGAAAGTCCTTGGGAAAAAATTCCTGATGAAACGCGAGAATTACTTAAAACATTTGCCTATACTCTAATTGAACCGCCTCAAGGAATTACTGTGCTGAAATTTTTTGAGGGTTTGTTGGACGATTCACGCCCTTTTTTCGGTAGCAGCGATTTGACTTTAGCTGATTGCGTTGCTGGAACTGTTGTGCCTTCGATGTCTTGGGTTGGTGTTCACGCGAGAGGGTTATCCTAAAATTAAAGCTTGGTGCGATCGACTCCTAGCCCGTCCCTCATGGCAGCAAACCCAAGTAACCGAGGCAGAAATGGCAGCTTTCGCATCAAGGAGACAAAAATTTCTCGCACAAGCTGAAGTCTCATGAATAAATCTACTCTGGCTCGATCGCTCTTTTTTCTAGCTGTGTTCGCCTGCATCCAAATTCCGATTGTAGCACTGGCGCAGCCTGCAAGTCGATCGGGCTACGAAACAATTAACGCCAAGCAGTTCATTGCCGATCGCAAAATCAACGTTTCCAACCCCAAAGATATCGCAGCCAAACTCTTTAGCCGCGACACAGAATCTGAAGGTCGAAAAAGCGACCAAATTTCAGTCGAATATCCCACGCGAGACACCGCCGTAATTGTTCAAACGGTCATCGGTTTAGCTGACGATTCTGTGGCCGGAATGCGACATCGCATCGAGCTAAAACTCACGCAAAATAAATGGGAAATTGTCTGGATTGGCCGACAATCGCAATGTCAACCAAATCGCGGACACCAAAATTGGGCAAGCGGGCGCTGTGTGTAAAATTAGGTTTGTAGTGAGGACTTTAGTCCTTCTTAAATGCGGACTAAAGTCCTCACTACGAACCACATTTGATAGCACAACCATATCAAGGAACGCGGGAACAAGCACTAGCTTCAAATTCTGGCGTAGCCTCGGCCCCTCCACAGCCTCTTGGGCGGGGCGGGCGATCGTACTGTATTTAATTGGTTTGTAGTAAGGACTTTAGTCATAATTGACTTAAAGCCGATTGAGAGGACTGAAGTTCTCACTACAAACCGATCAAACTTCTTAGTTTACTTGCACATGATCAAGTTTCCAGCCGAGATGAATCCGGGTACAGGGGCTGAAATCTCAACCCAATTGCGGTCTTCTCCATTCTTGTCTTTCACTAACTGGAAATTCGGCACAAGCGTCACTTGACCGTTAGCCGGTACGCCACCTTTAACCGCAGCAGTCTTTGAAGGCTCCGCGCGGATGGCTAGACCCTTCGGCGCTACGCGAGGTTCTACTTGGCGGCACAGGCTTACAGGGCCTGTTGCAGGCGCTGGCGCTGGTGCTGGCGCTGGTGCTGGTGCTGGTGTCGGTGCTGGTGCTGGTGCTGGTGTCGGTGCTGGTGTCGGTGCTGGTGTCGGTGCTGGTGTCGGTGCTGGTGCCGGTGTCGGTGCTGGTGCCGGTGCTGGTGCCGGTGCTGGTGTCGGTGCTGGTGCCGGTGTCGGTGCAGGACTTGGACGCGGCGTCGGTGCCGGTGTCGGTGCAGGTGCAGGTGCTGGTGCAGGTGCTGGTGCAGGTGCTGGTGCTGGTGCTGGTGCTGGACTTGGGGAAGGAGCTTGACTAATTGTGCACGAACCTAAATTAGCCTCGTTGTTGGGGTATCCGGTAGCTACATACCCCTTTACGGGAGCGGTAATTTGAATCCAGAGGCGGCCGTCGGAGGCTTTAACAGAAGTAGCGCCTTGGAACAGCGTTACCTGAGTATTCATTGCTACACCGCCAACTCTAGGGGATTTGGGGTCTGGGTTCTGGCGAACCGTCAAACCTTCTTTGGGAGTGACTTTGCGGCAAAGGGTGTCAGCCTGGGCTATTTGAAAGGTGGCGCTATCTTCAAAGGAAATATTTTCAGCATCCTGACTGGTAGTGGATGTTGGTGGGGTGGCAACACCGATCGCAGTCGCCTGCAAACTTCCGGCTACGATCGCGATCGCGCCCAGCAATGCAGCGGGTTTGTTCCAGCTACTCAAATTTTTCATCCGTTCAACTCCTCAATCTAATCAAAACCATTATCTTTATTGCAGGTCAATATAGCAAAAAAATTGATTTGTCTTCCAGAAAATTCTGTAATTAACACAATACTGCGCGTAAGTCAATTTTTGTTTTATAAATTAATATTTTAGAGATTTAAGCGCGGAAAAATTAAGCTGCTGCGCCATTGATTCAGTTGACGGTTGACAGAAGAGCAAAGTTGAAGGGATGAGGGCTAGCTCTACCTGGAACCAAGAGGATTGGACTCATCAATAGTCTGATTTTAATTTCTCGCTTACAGGGATTCGCTTGGTTCCAATTCTTTCTAGTAAATTGTTCGTTATCCTAGAGCGGGGGAAGCCGAGAGTCGGAGAGTCTAGAGTCAAACATCAAGAGTTTCAATCTTGCCAGAGGCGATCGCACCTTAATTAAAATTACCCCAAAGAGCGCAAATTGCTAGCATTAATTGAATTCCCCTAATCGCGGCTGCGGAGTCAATTGTTGAACCGCCAATAACAAATCTAAAATAAAGTGTTGAATCCCAAAATCTCGGCTGTGGAGTCAAATCTAAAATTTAAAATCGTTCGACTGAGCTAAGTCGAACTCTAAAATATAAAATAGACTCGCTTTCCTTGCTTCAATCTATCAAAAGACGGATTTTTTATCAGAAGTCGTGACTGGATAAGCTCTATCTAGAGAATGGTTTAGCCGATCGCCCAAATCGAGTAGAAATAGGATGTAATCTCTCATATTGTATTCTATGAAACTGAATTATTTTACCAAACGGCTTTCGACTGTCGGGCGCTATCTAGCTGCAACTGTGCTTTGCGTGTCAGCGATGGCCTTTGTGTGGCAGGGTGCGTTTTTCTCGAACACCGCAGCAATAGCCTCTCCTGCTGTAAGCTCGATCGCAGCAGCAGATTTGGGAGATAAAGTTCAAGACAAAGCCAGCACAGATGCGGGACGAGCCAAGAATTTCATCCGAGATACAGAAGAGAAGGTGAAGGAAACAGCTAAGAAAAATGCTGCTAAAGTCGATCGAGCATCAGAAGATGGTAGTGTAGTAGAGCGCAAAGCCAAGAAAGATGCAGCCACGATCGAGAAAAGAGCAGAGGAAGATTCAGCTCGCACTCAGAAAGCAGTAGATAACACAAAGAATGCTGTAGAGCGCGCTGTTGACGGCATCAAGGATGCCTTTAGCAAGTAGACAAGAAATCAGATCGAGTTCCCTCGCTCCACCACCAAAAAACAGGTTCGTAGTAAGGACTTTAGTCCTTCTTAGAGGTTCGTAGTGAGGACTTTAGTCCTTCTTAGAGGTTCGTAGTAAGGACTTTAGTCCTTCTTAGAGGTTCGTAGTGAGGACTTTAGTCCTTCTTAGAGGTTCGTAGTGAAGACTTTAGTCCTTCTTAGAGGTTCGTAGTAAGGACTTTAGTCCTTCTTAAAGGTTCGTAGTAAGGACTTTAGTCCTTCTTAAAGGTTCGTAGTAAGGACTTTAGTCCTTCTTAGAGGTTCGTAGTAAGGACTTTAGTCCTTCTTAGAGGTTCGTAGTAAGGACTTTAGTCCTTCTTTCTTGCGGACTGAAGTCCTCACTACAAACCAATAAGATCGTTCAGTTGGCAGATGATACTCTGGTTTTTTCGCCTAATCTGAACGATCGCAAATGATTATACTGAGCCAAATTGACAGCAAGCCACAGACTAATCGTAAAACAGATCGCCAAGAATTACTTAAAACTGTCGCAAAAAGCGCAAATCGCTAGCATAAACCCGGCGAATATCGTCAATTTCATAAAGTACCATAGCGAACCGCTCCACCCCAAAACCCGCCGCAAACCCAGTATACTTTTCGGGATCTAAACCGACTCCTTGAAGAACATTCGGATCGACAGCGCCGCAGCCCAAAACTTCCAGCCATTTACCGTTCCACTGCAAATCAACTTCAGCAGAAGGTTCTGTAAACGGAAAGTAACTCGTGCGGAAACGAATCGGCAAATCTTGCCCGAACATTTGGCGCAAAAACTCTTTAATTGTACCTTTCAAGTCAGTAAATGTCAGATTTTCACCAATTGCCAAAAGTTCAATTTGATGGAAAACTGCCGCGTGAGTAGCATCAACAGTATCGCGGCGGTAAACGCGGCCCGGAGACACAATCCGAATCGGCGGTTTGTGCTCTTCCATGTAGCGAATTTGCACCGATGATGTCTGAGTCCGCAGCAAGTCGCCACCGGGCAGATAAAATGTATCTTGCATATCCCGCGCCGGGTGGTCGGGCGGAGTGTTGAGCGCCTCGAAGTTGTAATAATCGGTTTCCATTTCCGGGCCGTTGGCGACGGTGTAGCCGAGACCGACAAAGATATCCAGAGCGCGGTCTATGACGGCGTTTAAGGGGTGAATTCTGCCTTGGGGGCGAAAAATCCCCGGCATGGTAACATCAAGGGTTTCTGAGGCTAATTTGACTTTAATTTGAGCGGTTTGGAGGGCGGCGCGCTTGTCTTCTAAGTCGGCTTGTAGGGCTTCTTTTACAGTATTGGCGATCGCGCCTACTTTCGGCCGCTGATCTGCCGAAAGTTTGCCCATCATGCCTAAAATTTGAGAGAGTTGACCTTTTTTGCCGAGGTAGCCGACGCGCAACTGTTCGAGTTGTTCGAGGGTATTCGCAGTTGCGATCGCACTTTTGGACTCTTGGCCCAGGCTTTCTAGTTGAGTTTCAATGTCGCTTAGTTGGACAGTCATCTTGATTTTAGATTTTAGATTTTAGATTTTAGATTGATGGCAGTTTTGGGCCAAGTTGAGTTTAGCGCAATTTTGGTATGACTGAATGGTAGATTTTAGAACGAACAGGGGAGGAGCGACGCTGCGGGCGATCGTTCAACACACTTGGGTTAGGTGTGGTCATTGCGAGGAACGAAGCAATCGCAGCATCTATTTGTGACAAGGTTATACTCCCAGGAATCTCCGATCGTAATTTGTATTGGAGGCGATCGTTGCTACTGCTTGTACCGAGAGCATTTTTGCGATCGATCGGGCGATCGTCAAATTCGATAACACACGCTCATCAAGATTCCGGCTAAAATAATGAACTGCATTTATATCCCAGCTTTTCCAAATTCTGCCAATTCATCAACTCAATAGTTTCCAACTCCGCCAAACTCAACTCATCTTTCCAAGCATTAATTCCCTTAATTCCCACCGGCTCTAAAGTATTCGGATGCCACATTATTTGACTGGGCGGAACTAAACCTTCAGCAGCATTCTTGTGATAAAATTCCAGCATCGACTCCTGAAAATCTACTCCCAACCACTTGCAAATTTTAGCCAACTGTACTGACGGCTCCCTCACCAAATCTTCGTAATAAACCAAATAAAACTGCTCCCACTTTTGATGATACTTTTCAATAATTTTCACAACTTGATTCCACTGGTGCGTCAGTTCTTCTACCGTTTTTAGCCCCGGCCACACTTCGCCCCTTTCCTGTTTTTTTGCTACTAATTTTTTGACAGAATTGTAACAATCCCGAAAATCTCGCACAATCAGAATCACCTTAACTCCCGGAAAATATCTCCTGATTTTCCCTAATTGATAAATGTGAAAAGGATTCTTGTCTCCCCAAATCGAAGCTGTCGGATCGAACTGCTGGCGGTAAGTTTGATAAACTGTATAAACTGCTTGAACGTAACTCAACTGCTGGTTGTTTGTCAAGTTATTTAATAAAAGCTCTCGGTCAAAATTCCACTCCCCAAATCGGTGAAAATTGTTATTGTAAAGGTCATTTAAAAAATCTTCGATTTGAGGTCTTAAGTCGCTGACAGTGCCGTATTTCGACTCCAGGGCGACAAAGAAAAGACTTTCAGGGGGAATGCAGATATCTGAATGCGCTGTGAGCATTAAGCGCAGGAGAGTTGTCCCCGAACGTTCGGCGCCGATGATAAAAATTGGACTTGATGCGGTTGATGGGCTGCTGGGTGAATTTGAGCGATCGCCCAAAAATCTGATATTATCAATTTTGCGATCGACTTGCTTGGGACGCAAGCGAAATTGACCGACCAACTCCACTCCCAACTCCAATTTATCGTCAAGTTTGCGACGGACGAGCGCCTGTTCGACAGCCGCATGGCATAATAATATCTGCTCGACCCGATGCTGGCGAGAAATATTTTGCTGGTGGATGCGATAATAGTAAAGCGGTTTGTTGAGTTTTCTAATTTCAGTAACTTCGCTCAGCCGCAAGCACAATTCATAATCCGCAGCACTGGCAAATTCTAGGTCAATACCACCGCAACTATTGTAAACCGAACGGCGAATCAGGCGGAAGTGAAAAACCATCGGATCTACTAACAGTTGTTCTGGGGAATAGGGGATTTTGCACAGTTCACCTTCACCGCTAACGCAGTCGTTTTCGTCTATCAGTAAATAGTTGGTGTAAACAAGTCCAACTTGAGGATTTGCATCTAAAATAGAGACTGTTTCTGCGATTGCTTTCGGGGCGAGCAAATCGTCACTATCCACACAGCCGAAGTAGGGAAATGCAGTTTCTCTAATGGCAGCTTTTAGGGAATAGCTGAACCCTCGGTGTTCGGCGGCGAGGACTTTGATTCTGGAGTCGAGTTTGGCGTAGCTGCGGGCTATATTGAGAGAGCTATCTGTGGAACCATCGTCCCAAATCAAGAATTCAAAGTTGGGATAGGTTTGAGCGAGAACGCTTTCTATGGCCGCCCTGAGGTAGCGTTCTCGGTTGTAGACAATCATCACAATAGAAATGGGAGTCATGTATCAATACGCTTGGGTTAACGCTTTCTTGTCATTGCGAACGTCCGCGTGAAGCAATCGCAGTAACCGTAGGGTGCGGATAGGTTGAAAATCCCTAAATTAGACAGGCAATCTCTTTCTCGACGCACCTGAAAAACTAACAAAACAAACTTAATATTTCTAGTTTAGCAACAATTTTAATAAATGGTATTATTTCTTAGTCCGCGTCCGGCGGACATTGTATGTATAGTTGCGGTTTCAACCGCCGAATCGAATATTTAACTTATTTTTTTATTCTGGCGTTTGTACAGAAAAAATCGACTAACGATATCTACTTCTAATTCAAATCTCTCGCTCAACCCCCGTCTTTCCAGCGCTTGTGCAATAGCTGACTGAGATTCAAGAATTTGGTCTAGTTGCTGTTGAACTGTATGCTGGGAATGTTGGCGGTAGTAGTAAAGGGGTTTGTTGAGGTGATAGAATTGGGTAACTTCGGATAGTCGCAAACAGAAATCGTAATCTTCAGCGCGGTTGTATTCGGAATTAATGCCGCCTATTTGATGATATAATTCGTGGCGAAACAGGCGAAAGTGAAAGGTCATGAAGTCTACTAACAGCCTGTCTGGAGAGTAGGGTATTTGGCTGCGGTGTCCCAGTTTTTTTACTTGAGTTTTTTCATTAATCATTAGATAGTCGGTGTAGACTGCGCCAATTTCTGGCTGTGCGTCTAATACGGCTGCGGTTTCTTGGAGGGCGGTGGGTGCGAGCAAGTCGTCGCTATCCAGCCAGCCGATGTATGTTCCTTTGCAGATTGTGTGAGCGGTTTTGAGGGCGATTCCTCGGCCTTGGTGGGGGGCGGCGATTACTTGAATTCGCGTGTCTTGCTGTGCGTATTTGCGGGCGATGGTGAGGCTAGAGTCGATCGAGCCGTCGTCCCAAATTATCAGTTCAAAGTTGGGGTAGGTTTGGGCGAGAACGCTTTCTATGGCGGCGCTGAGGTATTGTTCTCGGTTGTAGGTGGTGGTAATAATGGAGATTGGGGAGGTCATTGGGGATTTCTAAGCCGTCGGGCGATCGCACTTTCGGTAAACAGCTTTGATGTTTTTGGGTTAAATCTGATGTTAGCAGAGGTTGGAAGGAATGGATTGTGCGATCGGGCGCTTTGGATGAGAAGCAATGGGCGATCGTAACTGAAAGCTTCATTCGGCTGATTACTATTAGAATTGTTAGCAGCAGTCAACTGATTGTTTTTGTCATAGGTGTAATTAGTTACCCCCATCTACATCAGTAATCCTCAGCCGTCACATTCTCTCTAATAGTCTAGTCTCCTCCTCCAACAACTTTTCAGCGACTTCAGCCCCATATACATGGGTTAACAACGTTGGCAACCATTTATTTCGAGTGATATCGGGGGGATTCACATCACAATCTACCAGAAGTAATCGCAAACGCTCAAAAAAACCATACACCTGCTTGTCTAAATCCGGGACAGATCCTCGAATCTCTTCGATAAACTCTGGAGGCCCACCCAGCAATCCAAAACGTTCATGCGATCTCATCAATCCCCACTTACCTTGGGATGAATAGATAACACTATCTAACTCATAAGGATTTATATCCAATCTCGGCCCAATTAGCTGATCTTCTTCTGTTCCAGCGTAGCCCTCAAGAAACTCTGATAATGGGATATAACAGTGAGCGGGTCCATACTCTGGGCATCCTATCGATATTAGTGAGATATAGCAGCCAGTATCACCTAAATTTACTGCTGCGTTAATGAGTGCTTGAATTATTAGAAGGTCATTTTCATCTTCACAAGGATAGATAATTGTGCGTCCTATCACCTGTGATGAGAAAGGTTCGTTAAAGGGATTGTCGTTCACAAAAATTTTCCGAAGGAAAGGCTCTGCCTCTAAATGAAATTCATCTTTAGTGAGGGTGTGCATATGAGTAGTTTTGTGTTTGAAAGTATCAAATCCCACAAAGTTTATTTTATTACTGCCTTTGTCGCAACCACCTGCCTATCCCATCGCCCACCTTTTGTATTAGCTCAGGTATAATTGGAAATTGAATCGGGCGATCGCACTTTCGGTAAACAGCTTTGATGTTTTTGGGTTAAATCTGATGTTAGCAGAGGTTGGAAGGAATGAATTGTGCGATCGGGCTTAATCATATCTCGCTCAAGGGCGATCGGTTGCAGCGCCAGCGAAAAAACAAATCCTTGACAAGTCATATTTTCACCCAATATCGCTCCACCTTACTCAATATTAATAGGCGGTGGAACTCCCCAAAGTTTGACAGTAGTGTCTTTACTTCCGCTAGCAAGTGTTTGCCCGTCTGGACTGAAAGCAACAGTATAAACACAGCCCTTATGATCGATTTGACCATAACCATCAAAATAAGTAATGCCTGATATTTTCTCTAAGTCCCACAAACTGATGAGATAATTAACATCACCACCTCCGCCTGCCAAAGTTGTCCAATCTGGACTAACTGTAGCCGATACAATTTCTACCTCGGTTGACATAGTGCGGATAAGTTTCCCAGTTTCGGGATGCCAAAATTTGACACTTTTGTCTTGCTCGTGAACGCTAGCAAGCATTTGTCCTGAAGGATGAAAACGCACGGCAAATACTAGACCACAATTAGCCTCTAAAGTGCGAATTTCTGTTCCAGATTCCAAATCCCATAACTTAATAGAAGTATCAGCACTAGCACTAGCTAAGGTTTTCCCATCGGGGCTAATAGCAACGCTTAAGACAGTGTGATTGTGACCGATAAGAGTATGTATTACCTCATAAGTATTGAGATCCCAAACTATAATAGTGCTGTCGGCAGCACCGCTAGCTAAGCGTGTACCGTCTGGACTAATTGCAAGGCAAAGTACAGAACAAGTATGACCTGTGAGGGTGTGGATAACTTGACTCGTGCTCAGATTCCAAATTTTAATGGTATTATCAGCACTACCACTAAGCAAGGTTTTTCCGTCTGGACTTGCGATCAATGAAACCACCGCATCTGTATGTTCTGTAAGAGTGCAAATTTCTTGTCCAGTATTCAAGTCCCAGATTTTGATAGTGCGATCGGCTCCGCCACTAGCTAGAGTTTGTCCATCGGGAGTAAAAGCAATAGCATAAACTGAATCTGAGTGACCTCTGAATGTTTTTATATAACGAAATAAAGCATAGGAATTGTTGTTTTGAATGGCTTTTAGTATGATTTCTCTATCTTCTTCCTCCCGTTCCCGCTCTCGATCCCTATCGAAATAATTCCAGATATACTCTGAAGGTAAATGCAAATGTCTAAAATCTTCGCTAATTCTATTTTCCCACATAGATAAGATATGATCAAAAGGTCTGGAAGTTTCTATGAATTCGTCTGAGTCAGAAGTTTCTAAAAATTCTGACGAGCCTGAAGTTTCTATGATTGTATATGAGTCGTAGGAAATATTAGCTCTTTCTTGAATATTTGCCAATGATATTATATCTATTTCTTTATCACTCTTCGAGAGACAAGTAAAGGTATGGACTAGACAGGAAGGGTCTGGACAAATGGATATAGGTAAAATTTTATAAGATTTTGTTCCCAGGCAAAAATTGCACACAAATTCCCAAAAATCGCGACCCACATGGTAAATTCCTCCATCAAATTCAGGGCAATGCACCCAGTAGATATCGCAGCTATAGTCAGACTCACTATAAGTTTTAAGATCGAAAATGGCTATGTATGTCCCGCCATCCTCCCCAAACACAAAAGCCCCTTTAAGTAAATCTGCTATTGATTCTAGATTCATATTTTTTTCAAGTTCTTCTAAGGAATACCAGAGACGATTTGTAATTTCATATTGAATAGTTTCCAGCGGAAATTGATGAAAGTAATGAGAGCGTATAGGGCTGTAAATAATAATAAATTCGCCGAACCTTCCGCTTCCAAAAACTTGAGAAAGTTTTTTATAATCTTTGGGTAATTTAATATTGTTTGTTGTTTCAAATTGCAGCATCTCTTCTTCAGTTAAGCACTCTCCTTGCTCATCAAATACTTCTAGATGTGCCAGTAACGATTGCCATTTTTGCATAATGCCCTCCAAATCTTGCTTGAAATTAATTTGTTAACTTGAACTCGATGAAAGAAGGGGCAGATAGGATGTACTGAGTTTCCTCTAACTAAGGTGAAATCTCAAATTCACCTATGGTCTAACTATCGAACCCGTGTGTTATCACTGGAAGCTTTAACCTATGACTAGGAGGAAGAAACTCGGCTGGATTTGGGATATTGGGTAGAGTAAAGCTAGCTTCCGATGGAAAAAATGTTGCCTTTGCCGTTAATGAAGTAGGTCTAATTCTTGGAGTAGTAGGTTGCTGATATTTCAGAGAGACTTGATAAAAAAGAGTCAGTTCCGTTAAGCATTTAACGCGATTCATTTTTGTGAGCGTTGTATCTACCAGTGATTCAAATTGAAACCAGGGACTATTATAATTAGAGTTTACCCATGCGTTCTGAGCAAACACATTATTCAGTGAACCCTTACCACCCAATAAACCTGATACAATATGTCCTTGATGATCGTCCGTCAAGATGCCCAATACGCTTGGGCGATTTTTGGGATTTGCATCTGTCCCTGTTCTACTTCCAGAATATTCTATAACAGCTAGGGTTTCATCACTTGTTATGGATACATTAGACGGGTTTTTGTCAACATCTTTTTTAACATCCTTGATATCGTTGGCTGTTTTACTTTCAGTGCCGACATTATACCTGATCTTTCGTACCTGATCTATTACTTTCCCCGAAAGACCAAAGGGATCTGTTGAATCAATAGGACTATTTTTCACATACCGATAAAGATTAGCATCCCCCCCATCAAACCCAACAGAATCCTCCCCAATAAACCTCCCAACACCCGCATCATAATACCGACTCCGATAATAACTCAACCCAGTCTCAGAATCCAACTCCCGCCCCGTAAACCCATACCGACTCCCAAACGCAGCATTACTCTGAGACACAACCTGACCAAACGAACCATAAACAACATGATTCGCCACACTCCCGCTATTATTCACCCAATCCTTCACCGTCCCCAACTGGTCACTCAAAGCCCACAAAACACTTCCATTTGCACTCTCCTGCGCCAAAATCTGGTCAACCCCAGTCCCATAAAAATACCGCTTATCCAAAACAGGCTGATTTGACCCCGAAGCTGTAAAATCAAACAGCACATTATCCCTATCATAAACAAACCGAGTCTCAGCATTCCCCACCTTCTTACTAATCCGACGGTTCATCGCATCATACTTAAACCCAACATTCTGAGTAACATTTCCCGCCGCACTCTGATCAACAACCCCAGCCAAACGATTGCGATAATCCCACTGATACTCAGTCACATTATTACTCGCAATCTCAGTCCTCTTAATCAAATTCCCTTCATCATCGTAAGCATAATTGTACTTACCATTCGACTGCAAACGGTTATTACTTCCCGTCTGATATCCCGAACTATTCCGATTCCCATTCGCATCGTAACTAAAACTTTCATTCGGATTGTTGGCGTTAGAATGGTTAGCAACAGTCAACTGATTGTTCTTGTCATAGGTGTAATTAGTTACCCCATCTGCATCAGTAATCTTAGTAATCCGATTCGCATTATCGTAATTGAAGCCATAAGAAACCCCGCTACCGTGACTCAGAACATCCAAACGATTCTTAGCATCATAAGTGTAAGTAGTTCCCCTCACCAACTGACTGCCACTTAAATCAGAATACCGATTCACAGACTTGATTTGACCGATATTATCATAACCAAAATTCACCCGCTTCGATGCCACACCATTACCGCTTTGAGTAACTTGGCTAACCCTGTTTAAATTGTCGTAAGTATAAGCAGTAGTTCCCTTCGCTGCACCGTTAATCGTATCGCTGACAGACAGCAGATTGTCTCCGCTATCGTAGGTGTAATTCAACAACACATTCGGTACACCAGGAGTTCCTGTATTGTCAACTCCTATTTTCCGTCCTTTTAAGTCATAACTAAACTGGTAAGTCGAATCAGGGTCTTTGACAGATGTTAGCTGATTTGCCGCATCATAAGTCGAAGTAATGCTGCGAATAGGATTGCCAGTATCGTTCAGCCAATTTTCCGCTGTTTCCCGATTTAGGGCATCGTAAGTAAAGGAACGAACGCGGTTATTGCGGTCACTAACCTTAGTGCGGTTGTTGGCTTTATCGTATTCAAAGGAACGAGTTTTATTGAGTTGATTGGTTTCTGTTTTTAACCGATTTCTGCCATCGTAAGCGAAACTTGTCTTATTTTGCAATGGGTCGGTAATTGATAAAACATTGCTAACTTTATCATAGGAGGTGGTGGTGGTTCCAGATGGAGTCAAAGCATCAGTGATTTTGGTTTGACGATTTCTGGCATTATAAACAAATTGAGTCTTGTTATTATTCCCGTCAATTTCAGCAGTAACGTTCCCAACCTTATCGTACTCAGTCTTGCTCGTACTGGCAACAGTCGATGTTGCCCCCTCAATCACAGTATTTCGTCTTCCCAACTCATCATACTTGTACTCAGTCCGATTACTATTCGCATCAACTTGAGCCTTTAATTGATTAGCAGCATCGTACTCAAACCGAGTAACTTTCTCACTAGGATCAACCTCCCGGATTAACCGACCCCGCGCATCATAAACTTTGTTAGTACGATTCCCCTTAGCATCCAAAGTCGCCGTTTGATTGTTATCCGCATCATACCGCATCTTCTCCACAGTACCATCAGGATTCACCGTCTCAACCAAGCGATTCCGAGCGTCATATCGATACTCAGTCCTCCGAAGCAACGGGTCAAGCATCCACACCTGATTCCCATTCTTATCATACCCATAACTCGTCACCGGAGAACTCAGCGGCCCGCTACCATCCGGGTCAGGTGCAATCTGTTTTACCAGATGATTCATCACATCATACTGAGACTCAGTTCGGTTGCCATTTTCATCAATCACCGCCGTCTGATTCCCATCACCATCATACTCAAAAGTTTGTGATGCCTCATCTGCTGTTCCAGGAGCAAAAATTGTCTTTTTCAAGCGATTCATCGCATCGTATTCGGACTCAGTGCGGATGTTATTTTCATCAATTACCGCCTTTTGATTACCCGCAGTATCGTATTCAAATTGTTGCACCGCTTCATCAGGAGTTCCCTTAGCAACAGTGATTTTAATTAACTGGTCTCGAGCGTTATAATCGTAATCCGTCACCCGTCCGTTGGGGTCAGTTTCAGTGTCGATGAGATGCTTGTTGGTGTAGGTATAGCTAGTAACCACATCATCACTGCCGCCAACAGCACCTACCACCTGCGTCATCTTTCGCCGACTGCCAGTAATCGGGTCTATTTCGTAAAGAGTTTGGCGGCCTAATTCGTCAGTTTCACTTGTTACTTGGTTGAACACTGAATCGTAAGTATAACTACGCTTGCCAGTACCACCTACCTGTTGGTTTCTCACAGTATTATTGAGACTGACAGAAATGCCGTTATAGCTACTCAAGACCATATCTAAGTCACCATCTGAGTCAAGGTCTTCTAATCCCACCGATGGTTGGTCTGTAGTACCAGCACCATTGCTATTATCAGTTGGACTTGCTAATATACCGCTGCCATTATTTAACATGACACTCTCAAAACCGTAACCGCTGCCGGAAACAACCACATCTAAATCGCCATCTAAATCCAAATCCCCTATCGCTACAGATTTAGGTTCGATATTAGATCTAAGTGGGTAATTAATTGCTGCATTGAAAGAACCATTGCTATTACCCAATAATACAGATGCTACCGATTGGTTTCCGCTATCTCTACCAGCCGTAACGATATCATTTATGCCATCTTTATTGATATCTTCTACAGCTACGCTTCTCACCTGAGAAACAACCGTGAAATTACTTTGAGCAGCAAAAGTGCCATTCCCATTACCCAACAATACTGACACCCTGCCAAGGGAATCATTAGTTCCATAGGGACTTGCAGTAATAATGTCTAAGTTGCCATCCTTATTTATATCCTTCAAAATTACAGCTTCTGGTCGAGAATTTAGCGGTAGATCTGTTCGGGAAAAAGAGCCGCTGCTGTTACCCAAAAGCACTGATATATTGCTGTCAGAAGAATTTGCTGTAACGATATCGTTCCTGCCATCCTTATTGATATCTCCCACAGCTACGGATGCTGCCCCATAACCTACTGCGTAATTAGTTTGAGCAGCAAAATTACCATTGCCATCGCCCAGTAATACTGATACTGTACCGCTAGAGGGATTCGTCCCCCCATAAGGACTGGCAGTAACAATATCGTTTTTACCGTCGCCATTGACATCCCCTACAGCTACAGAGTTTGAATTGTTTGCTGCGGGGGAATCTTTTTTCGGAGCCAATGTACCGTCGCCATTTCCGAGTAGCACTGATACATTATTAGCATAACCATTGGCAGTAACAATATCGGGATTTATATCACCATTTATATCTTTGATTATTGCTGCATTAGTATATGACCCAGCTTGATAGTAAGTTTTAGCACCAAATAACTGGCCGTTGTTATTTGGGGGTGTTTGAGGTGTACCGGAAAGGGAATCTGAAATGCTTTTGACATTCCCTTTAGCATCGTACTCGTAAGAAGTAGTATTGCCCCGCCCGTCGGTTCTTTTCGTCACCAACAAATTCGGATTCCGCTCAAACGAAGGCTTCAATCCCCCACCATCTTTTGCCGAAACAACTTGTCCGGTTTGGTCGAGAATCTGAGTAACTACTCCACCGCTACCGTCAGCATAACTCGCTTCTACTGCCCCTAAAGGTTTAGCTACAGGTGCATTTAAAGGATTAGTTGTATCCTGTTCCCGATAAAGTCCTTGTACCTGTACTGGTGCCACCTGCAACTGCGAACCGTCCTTGCGAATTCCCCCGATCGCCCTACCTGCAAAGTCGTATAATGTTTGTTCGGAAAATCCCCGCTTGTCTACTTCTTTTGTGATGTGCCGCTGCGCGTCATAGCTAAACGTCCGCGCTGTGGTATCGGGGTCAACTATCTTTTGCAAGTTGCCTGCTGTGTCGTATTCTAACTTGGTCAACCGTCCTGCTGGGTCTTCTATTTGACTGACTTTACCGCTGGCATAGGTCAATTTGGTAATCAACCCAGCTACGTCGATGATTTGGGACAATTCATTTGATGAATTGTAATTATATTTGGTTTCGTTGCCGTTGGTTTCTTTGACTGAAATCAGGCGTTTGCTGGTATTGAAACTGTAAACAGTCTTGTCAGTTAACGTGCGACGAAATGTGCCGTCTGCTAGTTTCTCGAATTTGGAGAAATCTCCTGGAGGAGATACGTACCCTCCCCCTGCTACTGTGGATTTGTCGAATACCAATTCGCTGCCGTCACCGTCAATCAATAATAATGAAGAGTCGGAATTTTCTACTAATTCTTGCCATCCAGCAATCCCCCAACCGCTGCCGAAGGGACTGTTGATTGTGTTGACTGAAATGAATTTGTCTTTGGTATCGGTTGATGAACCTGCAAATATACTGCCTGTAAATCGGCGGATGCCGCTGTTAATTGTATAGTCGTACTGACCGGAAGGTAAGGCACTCATATCGACTTGCAATGCTGCGTCAATTGTACCTCCTGCTTGAGGCATTGACCAGAAGTGTTCGCCTCCTGTCAAACTGTATTGAGTGCCGGAATATCCGGGTATTTGATATTTGAATTTGCCTGCATCTACGGTGAGTTTGGCAACTAATTTTTGGGCTGTATCGGCGGGGGCGTTGTTGTAGCCGAAGTGGACTATTGGTCTGGGGTCTGCCCTGAGTGAGTCGTAGGTTAGGGTTAGGCTGCGGCTTTCTCCCATTGATTGGTAGGGTATGAGGTTGTGAGTTTCTATTACTGCCCCGGAGTGCATTTCTACTTCAGAAGTTAAGCCTCCTTTTGCTTTGCATTCGTTGCATTTGTCTTTGGGGTTGCGGGGGTCTTGACTGGGGTCTTTGGGTGCTGGTGCGGGTGGGGCGAAGAAGTGCCAACTACTGTTGCGGATGCCTCCTGATATGGTTTCGATGGTGGTGCTGTCGGTGCTGACTTTGCCGACTCCTACGTTGTCGAAGAAGCCTGTGGTGGGGTTAATTGACCACAAGTCCATTGTGGTGCCTGGTGCGTATCCGGCGCGGTTGGGCAAGGAGAGGGGTGCTGGGGTGGTAAATACCATGTCTCCTGGCTGGATGGTGACTACTAAGTCGGTGTGCAGGTTGGGCGGTAGGGCGGCGGGGGTTAGTTCTGTGGGGACTTGGGTGATGCTGAGGTTTTCGGTGTAGGGGTTGCCGTCGCTGTCTTTGAGGGTACCTGCTTTGACGAATACTGATGCTTTGGGTATGGCTGCTGTGGTGACTGTGGTGTCGGCTGTTGGGTTGATGGTTTTGCTGTTGGCGGTGTCGATCGGCGGCAGGTATATCGGACGGGTGATAACATTGTTGACGTTGGTGTATGCTTCGTGTCCCAATAACAGCGGCAGTTTTTCGGCTATGTAGGGATAGTTGTCTTCTCCTGTGATGCCGTCGCCGAAAATTTGCAGGGTGTTTGGCGGTACTATTTCGGGAATTCCTAACGCTGCTAAGTAGGGAAATTCTAATCGCTTAATTTCAAATGAACCGTCGGCTGCTGTTACTACGCGGATGTCGCCGAGTCCTACTAAAACTCCTGCTAGGGGTTCAGTATTGGTGTTTTTGATGACTCCTGAAATGCGGGTGCGGCCGACTGTTGATGGGGTGACGTTGACTGTGACTGGTTTTGTGGTTTCTAATTCTCCGTCGCTGGCTACTACTGTGAAGTTGTAGGTTCCTATTTCTTCGGGGGTGGGGGCAATTTCTAGGGTGCCGTTGCCGGAAATTTTGCCCGTGGGTAGCGGAGTAGAGGATTTGATGGTAAAGCTGATGGGGTCGCTGTCGGGGTCGGTTGCGCTGAGGGGCAGTTTGAAGGTTTCTCCGACTTTGACCTCGATGGTTTGAATTGTAGCTAAGTTTGGGGCTTGATTTGCCCCGCCGGCAAGGGCGGTAGCAATGAGGGAAAATTTCTCAAAGTTGGGATTGTTGATGGTTATTTCTACGGAGTCGGAAATCGCTCCGGCATCCAATCCTCCTGCGGGAATTGCACCGCGCAAGTTGATGTAGGGTTTGCCGTTGCTGTCGGTGCCGTCGGGGTTTTGCAGGGTTACGGATGTTGGTAAGTCGGGGAAAATTACTGCTATGTTGCGCGAGACGGGGCTGCCTGTGTTTTGTACCTGTACTGATGCTTTGTAGTTGCCGGTGGCTGGGTCTAACTGTACTTGAGAGAAGTTTACTTTTAAATCGGGGGCTGCTGTCAGGTTGCTGGTATTGAGACTGCCGCTGCTGCTGGTTTTGTTTGGCGCTGCTACAAAAATCGGGCTGGCGGTACCTTCTTCATCGATGGTGTTGGTGAGGTTTTTGATTTCTACGGTGCTGCCGGTGTCGGTGTCGCTGTCGGTTAATCTGAACAGCAGATTACCGCTGCTGCTGTTTGTCAAACTGGTTAAATCGATTTCTACGGTGTCGCCGCTGTAGCGCACTCGTCCGGGTATGAATTCGGCTTTGCTGCCGGCTAGGGAAAATAGCGGTGTTCCGGGGCTTCCTCCGTCGAGTAGGGTTTGGTTGGGGTTGTTTGGGGAAACTAGGTAAATCTGAAATAAGTCTTCTATTGCTGATGTTGTGTCTGTTTTGTCGAAGTCGGCTTTGAGCTGGAACCGCAGGGTGCGACTGCCTTTGGTTTGTCCTAATTGCACGGGCACTACGGCTTGGACGAGTTTGCTGTTGCGTTCGGCCAAAAGTACGGTGTTTGTTGATGTTGCTGCCCAACCTGTGGTTTCTGGGGGGACGATGGTGAAGTTGTTGGTGACTTGGAAGTTGATGTTTTGAGATGTTTGGTTGCCGGCGATATCTGTTGCTTGGATGACGGCGGTGTGGCTGCCGGTGGTTAGCGGCGAACTCGGAGGTGGGGAGTCAAACTTGCCACTGGTTTCTGGGGTGATGGTGTTGGGGCTACTGCCATCAACTGAGGATTGCAGATTGGACAGATTTGTCGTGATGTCGGTTGTGGTACCGATAAGTCGGACTGTACTGCTGTGGTTGCCTCCGGGAATTGGGGTCAGCAGGGTGGTTTGGGGTGCGGCGGTGTCGAGGGTGAAGTCGAGGCTGAAGGTGTCGGATGTGTTGCCGTTGTCGTCGGTGGCGATGAGGCGCAGGGTATGATTGCCATCTGTCAGAGGGTTGCGGCGGATGGTTTCGAGTTGGGTGCGGCCGAGAGTGAAACAGTTGCAGCTATTGATGAGGGAGGTGATGTCGGTGAATTCGCTGGCGGGGGTGTCGTCGAATCCGGCGCGGAAGCTGGTTATGCTGCTGTTGTCAAAGGCGATCGTACCGCCGATCGCCGGATCTGATCTGATACGATCGCCATTAGATATTCCTGTATCGTTGGTTAAGTTGGCTCCAATAACAGGCGGTGTCGCATCGTTGGGAAGTTGGCTGCTGGCGCGACTCGCTGGTATTGCTAATTTTTCGCCTGTTAAGATGTCGCTGCTTGCTGCTTCTGAGGGTAATGTATTTGTGGCTGGGCTTAAGAATTGCGATCTTAAAAGTTGTGCAAAACTATTGCTAACTTCCTTGTTTTCTGGGCTAAATATATTGACGATAGATGCTTGTAAAACGGGGGGGGGGTAATGCTGTTGAAAGTGTCGGCAGTGCTTGATTTTAATAAGGTATGAGATGTTAATCGATTAATTGCCGTGAATTCCGAATTGAGCTCGAATGGGTTTGTGGGAGGCAATAAAAGGTTAGGAAAATATTTCATGTTTTCTTATTTTTGTTATTATACAAAATGGCTATCAAAAATTGAACTGACTTATAATAATCAGCAGTATGTCATTGTTAGTCGATTGTTGTGTGAACCTGCAATATCTCTTAACAAACCCAGCAGTAAGTCGATCGCCCTTACAGAATGACAATCAACTTAAAAAACTTGTTATACAGGAGTTAACGGGACTTAAATATTTTGCGATCGCCCGATCGGAATCTAGTTTAAGATTGTTATCAGGCCTCTAAAAATTTTAATGAAACTTTTAATTAGCAACGACGACGGCATCTTTGCCCAAGGCATCCGCAGCCTCGCCAACGCTCTCGCCGCTGCTGGCCACGAGGTGAGCGTAGTTTGTCCCGACAGAGAGCGCTCCGCTACCGGACACGGCCTCACCCTGCACCAACCCATCCGTGCGGAAATTGTCGAATCTATTTTTGACCCCGCAGTCAAAGCTTGGGCTTGTTCGGGGACTCCCGCCGACTGCGTAAAATTAGCTTTGTGGGCTTTAGTTGACAAACCGCCGGATTTTGTACTTGCTGGTGTCAACCACGGGCCGAATTTGGGCACGGATATCATCTGTTCGGGGACGGTTTCGGCTGCAATGGAAGGTCTCATGGAAGGCATTCCCAGCATTGCTTTCAGCCTCGCTAGCTATACTTCGCAGGAATTTGGGCCGGCGGTGGATTTCGCTGTGAGCTTGCTGTCGCAGTTGGAAAAACAGCCAACGCCCAAGCCGATGTTGTTGAATGTCAACATACCAGCAGTCTCACAAGCTGAAATTACCGGAGTGGCGATCGCCCGTCAAGGCATTCGCCGCTATTTCGACATATTTCAAAAGCGCACCGATCCGCGCGGCAAAACTTATTATTGGCTAGCTGGGGAATTGTTAGAAGATGTAGAAGAAATGCCCGATCCGTCAGTGTCGCATGATATTCCTACAGATGTACAGGCTATTGCCGACAACAAGATAACCGTTACTCCGCTGCAATACAATCTCACCTGTACTCCAGACTTGCACTCGTTGGGGGATTGGCAATTTCAAGGTTTTCCCAAACAGTGAGATCCGATCGACCCGATTAGAGCGGTAAACTAAGAATTAAGGATAAAGTGCTTCTTCAAGCATATGCCCTAGGCGTTAACGCAGGCTCACTATTGGTTGTTGGTTTTTTACTCAAGAAAAGCAGTTGTCAGTAACTCAGCCCTTTAGGGACTGAGCTTGTAAGAGAAATCGAGCAAGCTGTACTGACCAGACCCCTCGATCGCGAGGAGCCGTTATTTAGGTCACGACACTCCTTGAATGCGACGCCAGTTTTTCGCTCTGTCATCTGCAATTAAACAGTTTTAAAGTCACTGAAACAGTGTTGCAGGTCTAACAAGCCTTTATAACCAGGTCGAGGCCAACATTACCCCGCAAGGGAGAAAGGAGACCACAAGATCTCCATTGGAGGGGCAACCATACCCCTCCAACCCCGCAAGGGGGTTCACGGGGACTAAAGTCCCCCGGGTCGTTTCCCTCTCGGGACTAAAGTCGCGGAGTTTCCCACTTACCGTATTTCTTTTTATGAACGCTCCCACCTATAACACTCATTCTGTCACTTGCCCGATTTGCAACCGTTCCAGCATCGTGGGCCCAGTCGGAATGGTCAGCGGACTATTCACCTGTCCCCACTGCCATTCTCATATGGTAATTAGCTGGAGCGGTCATTTTGTCCGCGATCCTTTTACTCTCAAACAACTGACGGTGGGAAAGATGCTCAGGCGCGAGAGCAGGCCCTTAGCTCGCCTCCAGCGCGACTTTGGGCTGGGCAAGCATTTCCCGCTGCTGGCGATTTTGGGAAGTGTGGTATTTTTGGGATGCGCGATCGCCGCTACAGAACAATCGCTGCCCCGGCAGAATTCATTTCAAGGATTTTTAGAGTGGGTGAGCGCCCCTGGTAGTTCCCCAGATGCCTCGCGTTAACAATTCTCAACATAAATTGTGACAGATATTCCGTGCAAATATCTATTCCTTTAGGTAGAGATAACCATATAACACTTAGGTGCTCGAATTCCAGGAAACCTGGTTTTTAGGGATTGGGTGGCTGTAACGAATAACGAATTATGTTCTCGGAAAACCGAGTTTCTGAGTCCCCGTGCGTCAGTCCTAGCAGTCTGAGCCGAGACTAATTCTCAAAAGTAGCAAGATTTTTGAGAAGCCGTTTCGGCTTGGGATTTAATCGGCCCCAATCCAAGTCTAATTGACAAACTCAGCAATTTTGCTAACTGCGGCTGCCAAAATTTCTGGCGGCTCAACTAAGGCAAATCGCACGTAGCCTTCTCCTGATTTCCCGAAACCGGCGCCGGGGGAAGCTGCGACTCCTGTACTCTGTACTAGCTGAGTGCAAAATTTCACGGAATCCGAGGCCCAAGGTGCTGGTAGTTTCGCCCAGACGTACATGGTGGCGGGGGGTACGGGTACTTCCCAGCCGATCGCGCTAAGCGCATTTACAAAGGCATCTCGTCGTTTTCTGAAGGTTTGTACACTGCTGGTGACGGTATCTTGGGGGCCGGTTAATGCCGAGATCCCTCCGTTCAAAATCCCTAGATATTGGTTGAAGTCTACTGCTGCTTTGACTTGTCGCAGGGCTGCAATTAGTTCGGGATTGCCGATCGCATATCCGACTCGAAAACCTCCCATGCTGTAGGATTTGGATAGGGTGAAAAACTCGATCGCCACACTCTTATCTCGATCCGCCTGAAAAATCGACGGCGCCATCAATTTGCGGTTTTCCTCGATATCGGAGGAGGAGGACGGGCCAGGGGGCACCGCCCCTACGGCATCGTCAAACACCAAATCCACATAGGGGAAATCGTGCACTAAAACGAGATCGTGTTGGCGACAAAAAGTCACTGCTTTCTCAAAAAATGCCAGCGGGGCGATCGCAGTTGTAGGATTGTGAGGATAGCTCAAAACCATCATCTTCGACTGAGCCAAGATAGGCATCGGAATATCTTCAAATACTGGCAAAAACAGATTTTCTGCTAATAGTGGCATCGGGTAAATTTGACCGCCAGCCAAATAGACACCGCCCGCGTGGGAAGGATAGCCCGGATCGAGCAGCAAGGCAAAATCTCCGGGGTTTAGCACTGCTAAAGGCATATGGGCCGTGCCTTCTTGGGAACCAATTAACGGTAGGACTTCTGTGGCTGGATTGACTGCAATCCCGAATTTTTTCTCGTACCAGGAAGCTGCTGCTTCCCGGAAAGAGCGGGTGCCGTTAAACAGCAAATAGCCGTGGGTGCTGGAGTCGGATAGCGATCGGGCGATCGCATCTGTAATGTGAGCGGCAGCGGGCAAATCGGAAGAACCTAGAGACAAATCGATCACATTCTGTCCGGCGGCTCTTGCTAAACTTTTCGCCCGATCCATATCGGCAAATACGTTAAATTGCAGGGGTTCTAAACGGTTGGCAAATTTCATATTTTTTGTGGCTTTTGAGGATATTAATCAATCATTTTAAATTGATTAGAACTGATTATTTTTGATAGGTTTTTTAGAGATTTTTTTTAACCACAGAGAGCGCAGAGGGCGCAGAGTAAGAGAGAGATGTTGGGGAAATATGGGATTTATATAGTTGTGAGTTGGGAGTTAGAAACTCCCGAATCCTTTGCAAACTTTATAAGTGACTTTCTAGCAAACCGATCAATTTTTCTTTGTTAATGGCTCCTTCGTGGGAAAGGACTACTTCGCCATTTTTAAACAGTCTGAGAGCGGGGACTCCTTCTACTTTATACTGCTTGACAGTAGTAGGATTGGGGTCAATTTCCATTTTAACCACTTTGAGGTCGCTGTAGTTGGCTGCTACCCAGTCGATCGAGGGCGCGATCAGTTTGCAAGGCCCGCACCAAGATGCCCAAAAATAGGCAAGCACTGGTTGCTCTGCTTTCATGACTTCTGTTTCAAATTTTTCGTCGTTAATGACAATTACACTGTTGCTCATGGTTGTACGATGATTTTTCCTGATTATTTTTGACACTCCTCAGCTATCGAGGCGTGAGGATTCTTAATTCAGCGACTGACCTTAAAATGTTACGTTCTTTCGACAATATTCAAACTTTTTAACCGTAGAAACCTACCAATTAACGAGCTTGATTCGCAGCCACCCCAGTGGGTCTATCTCCAAAAGCGTACTAGGATATTGACCTAGAGTTTGGGTATGCCCTACCCTACTTAATAAAAAAGAAATTAATTATTTATTTTTGTTTACTGGTTTTGGAACTATTTTTTAAGTTCCTGACTGTTTTAAGAGTTTTCGTCGCTCTTTGTCCCCCAGTTTATGCCTAAAAGTGTGTCTAATGTTTCACGATGGCAAAGGAGTTTAACCTTGACTATTATATGATACTATATTAATCCGTGCGTGATTTCCGAGTTTTTGAGAAACTTTTAAGAAATTAAAGCCGTCCTAGAAAGACGGGGTTTTAGACCCATTCCTTTGATAAAGCACGGGCGGGCGTTCAACTTGCGCCAAATTAAAAGACAGGCACAAAAACTGTTACTAATTTTAAAACATTCTGTCAATTATTGACTGCAAACTCAGGAATGAGGACTAATGGCTAATTCTGTATGGCGTTTAATTCCGCTGCTGTCGGCGTCTGGTAATGTGCAGATGGCGATCGACAAATGGCTGCTAGAAAAGCATCTAGCGGGGAAAAATCCGCCAACTCTGCGATTTTACACCTGGGCACCGGCGGCGATTTCCTTGGGCTACCACCAGCAGCGCTGGCCGGAGTTTTGGCAGCAGTTGTCTTGGGAGGGAAAGCCTTTGGAGTTGGTGAGACGCCCCAGTGGCGGGCGCGCGGTGCTCCACCAAGGAGATTTAACTTATGCAGTGGTGGCGTCGGGATTTGACAGCAGCCGCTTGAAAGCTTATCACACTATTTGTGAGTTTTTGATCGAAGGTTGGCGGGCGATGGGTGTGGATTTGCACTATGGCGAAGCTAAACGGAGTTACATTCACAATCCGAATTGTTTTGGTACGGCGACGGGTGCGGATTTAGTGACTGTTGATGGCTGCAAGTTGATTGGTAGCGCGCAATTGCGGCGGGGTGATGCTATTTTGCAGCACGGTTCGATGCGTTTGCGATCGGATGTTGGTTTGTTTTCTCATGTTTTTGGTGAGCAATTAATTCCTGTCCAATTACCTCTATCTGAAAAGGGAGATGATTTGATTCCGACGGTAATTGATGCTTTGAGTGCGGCGGCTTGTCGGTGTTTTGATATTGATTTGGAGGTGCGGCCGCTTTCGGATGAGGAGTGGAAGGAGATTTGGGAATTTACCAGTAATTAAGCTGTTTTACATTGAATTTTTCGGAACAGCCAAGATGGCCGTTCCACAAGAGAATTTCTAAAATCATTCTTAGGGGCAAATCAATAAGGAATGAAAATTTAATAACTTGCACAAGTTTGTGGGGTGTCTCGCCCGCCCTCTCACAAGGGCGGGCGAGACACCCCACAATAACAATTAAAATTGTAAGTTATTTAATTTGTGATCCTAAGTATGCTGCTTTTTGGGAACAGCCAAGAGGGCCGCTCCACAAGAGATTTTTGGTATGATTATTGTGGGTGGGTGCTCTTGGCAACACGTAAAAAGTTAGATGGGAATTTGATTAAAATGCAGTAGAGTTTATGGTTGCGGCTGAATTTGGACGATCGGCTCTTTGGCAATTTCGCTCAATTTCACTGAACCGAGCAAGCTTTCCCAATCTGCCTGGATCGCTTCATTTGTCGGGAAAGTGCGGCGAGCGGCAGCTAGATTGCTCAGGGCATCTAGCCAAATCCCATTTTTAGCATAAATAAAGATTTTCTCGCGCGCATCTGCCTGCTCTAATTGACTGCGGATATCTGCACTGAGATTAACTCGCTCCACTTTACCGATCGCAAGTAGGTCTCCCGCTCTGTCTGTTGGGTTGCAAATCAGTGTAAAATTCCAAGTGTAGCTTTTGCCTGCTTCCAAGGCAGGGACATTGCTGTTAGCAGGGATACTAACCGCGATCACTCCTGATAAATTCTTCACCGCGAGAGTCTGTTGATAAATCTGCTTGCCGCTGGGATCTAGTAGGGTAAATTCGGCTGATTCGGCCTCTGTTTGAGGCAAGTAGAAAAACAATGTTGGATAGTCGGAAACAGTGCGTTCGGTTTTATTGTTACGGACTAATGCTCTGAAACTTAGCTGATCCTTGGTCAGACAGGCGCCGCGGATTGGTCTGGGGTCTGGATTGGGGACTTGGGGGGGTCGATCGATATCTTCAGCAGTCGGAGCGAAGCGCGGCCCTCCTGGTTGACTGGATGGCTTGCCGGTGCGCCCCCAGCCCGGTGGCAGATCCTGTCCCAGAGCTGCAAATTGGCAAGCGTTGAATCCTCCTATCGACAATATGGCACAAAAGGCGATCGTTTTTAGCCTAAAATTAGTCATTTTTACCCTCGGAGTTTCCTGATTTTTTAAACTTCTGTTATGTAGTTTTACGGTGGCGATATTTCTCCTCCCAAGACGCGGTACACATTAACTTTTTCCTGCCTGCCTTTTAAGGGTAAAGCTCCCCAAGATTCTACCTCAAATTTTCCTTGAAGGTGTACTAAAGTTTCTTCGGCAATCAATATCCGGCAGGTATCCTCTTGCCGATCTTTTTCACAGCTTTCGAGGCGAGCAGCGATATTGACACTATCGCCAATCACTCCATATTCTAAACGAGTTTTTCCCCCCAAACTGCCCACCATTATCGGCCCGGTAAAAATTCCGACCCGCATTTTTGCCTGCGGTAAACCGCGAGCGAGCCAATTTCGATTCATGGCTCCCAAGCCCGAACTTATAGCGAGAGCGCAAGATACGGCAAGGCGAGCATCTTCGGCTATTTCTTCGGCAGTTGTGTGGGGAATTGGTACGCCAAATACTGCCAGCATTCCATCTCCGGTAAATTTATTAATCACGCCTTGATATTTTTGTACTTCCTGGGCCATTGCTGATAAGTATTCGTTTAACCAAGGCATTACTATTTCTGGCGGCAGTTGTTCGCAAATCGTGCTAAAACCCTGCAAGTCTGTCATGAGCATTGTAGCAGTCAGTCTTTGGCCCGGCAATAGCCCCGACTCTAGGAGATGAACGCGCTCTTTCCACAAAGCATTAGCGATCGCGGGTGAAGTTTGCTGTCCTAACAGTTTCATGACAGTTTCTTGCTGCTGCTTTGACTGGTGGTACTTGTAGGTGACGATCGCTGCTGGGACGGTTACAAATTCCAGAGTCGGCGCTATTATTGGTATCCACCCTTGTTGAGCGAACAGAAAAAATGTGAATCCCCACAATATGCCGCCTAGGGCGATCGCGCTGGCCGCGAAACTGAGCGTATTTTCTAAGCGCCAAGCCAAACAGCCGCTCGCTGCTCCCCAAACAGCTATCCACAGGATTTCTTGCCATTCATCCCAAAACCAAAATAGCTTTGTGCCGTCTAAAACTGCGCTGAGAATCTGGCTAGTTGCCGTTGCGTGAATGAATACCCCTTCCATGAGACGGCGATCGCGGGGAGTAGCGCTGTAAGGAGTAGAAAAAATATCTTTGACTGTTCTGGCTGTAACCCCGATTATGACTATTTTACCCTTAACTAATGTGGGGTCTAGTTTGCCCTCCAAAACTTGAGTTAGGGTCACGGCTTTTGCGACTGTAGGAGAGCGGTAATTGAGCAATATCTGGTAGCTTCGATCGTCAATTTTCTGATAACCTCCAGAGTTGGATTGCAAAACTGGAAACAGAGTTTTTCCGATATAAATTTCTTGATTGTCTGTAAATTTTGCGTTGATATTTTGAGTCTGAAAATATTTAAAAGCTAGGCGCATGGCAAAGGAAGTATGACTTGATGTTCCATCGGACATAAACATCATTTGTCGGCGCACTGTGCCGTCTGGATCGTGGACTAAATCGTTAAATCCTATCCTGGTTGGTGGTATGTTGGGAGGTGGCTCGGCTCGATCGTCGTCAGAGTCACCGATGAACGTAATCGGGATAACTTTGGGGTTTTTCAATTGAGCGGCTAATTCTGCATTTCCCGGTTCGTAGGGGATATCGCGAATGATATCCAGACCAATAGCGACGGGTTCCAGACTGGCTATGGAGGCGATCGCGCGAGCTAAAACGCGATCGGAAAGCGGCCATCTCTTATAAGCGTGAATGTCTTTGTCTGTAATTGTGACTACCAGCAACCTCGGGTCAACACCCGGATCGGGGCGCAACTGCACCATCACGTCAAAAGCCTTTAATTCCAATGGCTGCAACCAGCCTAAATGTCGCAATCCCAAGAGAGTTCCCGTCACTACCAGCCAGGTAATAGCCAGAGGTTGCAAGTCAGCGAAGGGGAAAGAATAAGTTAAGTTTTTCCAACTCCAACGTTTGGGCCCCAATTTATGATAGTAATTCTTCAAAAAATTGGGCATAATTCTTGTTTGAATCTTCCTTTATATCTGTGGGCTGGCTTTTGTCGTGCTGTGCCCGATCGCGAGTCTGGTATAATCGAAAGCGAGCGGGTACAGCACTCGAATAAAAATAAAAACGGTTTGTAGACTGCCTAGAGATGCTCCCACCTGCTAAATCTTAGCTTCTGACTAATCCCGATTGCAAAGCGATATTTTTAATCTTCCTGTGCTGTTTTGGCGATCGCACTTAAGTGCAATCCCTGCGGATAGCTGTTTTCTTCTTTGCTGCGCTTGATGTCAGCTTCCGAAATCTTGGGTTTGAGGTATTTTGCCAGCACTTTAATCGCGTCGCCTCGATCGATCGTCCCTACGACGGCACCAATGGACGAGATGACGATGATTCGCGGGAGTTGGCGGGCTTCCATGGTGTTAATTACTTCTGCGAGGGACGCTTTTTCTGAGACTGTCGGAGTTTTGGCTAGGGGTTGCAAAATGTTGTGCAGCGTCTGAATTTGCCACTGACTGCGCTCCGTACAGCGGATATCGTCGATCGACACTAGACCCAAATCCCGCCCGTTAGACGAAGCAATGTAAAATGGAAATGGGTTGACTTCTAACAAGTAGCGATCGGCAAATTCTCGCAGACTTAAATCTGCATCGACAACTCGAAACTCGCGGCTCATCGCATCGGCTGCTTTGGTTTTGAGCAGTGCTTCTTGCAAGGAAGTAAAGCGGCTATAGGCGCTAGCATTCCGAATTGCAAACAAGCCGATCAGCGCAATCCACAAGCCACCGTACAGGCGCGCCAACAAACATATACTCAAACCGAAAGCAACGGCCAACCAACCCAAAACTTGTCCTGTTTTTGCCGCCCACCGCACCCCAGCAAATCGCGAGCCGGTGATTTTCCAAATTGCTGCTTTTAAAACTTGTCCTCCGTCCAAAGGCAGGCCGGGAATTAAGTTAAACAATCCCAAAACGAGATTGATTAGGGCTACCCTTTCGGCGATTATTGCTAGCAAACTTGCTTGGGGTAAGACTTGAGAACCCAAACCGAGGATTACAAACAGCGAGAAGCTGACGAGAGGGCCGGCAATGGCTACTTGAAAAGCTTGACCTGGAGTTTTTGATTCTGAGTCGATCGATGCAACTCCACCAAATAAGAATAGAGTAATAGAATTAACTTTAATTCCTTGGGATATCGCAGCCAAGCTGTGACCGAGTTCGTGCAAGAGCACTGAAGCAAACAGTAGCAAAGCTATGGCAAATCCCGCACTCCAAGAGAGCGTCGGCCCCCACGAGCGATAACTGCTGGCGTATTCGCGGGTTGCCAGGGCTAAAATTATAAACCACGAATAATCTATCAGTAGCGGGATGCCAAATAAAGAGCCGATTCGCCAACCTGTCTGCATGAAAGTTTCCTGGGAAAGGAGAGCAAGAAAGAGTTTCTATTATATCTTTTATAACTCTTGCCTTTCCCCGAACTCTGATTTTTACAGAACTCCGGCGTTACCCAAGCCCAAGATGACTCCAGCCCCCAGCAAGTGCCCCAAGCTGCCTGTGGCCAGCAGTTCTGGGACGCCGAAGCCTTTGAACATTCCTGGGACTGCAACGGGTAAAGCTGGGCCTTTGCCTCGGTGTTGCTTGTTGATGCCGTAGTAGCCGATCGCGATCGCCAGCAAGTTGCATATAATCATGGTCAGTCCTACCATTGGCGACCACTCAGGCGTTGACGGTGCGCCAGCTTGTACGGCTAACAGCAAAGATGAGTTAATCATGTTTTTATGATCCTAATTTCACAGATTAATTGAGTTACAAAATTATAAAAAGCATTTCGCATTAAACTAAGATTTGTTTTAATAGTTAACAATTGGTTGATATTTTGATACAAACACCGAAACGGAGGAGCCAGAGTGCGGGTTAAAATTTGCGGAATTACGAAATTAGACCAGGGAATGGCGATCGCAGCTTTGGGAGCTCAGGCTTTGGGGTTTATCTGCGTGCCGGCTTCCCCGCGCTATGTCAGCCCGCAAACCATTCGCCCGATCGCCGAACAGTTGCCACAAAATGTCGATCGCATCGGCGTATTTGCTAATACCACAATAGAAAATATCTGTCAAGTAACGACCGAATCTAATTTAAGCGGGGTGCAGTTGCACGGGGATGAAACAGCGGAATATTGCGATCGGCTGCGCGAGTTTTTGCCGGGAATTGAAATTATCAAAGCTTTGAGAGTTAAGAACTCTGAAACTTTAGCCAGCGCTGCTATTTACGGCCTTCATGTCGATACTTTGCTGTTGGATGCGTACCATCGAGAACAACTCGGCGGTACTGGCTTGACGATCGACTGGATGATGTTAGCAGAGTTTGAACCGCCGTGTCCTTGGCTGCTGGCGGGCGGTTTGACGCCGGAGAATGTTTTAAGTGCGATCGATCGCGCCCAGGGCAAAAACTTCAGCGGTGTTGACCTTTCTAGCGGTGTTGAAATAGGGCCGGGAGATAAAGATTTGACCAAAGTTGCTCAGTTGTTTGCTAACTTAACTCAACTTGCTAATCATTGGTAATTGGTAATTGGTAATATAGAACCCATTTGACATCTTTGAGTTTTTGGGTTGGGTGACGAGAAATACCGAGATTAACCCGGTTTCTGAGATTTACGCCCGGGGCAAGAAACCGGGTTTCTACGAGTTTTTGGGTTGGTCACGAGAAATACCGAGATCAACCCGGTTTCTGAGATTTACGCAGAATATATCTCAAATGGGTTCTATACATTTCGTACTTTTCATCCCATTTACTCTCTTTGTCTGCGAAGGCAGACTTCGTTTGTGTAGTTTGACCTCGAATTCGTATGACGGGCGCTTCGCCACATCCGAATTTGAGGTCAACAGGTTTCAACCGCCGATTCCGTTGAAACCGTTGCTTTTATTGTTTCTTCATTCTTCATTCTTCCTTCTTCATTCTTCCTTCCGCTAACATCAGTTTAAAAATTTTAATCATAAATTAGATTATGTTAAATTTTAGTGCGATCGCCCTGCTGGACTTACTAGCACGTCGCGTCACCCAAGCTTTCTTAACCCTTCCCGATTTCCACGATTGGGTAGTTGCAGCTATCCTGGCCCTAGCTTACACGGCGATCGCGCTTCCCATCGGTTTTTGGTCAAATTTTCTGAAATTAGACACTGTAACCTCTAGGAGTACAATTTGGGCGGTGCTGGTGGGCTGTTTGTTCAGCCCGGGACTAAGCGAAGAAATATTTTTCCGGGCGTTAATCCTGCCGCGCCCGTCGGAATATGCTTCAGAGTTAATGCTGTGGTTTTGGGGAGGCGGGAGTTTGGCGTTGTTTGTAGTTTACCACCCGCTCAACGCCCTGACTTTTTATCCAGTGGGTCGATCGACCTTTATGAATCCAGTATTTTTGCTGCTGGCTGCTGTTTTGGGAGTTGCGTGCTCCATCGCATACCTGCAAAGCGGTTCTATCTGGCCTGCGGTGGCACTTCACTGGCTGGCTGTGACCGCTTGGCTGCTGCTATTAGGCGGTTACAGGAGGCTGTATGGTTAAATTGTAAAATAGTCCAGCATCACTATATTGTCCGGAGGAGCTCAGTTGTGGAAATCATAGGAGCGATCGTAGGTTTTTTAGCAGGGATAGCAGTTGCTTACTGGTTGGTAGAAAAGCGGTTGCACAAGCAAAAGCAAGAACACTTGCAGCAAACTCGCAGAATAGCTCAGGATATAGAACTAGCTCAGATATCTCGCCAGCAACAAAGCGGCGAATATCAGCAAGGAGGACAGGAAGACAGGCTCAGACAAGCTACAGCCGAACACCAAAATTCACTCAGACAAGCTACAATCGAACACGAAAATCAGCTACAACAAGTTGCAGCTCAATACGAAAACAAGCTCCAACAAGTTCGGGCCGAGCGCGACACTCAACTCCAAGAAGTTACGGGCGCACACGAGAACCAGCTCCGACAAATCAGCCAGCAATTAGAGGTTGCTCACAATACTAGACAGCAAGAAAGCCTGCAAGCTTTGCAAGCAGAACACGAAAATCATTTAGCCACAGTTGCAGACGAGTTGCATCACAATTATCAAGGTCAGATGGAGCAACATTTGCAAAATCTGCAAAACGAACACGAAATTCGCTTGAGACAAACCGCCGAGCAATACGAGAACCGCGAAGTTGAGATGCACTTAACCATGCAGGCTTTGCAAGAGCAATACGAAAGTCAGTTGCAAGCAGCCCAAGAGCAGTTGCAAGCTCACGAAGCTCAGATGCAATCTACCATCGTGTCATTGCAACAGCAGTACGAGAGTAACGTACACCAACAAGAAGTTCCCGAGCCACAGTTAGCTCAGTTAGACGAAACAGAATTAGCACAAGATTTACCACAACCAATTTGGCAAGAAGAGTCAAGCGAGTTAAATCAAACAGAAGTTGAACAAGACTTAAATTACACAGACTTTGCCGAACCAGAATCAATTGATTTACCTCAACAAGCCGAAGTAGAACAACAGCCAGAAGTTACCAGACAAGTACCAAACTATTCGCTAGCGCAGTTGATGAGATCCGTTCAAGGTCAGGACACAGAAACTCGAAAATTTGCAGCATCTGCGTTAGGTAAATTTGCAGCAGCTAATGCTCAGAGAGCGGAAGGCCAGCGAGCAATAGAAACCCTGGGAAAATTAGCTCAAGACTCTCAGCCCGAAGTGCGGGAAGCTGCTGTTGAAGCGCTAGCAACAATCAAGTCAGAAAAAGTGATTCCGCTTTTGCAAAAAGCTTTGCGAGATCCGTATGGTGGCGTAGCAAAATTGGCAAGTGCTGCGCTGAATAATTTTAAGTTTTATCCGCGCACTCCTGCGGTTAAGCCGAAAATTATCAATGTGAAGAAACCAAATCGTTAAACAGTTTTTGCAACACGGTAGGGACACGACTATGTTGTGTCCTTAATTTTTTGTGCGGAATGTTTGAATGGGCGATCGGGCGATCGGGTTTTTGCGGCTTATCCAGATTGGGCGATCGGGCTTTCTGTTTCAATCCCTGATATGGGTTTAGGTTGTTTGCGGCTCAAATCTAAAAGCCATTTCATAAGCTCTTCCTTTCAGTTTCAATCCCTGATAGGGGTTTAGGTTGTTTGCGGCGGTCTTCCTGGTTTACATGGTATTGTTGCTCATCTTCGTTTCAATCCCTGATAGGGGTTTAGGTTGTTTGCGGCTTGGCTACTGGTATCCCTCTGGGCGCTTACGCATGTTTCAATCCCTGATAGGGGTTTAGGTTGTTTGCGGCGCGCGATCGCCACTTACGAAAAATCTATTTTTAAACTGTTTCAATCCCTGATAGGGGTTTAGGTTGTTTGCGGCAGGATCGTGGCCCCGCACCAAAGCCGCCACGCCAAAGTTTCAATCCCTGATAGGGGTTTAGGTTGTTTGCGGCCAAATTCATTCATTTGTTTTATCCAAAATTTGAGTTTCAATCCCTGATAGGGGTTTAGGTTGTTTGCGGCTCTAAACTGTTGAGGACTGCGTAGCCATGTTTGCAGTTTCAATCCCTGATAGGGGTTTAGGTTGTTTGCGGCCTTGCCGGACGATCGAACTGTTCGCGAAGCAATGGGTTTCAATCCCTGATAGGGGTTTAGGTTGTTTGCGGCTCGGCAGCTCGCAAGATTATTCGTCAGGAAAAGCTGGGCTTGTTTCAATCCCTGATAGGGGTTTAGGTTGTTTGCGGCTTCCACGTAGATAATTTTGCTAGCGATCGCTCTCGCGTTTCAATCCCTGATAGGGGTTTAGGTTGTTTGCGGCAACCATTACCGAAAGCCAACTAAAAATGTTGATTGTTTCTATCCCTGATAGGGGTTTAGGTTGTTTGCGGCTTTTCATAAATTGCAATAGGTGGTTGAATTTGCGCCGTTTCAATCCCTGATAGGGGTTTAGGTTGTTTGCGGCTTTGCCAACTTTGGCGGAACATCGCGCTTACGCATGTTTCAATCCCTGATAGGGGTTTAGGTTGTTTGCGGCAAACTTTCCCCGCCGATAGTTGGCTGTTAAATACGTTTCAATCCCTGATAGGGGTTTAGGTTGTTTGCGGCATAACAAGCCCTATGTTGAGTGCTAGTAATTGAGTTTCAATCCCTGATAGGGGTTTAGGTTGTTTGCGGCTTGGAGAATCTGCGGTGCGCGATCGGCGCATCTTGTTTCAATCCCTGATAGGGGTTTAGGTTGTTTGCGGCGTGCTTGCCGTGCCGTGCGAAGTGTTGGAACAGTCGGAGTTTCAATCCCTGATAGGGGTTTAGGTTGTTTGCGGCACTATTTCTCTTGCCGCTATACCCTTTTTATCAGAGTTTCAATCCCTGATAGGGGTTTAGGTTGTTTGCGGCTCAATCTACTCAGAAACCAATAACACGGGTTTCGTTTCAATCCCTGATAGGGGTTTAGGTTGTTTGCGGCTTCCTTGGTGAGCAGGAGTTGCGCTATTCTCTTGTTTCAATCCCTGATAGGGGTTTAGGTTGTTTGCGGCTATTGAAGTAGTGGCACAAATTAATAGTTTGAGGGTTTCAATCCCTGATAGGGGTTTAGGTTGTTTGCGGCGCATCTAGTACGTCCCTTTTATGCTGTTTGCCCGGTTTCAATCCCTGATAGGGGTTTAGGTTGTTTGCGGCCGCCTGTGTTTGAAAGGCTGACGGTATTTAGTTTTCAAGGTGCAGTTACGGGAATCGATCGCAAATCTATTATTTCAGCCACCGGCTTGTCAAGAGGCAAAAAAATAAACAGCCCTCAAAACCCTTGACAGGAAGCCTTACAGCGTTTGGGGGAATCGTTTTTTTCGGCTGAGTACCTCAAACCCATGCCGTGCAACCAATACAGCCGAAAAACTTGACCCCTCAAAAAAAAACACCTACCGGTTCCCGCAAAATCTCATAAATCAGAACCGGGCTACAAGACTCCGACTGCTGAGAGCGCCTCCGCTTCAACCTCGTTCATCTCATCGAGTTTCAGCCAAACTTGCTGCATCAACTCATCCAACCCAACTCGACTCACCGCCGAAATCATCAACACGTGAGCACCGCTGATTTCTTTCAATCGGGCGATCGCATTTCCAATTTCTTCATCTTCTCGATCGATCGCATCTACCTTATTAAAAGCCAAAATCTGCGGCCGCTCCGCCAAACCTCGCCCGTAAGCTTTCAATTCTTCCTGAATTGTGATGTAATCTGCGATCGGGTCTTCATCAGTAATATCGACTAAATGCAGCAACAACCGAGTTCGTTCGATGTGCCGCAAAAACTCGTAACCCAAACCCGCACCTTCGTGAGCCCCGGCAATTAAGCCCGGAATATCAGCAAAAACAGTACCGTCGCCGGTCGGTTTTTTGACTACGCCCAAATTCGGAATTAAAGTTGTAAACGGATAATCTGCTATTTTGGGGCGAGCCGCTGACAAAGCCGAAATTAAAGTTGATTTCCCAGCATTAGGTAAACCAATAATTCCCACTTCAGCTAACAGCTTCAATTCCAAACGCAAAAACTTATGTTCTCCTTCTTTTCCCGGCAGCGCATAATCGGGCGCGCGGTTAGAGTTAGTCAAAAAACACTTATTTCCTAAACCACCTTTGCCACCTTTAGCAACACAAAAAGTCTGTCCGGGCGTGACTAAATCTGCTAAGATTGCCTGAGTTTCTGCATCGTAAACTACTGTACCGCAGGGAACTTCGATCGTGCGATCGTCCCCAGAAGCCCCAGTCATATTTTTTGGCGCGCCCTTCTTCCCGTCTTGACCTTTAAAAATCCGGTTGTACTGAAAATCTAGCAGCGTTTGTAGGCTTTCCACCGCCACCATAAACACAGAACCGCCCCGCCCGCCGGTGCCACCGCTTGGCCCGCCCGCCGGTATATACTTTTCTCTGCGAAAAGCTACCATCCCGTCGCCACCTTTGCCGGCTGCGACTTGAACATCCGCTCGATCGATAAATTGCATAATTTAGTCAATAGTCAATAGTCAGTTGTCAATAGTCAGTTGTCATTAGTCACTTGTCATTGGTCATTAGTCAACAGTCGTTAGTTATGATACCAGAGCCAATGAGTTGTCATTGGTCATTAGTCAACAGTCAACAGTCCTTAGTTATGATACCAGATCCAAGTAAAATATTGCTCTTTTCTTTTATAACAATCGCCACAGCAGTGAGGACATAAATAACCTCATGAATAGAGCCTAGAGCCTGTAGCAGAAACGGTTTGATTTCCTTAGTCTGCAACTGTCCACTGTCCACTCTTCGACTTCGCTCAGCGCAAGCTGTCCACTGTCCACTGCTATAGAATGCTGAAGCGGGCTAAAGGCAACTTTAATCGTGAGTTACAATCGCTAAAAAAATATATTTATCGCAGCAAGTTTGCTATTAGCAGGACTTCCGCAGAAAAACTGAATAAACGGGAATCTCTCATTTTTTCTAAAAGCAGTTTTTTTGACATTTTTTGAGAGTGCGAGCTGTAGTGAACTCGCCACAGCACTACAAATGTAAAAAAGAGATGCACCCGAACAAACTGAACTTTTCTACTTTTTGCGTCTTTGACTAATTAGCAGTCATTGGTTAATAGCTGACAATCATTAATCGAAGATTTGACAATAATGACCAATCACCATCCTTCGGCTCCCTCGGGGAGAGCGGGCGGGCAAGTCGCTCGGAGGCTAAAATGACCAAGGACTCATAACCAATGACAAATGACCAATGACCAAGGACTCATAACCAATGACTAATGACAAATGACAAATGACCAATGACCAATGACCAATGACTAATGACCACTAACAATATGACGATACATCTTCGTGGCAATCATCTGCTAAATAGCACAGAGCGCGAAAGCGCATCCCCACCAATTGTTCGTACAGCGGATTAAGCTTGCACATCGGGGGAATGTGGACGATTTTGCGGCCGAATAACACGACATCTCGCTCAAACGGACACTGGGGCGGAATCATTTTACAGACAAAACGTGCAACTCTCGGATCGTGAACTTCCCACGCGTCGAGCCAGTCTTTGACAGGTTGCAGGACGTTTTTCTGGTGAGGTTGAGGTCGCCCAGATATCAGGGGTGATGCGGCATTCAAGCTTACGGCTGTTTCGGTGCTGGGGCCTTGGGGCTCGTACCTGCTGTCTTCGATGGTGTGTCGCAGAGATTCGATCGCCTCGACTTTATGACCCAAAGCCGTGCAAAACTTGTAAAGTACCTCGTCTTCGCTCAGCGAGTACGTACCGTCTGCTAAGGCTACCATGACTGCGGTTCTCAAAAAATTCTCGCCGTTGGCGGTGCCTTTTCCTAACACAGCAGCTAGTTCCTCGGCGGCAATTGGTTCAAAACCCGCCTCCAGAGATACTGGATGTAGCTCATCCTGAGTTAGGTTCGCAATCATTTTTTGCTCGTTTTCGTCGAAGTTGCCGTCTGCCCAAGCAATTGTCAGCAATCCGCGCAGCCAAGCGGTAATTTCTTCATTGGTACAGTTCGATTTCGCGTTACTCATCAGCATTTCCAGTTGGATATACCAGTCAAGTTCTAGATTGGGAGCGGGATAAATATTCCCCTCTAAATAATTTTTACTACTTTTTTGGTCGATCGATCTGTTTGTGGAAGGTTTGTGCCTGAAGATTGCTCGAAACGCTTGTAGTGGACGTGTTAAAAGCATATTTTTTTCTCAGGAGCTTCGCCAATTAGCGAGCTAATCTATGGTTTAATCCTCTCCCTCTCAAATGGCGTCTATCTGGAGGAATAGGTTCGCTTGATTGATTAATAAGTATAGTTGCACAGATTCAAGATGGCGATCGAATTTAACAGAGACGCCAGCTCATATCGACCCGATTTTTTTGCTAGAAATCACAGGTTTGCCAACGTAGGATCTAATCAGCAACTGGGTTTCTCACTGCGGGGCGATCGAACTTTGTTATGTTTACATTTTAATATATATTTTTGTAAATTTTTGTGTTACGGCGGCGTAACATTTGACCCAGAGGCGGCTTTATGGTTTTGAGATAAAAAGACTTGATGCAACTATTAGCTTTTGTAAAAGGTTCCGATTGCTGGGCTCGTCTGAAAATGAGATTATTTATAAAATAAATTACTTAAAAAGAAGTGTTCGGTTTATTGTTTGAATTATGTTGTCAGGTGCGTGACTGTGAGCCGATGTCTCGAATTGAGAGTTCCTCAACAGCGGCGCACCCACGGCCGTAGGTCTATGATTCCCTTCTTCCTTGTGTTAACTGACAACTGCTTTCCTGTCAACTGAGGGCGGGCACGGCGTTGCACCGCCCCTACCAACTGAGGGCGGGCACGGGGGCACCGCCCCTACCAACTGAGGGCGGGCACGGGGGCACCGCCCCTACCAACTGCCAACTGCCCACTGCCCACTTAGCTTCGGCGGCACAAAATCCAGCGCAGTTCCATGGGCGGGCGTCCGTTTGACATGGGGAAGACATCTCGACCGGTGGCCCAACTGGGAAACCAGGGCGTCGGCGGCCAGGCTCCTTCTGGCAAGTGATGGCGTTCGTACTCCCACACCAATTCGTCGGATATTTGGACTAAGGGTAAGCCTTCCATGGCAGCGGCGAGCTCTTGGGGTGTAAATAAGGTAGACCAGGAAAGTTGTGCGACTTGTCGCACCAGGGCATCAGGCTGGTAGTCGCCGATCGTTAAAAATGTGCTGAACAACAAGATGCCCCCGGGACAGAGGAAATCGCACATTTTGGCGAGGAACAGCCGTACTTGGTCGCTGTCTCGAAAATGCGAGATGACTTCGGCTGCAATTGCAAGCTGGTAGCGGGCGGGTTTCATCCGCATTAAGGGGTCGAGTACGTCGCCTTCTGTGACTGTTACGGGAAGGTTTTCGGCGGTGACTGCTGTTTTTAATTGTTCGGCAAAAGCTGGGGTGAGTTCGATCGCATCTACAGAATAGCCCGATCTCGCCAGCGGTAAGGTGTTGCGCCCGGTACCGGCTCCTACGTCCAATATCCGCACTCGATCGGGATTTCCCAATTTAGCAGCCGTTGCCATCACTTTTGCATCGGGATGGGGGCCGAACAGCGGAGGTTCTCTAGTGTCTACCCAGCTTTTGTACTGTTCTCCAATTGTTGATGTGCTGACAAGCACTTTGCAGGCTAAACCGGTTTGTGGCGGCTGCACTGATTCGTATTGCAGGATCAAAATCGATGCTGTTGAGGCGTGGTAGCCTTGTTCTAATTTGGTGGCTAACAGCTTGGTGAGTTCGTCTCTGCGTTCTTCTGGGAGGGGTCTGTCGAGGGTGAGAAATAGTTTTTCGATTGCTTTGATATAATGGCTGACCATTCCCGGTACGCAGGGGAAAATTAATTCTCCGCGTGCGGTGACGCGGGTATTAACTTTGTAGAGGATGGCTTGCTGGAGAATGTCGGGATTTACTACCAGCGGTAGGTATTCGGTTTTGTCGATCGTGCTTTCGGCGCCCATAGATTCCGGGAAGAAGGTTCGGCAACTGCCAATGTACGGGATTTAATGGATGAATATTGAGAATTGAGGGAAATCTGTATGATAGCTGACTGTACAATTTCCGATTGTAAAGCACCCGATTACCATGAATAAATGTGGTTTGATCGTTCGGACTTTAGTCCGCAGAAATTGATGCGGACTAAAGTCCGAACGATCAAACCTGTTTTTGGGACATGATATTTAAGCTATCGAGTGGCTGTAGCGCATTTAAATTGTGTTTTTCAAGGCGAGGTGGAAAAAGCAAATCCTCTCGCCTTCTCCCCCTCTCTCGTTTTCCTGTTAGCGATCGCAGGAGATTTATCTGGGAGCAACTTAAAGCAGGGCTTAGTTGCTGCCGGTAAAAGTAACTTCGGGAAACTTTGACTGAGCTTCAGTCATCGGGCGCCGTCTGCCTTCTTCTTGCCAGTAGTTGATAACTTCTGTAGCTTGGTTGAGGATTTCGACGCGATCGTTGTCAGCAATCCAGTGTTTGGCTTCGAGTTCGTTTTTGAGTTCTTCCCACGCATCCTTGCGCGGCCAGAAAAAGTAAGATGTCAGCGGGCTAGTTCCTTTACCGACAACTTGGTCAACGGCGAGGGCAACATTCTCTTCTAGCCAGAGAACTTTTAAGATGAACTTGGACAAGCAAACCTCCAGGGTTCCGATCGAACTTATTAAAAATTTCTACAATCGCTAAGCGTAGCACATTCTGTTCAATAATGAGTGATCGTCGATTAAAAGTTTTGTCGCGCGGCTGGGTTTGGCGCCTCGCAGAAGCTCGAAACCGATAAAATTTGCTCGATCGTCCCGGTACAAGGATAGTTAAGTTGTGAACAGAGTTATTTTAGTTTTTGACATTGACGGTGTGGTGCGGGATGTGTCCGGTTCCTACAGGCGGGCGCTGGCGGATGCGGTGGAACATTTCACGGCTGGTGCTTTTCGCCCGAATTCTGCGGATATCGACTCTCTGAAGTCTGAGGGTGTGTGGAATAATGACTGGGAAGCGTCTTTAGAGTTGGTTTGCCGTTATTTTGAGGGGATTGGGCGATCGAGAAATCAACTCGCTTTCAACTATGACGAATTAGTCGCTTTTTTCCAAAGTCGCTATCGCGGGGATAACGAGCAAAATTGGACTGGTTACATTTGTGACGAACCGTTATTGTTAAATCCAGCTTACCTAGAAAATTTAACAATTGGTGGCGTTGCTTGGGGATTTTTTAGTGGCGCGATGCGGGATGAAGCCGCCTATGTTTTGGAAGGGAAACTCGGCTTAAATTCCCCGGTATTAGTCGCGATGGAAGATGCACCGGGAAAGCCCGATCCGACGGGACTTTTTGCCACAATTGAACAGTTGGAAAAGTTGCACGGTTTACCCAAGAATTTGCCTGTGATTTATGCGGGAGATACTGTGGCGGATATTTACACGGCGGTGAAGGCGCGGGAAGTTCAACCAAATCGGGTTTGGCTGGGGGTGGGAATTTTGCCGCCTCACGTTTTGGATGATTCTGCTCGCTGCGAGGCTTATGCTGCGGCGCTGAATAAAGCAGGTGCAGCAGAGGTTTTCAGGAATGTTGAGGAGTTGACTGCTGCACGAATTGGAGAGTTAGACGGCGGTTGAAACCGCGTCTACACAAACGATGTCTGCCTCCGCAGACTCAAGAAATACGGCGGTTGAAACCACGTCTACACAAACGATGTCTGCCTCCGCAGACTCAAGAAATACGGCGGTTGAAACCGCGTCTACACAAACGATGTCTGCCTCCGCAGACTCAATAAAATAACATAATTTAAACCGTCCGATCTTCAACCTGCGGAGGCAGGTTTTGTTTTTGTAGACGCGGTTTCAACCGCCGTCTTCTTCGGATGATATTGGCATTTTTGGGGAGAATTCCTGATTGCAAAATGCCGTACAATCATCGGGATTCTGGAACTTTACCTTTTGCGATTATTTCAAGCTCAAGAATTTATCTAAAGCCCCAACTACAACTGGCGGCCAGCGACGGGTTTTTGCCACCCAGTCGAGGTCTTTGTAGCGGGAATCGAGACCGATCGCAGCTACCCAATTGCTCTCGGCTTCGCCGCGCTGTCCGGCTTCCCAAAGACAGGCGCTGAGGGCGGCTCTCATGTCGGCAAATTGAGGGTATCTGCGGACAATGTTTTTCATGTTGCGAATTGCTTCTTTGGTTTGCCCGTTTTGATAAAGTGCGAGGGCGTGGTTGGCGCGCGCAAAGGCATATTCGGGGGCTATTTCAAAGGCTTTGCTGTAGTCGGCAATTGCTGTTTTCCATTGTCCTAAACCTGCTTCGGCGTTACCTCGGTTGTTGTAAGCGGCTGGATCTTTGGGGTCTAATTCTAGCACGTGGTTGTAGTCGGCGATCGCATCTTCCCAGCGTCCTAAACCTTCTAGGGCGGTGCCACGGTTGAGGTAGGGATCGGGGGCGTTGGGAGCTAGTTCGATCGCCTTTTCGTAGTCAGCAATCGCTGGTTGTAGCTTGTTTTGGCTGACTCTCGAATTGCCTCGGTTGCTCCAAGCGGCGGCTTGTAAAGGAAATTTGTCAATAATTTCTGTCCAGAAAGTTTCGGCGGCGGGAAATTTGCCTTCGTTTGTAGCTTCAAAAGCTTTTTGAACGAGTTCTCCTAATTCTTGCTGCGGAGCGGTGATATCTGTTGGTTGTGCTTGTGCGGAGGCTGGCGCGATATTTCCCAACCAAACTAACCCGGTTACGATTAATATTGTAAAAAACGTGAAAAGTGAGCGGCTCATTTTTGTTGGCAGTTAAAACTTTACTAAGGACATTATTAACCGAAATTGCGGGCGTTGGTTGGATCTGATAAGTTAAAAGTAATTTTATGAAAAAACGTTTATTAATTTTGGGCGGAACGGGGGATGCTGTTGAACTGGCAGCCCGAGCTTCTCAACTTGCTGATGTGGAGGTGATATCTTCGCTAGCAGGGCGCACTCAACAGCCTTTGACCCCAAAAACGGGTACGGTGCGGGTTGGGGGGTTTGGTGGGGCGGCTGGGCTGGCGGAGTTTTTGCGTCGCAGCCCGATCGACTTTTTAATTGATGCGACTCATCCGTTTGCGGCGCAGATTTCAGCCAATGCTGCGGTGGCTGCGGCTGAGTGCAATGTGCCTCATTTGATGCTGGTGCGCCCACCTTGGGAGGCCGTGGAGGGCGATCGCTGGATTGAAGTCGCGGCCCACTCGGAGGCTGCAAAGGCTCTATCGGGGCAGTCTGGGCGGGTGTTTCTGACGATTGGGAGGCAGGAATTGGCTGCTTTTGCTGGTTTGGATGCTATTTGGTTTTTGATGCGGGCGATCGATCCTCCAGCACCAAATACTCCGATTCCTCAGGGTAAATTGTTATTAGCTAGGGGGCCTTTTTCATTGGAAAGCGAGCGGCAATTGTTGTTAGAATATCAGATTGATACAATTGTTAGTAAAAATAGTGGTGGCGCCGCTACCTATGCTAAAATTATCGCGGCTAGGGAACTGGGTATTCCGGTGGTGATGGTGCAGCGGCAGCCTATTCCGAATGTTGAGCGGGTTGCTGATGTAGCCGGGGCGATTTATTGGCTGATTCAGCATTTTAAGTGAAACCAGCCGCGAATATGATTTTATAACAAAAGGTTTGTAGTGAGGACTTTAGTCCTTCTTTTTTGCGGACTAAAGTCCTCACTACGAACGGATTTTTAGGTTTGTAGTGAGGACTTTAGTCCTTCTTTTTTGCGGACTAAAGTCCTCACTACGAACGGATTTTTAGGTTTGTAGTGAGGACTTTAGTCCTTCTTTTTTGCGGACTAAAGTCCTCACTACGAACGGATTTTTAGGTTTGTAGTGAGGACTTTAGTCCTTCTTTTTTGCGGACTAAAGTCCTCACTACGAACGGATTTTTAGGTTTGTAGTGAGGACTTTAGTCCTTCTTTTTTGCGGACTAAAGTCCTCACTACGAACATAATTTTAGGTTTGTAGTGAGGACTTTAGTCCTTCTTGAATGCGGACTAAAGTCCTCACTACGAACGGATTTTTAGGTTTGTAGTGAGGACTTTAGTCCTTCTTTTTTGCGGACTAAAGTCCTCACTACGAACATAATTTTAGGTTTGTAGTGAGGACTTTAGTCCTTCTTGAATGCGGACTAAAGTCCTCACTACGAACCTCTTTTAGTTATTAGTTTTGCTATTTAAGGAGTTAAGATGATTGTTCATTTCTTGTAAATATGCCTTTAAAACAGGATACTGCGAAGTTGTTAGCAGCGGATCTTTTTTCTGGCTGACAGTTGTTTCTAACGGCAAAACGCGATAATTAGTTTTATTATTCAGAGTATAGCGGTGTACCCAAGTCGGAATTGTTTTGATGCTGCTAATTTCTGTGGTTTTTTCGGGGAAGTTTTTGCGGATATTTACTTGCAAAATTACGCCTAAGTCTGTATACTCTTTGGTCTGACCGGAGATGAAGTTTCCCATGGAATAAATTGCTAGAGCTTTTCTTATTTTGCCATTCTTTCCTTTAATTTTAAATATTTTGTAGGGTTGGACGACGTGGGGATGGCTGCCGAGAATGATGTCTGCACCGGCTTTCAGGAGGTTTTCAACTAATTGTTTTTGTTGGGTGTTCGGCTGTCGCTGATATTCTTCGCCAAAATGCAGGGAAATTGCGATAATGTCTGCTCCTTTTTTTCGGGCTTGGGCGATGTCTTTGACTATTTTATTTTCGTCAATTAGCGCCACTAAATAATCTTTGCCTTTGGGTATGGGGATGCCGTTGGTGCCGTAGCTGTAGGCTAGCATGGCTAGTGATATGTTGTTTTTGGTGCTGATTAAAGTTCGATCGCCCGTAGCTTTCGATTTTGCTGTCCCTGTTGACGCAATTTGCCGATCGCCCAAATTCGCGATCGTCCTGATTACCCCTATTTCTCCCCGATCTAAAGCATGATTGTTGGCAGTTGTCAAGATATTAAATCCAGCTTTTTTCGCAGCATCCAGTAATTGAGCCGGTGCGTTAAATAGCGGATATCCCGTATATCCGCCCGCATCTTCCCCTGCTAAAGGTGTTTCCAGATTTCCGGTTACCCAATCGCCTTTTGACAGGATACTTTTGACTGGTGCGAAGAAACTGTCAAAATTGTATGTTTGCTTTTTTGCGTCGTAGCCCGAGATTGTTTGGGTACTGTGCATCATGATGTCGCCGACAGCAATTAGTTGTGCTTCTTTAATCTCAGACTTGGGTTTGGCGGGTACAGATGTTGCAATTGGCGATGGCGTCCCGCCCCGCAAGCTAGGGCTTTCTGCAAGCTTTGGGCTGGTTTTTGGGCTTTGGATGTCGCAGCTTGCGATCGCCAGCAGGACAATTACCGAGAGCCACCGACGAACATTCATGATTTATGAGAGTGATTTTTGGGCTTCTATAGTATCATAAGTAGATTAGTTACATCTAAATAAATAGAATTGTTGCCAAATTAGCAAAATATATTGAGATTATCTGCGTTTATCTGTCTTTGAATTGAGGAATTTATTGTATGACGATCGCAACTGAACGCATCACCCTTGAAGAATTTCTGAAATTGCCCGAAACCAAACCAGCCAGCGAATACATTGAGGGCGAAATTATCCAAAAACCTATGCCAAAAACCAAGCACAGCCTATTGCAATTAAGAGGCTGCAACGAAATTAATCGTGTGAGCGAAAATCCCAAGATAGCTTACGCTTTTCCCGAGTTGCGGTGTACATTTGGCGGGCGATCGATTGTTCCCGATATTGCGGTACTATTGTGGGAACAAATTCAATTTGATGAGAGCGGTGAACCGTTAGATGATGTGCTAATTGCACCCAATTGGGCGATCGAAATCCTGTCGCCACAACAAAGCTCAAATCGCGTCACTAGAAAAATTATTCACTGTCTGCAACATAATTGTCAGTTGGGGTGGCTAGTCGATCCAGAAGATCGATCGATTTTAGCATTTTTGCCCAACCAACAACCGCAATTCTGCGAAGGTAGCGATGTCGTGCGGGTACCCGAAATGATTCCCCTAAATATCACCGCCGAACAGGTGTTTAGCTGGTTGAGAATGCAATGCTGAATCAGAAGGTTCGTAGTGAGGACTTTAGTCCTCATCAAAACCGAGGACTGAAGTCCGAACGATCAAACCAATTTTCCTATTTCCGCCACCTGTCAAATTGGTCTTCCGAACAGCCATTAATAAATTGATTGTTCACCCAACCGTCAAGGATGGTAAAAGTTTCATTAGGAGCATTCCCAGAAGTTCTAGCCGCAATTTTTACCCAATTACCTTGTCTGCTGACAGCCCGAACTCCGTCTCCTCTTTTGAGTTTAGCTACAACCGGGTAGTTATTGCCGGGGCCTTTGCGAATGTTAACCTCGCCGCCTTTACCTGTGATAAACGAGCATTGAGTTTGCTTTTTTAAAGCTTCTACTTTTTCGGGTGAAAGACTTTGCTCTTTACCAAAAACTGGAAAGCTGTAAAGTGAAAAACTCAAACTTGCAAAGGCCGCTGCAATAAAAAAGGCTTTTGATTGACTAAAACTCAACATTAATTTAATCTCCTGGGGTTGGAAGGACTGAAGTCCTGATTGCGAACTAACTTTTTGGGAAGGACTGAAGTCCTTACTACGAACTGTTATTTGACGGAGGCAAACCATTCGGTAATGCCTTGGGCAATGGCAGAAGCTAACTTCTGCTGTTCTGTCGGATTCACAATCCATTCAAACTCTTCGGGATTGATCATAAATCCCAATTCCATTAAAACAGATGGAGTAACGGCAGGACGAGTCATAGCTAGGTTGTTCCAGAATACACCATAGCTCGGACGGTTCAACTTGGCAACTAAGTAATTGTGCAAAAACATTGCCAAACTGTGCGCTTGCGGGCGAAACCAGAAAGCGCCGACACCTTTAGTATTAATCGCGTCGCCGTTATCGGGCAAAGCATTGTAGTGAATTGCAATTGCGATCGCAGGTTCCTCTTTTTGAATCATTTCCACCCTCGGCGGCAAATCCAAATCGACATCTTCCACCCGCGTCATTACCACATTTGCGCCCCGATTGACCAATTCTTCTCGCACCAATTTCGACACTATTAAAGCTACTGTTTTCTCGCGGTAGCCTGTGGGGCCCACACCACCCGAATCCTGCGGCCCGCCGTGTCCGGGATCTAAAAGTATTTTAATTCCTGACAGCGGTTTTTCCTCAGAAATCGGCACCGCGCTGGTATTTGTCGGCGGATGTTTTAAAGACAGCACTAAAGTTGTGCCATCGTATCTCAATTTATATCCCCACTGCTGGGCAGATTTGAGATTGAAAGTGTATTGTACTTGCAGCGGCGATATTTGTTGCCACGCCAAACGCGAAATTACCGGATCATCATCGAGGCGAATAATGTCAGTTTGAGCGGTGGTATTGTACAGCGTTAAAGTGAATGTGCGTTCACCTTCTTGTACGGTGACTGGGACTGGTATTTCTAAGGGAAATAAGATTTCTGTCCAGCCGGAAACTTGACGGGATCTGGCGCTGCGAATAATCGATCGCGCAGGCACTGCATCCTTGACAATTCGCACTTCCGATGCTTTAATCCAAGCGCCGTAATCGAGCCGAATCCATTCTCCCTCGCGCCCGATAACTGTGGCGCGCGTTCCCTTCGGTAGCGGCGTCATCCGAGAGAAATCCGTGCTCGCCCCGGTTCTAGCAACACCCGGATCTGCGGTGACTTCTGCTACTTCTAACTCGGCTGGAGAGAGGATAGAAATTTTGCCAGTACCAGGCTGGCTGATAGTTTGATCGTTCATTGTCAGCTCAAACAATGGCACGCCTAAATCAACTTTTTTCCCCGACAATGAGTCTGATTCCGTCTCATTCCCCCCCGGGTTAGGGGGGGTTTTAGCGCAGCCTTGATATTGTTCCATGCTACTTTTGGCGATCGGGGAGTTTTCACCTAACAAGACAGATTTGTTGTCGGGGAGTTCGACTTGCGATCGCGCTTTTAGAGGAATATCCACCCCGGCCAATTTTACCGCGACTCGAGCATTCGCCGGGGCGATCGCCCCAAAGCAGATATATTCCCCGGGTAAACTGGCGACATCGACTTTCGGAGTCAGGGAATCTTTAGCAAAAGCCAAGCCTGCGGAGACTTCCGGCTGATTCGACTCGCGCGTTACCTTAATTTGAACTTGCTGATTTTCGTAACGCAAGCTAAACACATTTTCGCCGATTTGTAGGGGAAAAGTCGGGGCGAAATGGCCGGCGGCGGTGCGGGAAATTTGCTGGCCATTTACCGATACTTGTCCGGTGGGTGGGGCTGTACCGATGAGAAAAATGCGATCGGCGATTGTTTTGTGGTTGGCGGGGGGATAAGCGACAAACAAAGGTTGAGCGGCCACAGCTACAGAGGCGATCGCCATTATCATCCCAAACACAACTAATCCTAGAAATTTTCTCATTATCAATCGCAACTAATTGAGAGTCTGTTGGTTATTTATACTCGAACTTACGCTAAGAAACCCGGTTTCTGCGAAAATATTGGGTTGGGTAACGAGAAATATGGGAAGAAACCGGGTTTCTGAGGATTAGGCGTAAGTGCTATTTACTATACAAACCCCAGTTGATCAGGTTTGTAGGTGCAATTGGGCGATCGGCGACATAATTTTCCGCATCAAACGATTAACTTTTAATTAATTCCGAAGTCGTTCTCCACAATTGATCTAACCGATTCGCCGGCATAGTCAAATACAAAACATCCCCCGCACTCAAACAACAATTGAGCAAATCCCAACCGTGAATAGTTTGACAATTAGTTTCCACATAAAGAGGTACAAAATCAGCAGACTTAGCAGCATCTTGAATGCGGTGGCCGCAGAAAGGATGTTTTGGTGTAATCAAAGTTGCCAAGGAAACCCACAAACTGTCAGCAGTCATTCCGTTACCCAAAATTCTGCCTCCAATCGCCGCCGCCGCAAAAGCAGGAGCCGCTAATTCCGTCGGGTTCAAAACTCCTTCAAAGTCAAAAACTTGCTGCACCATCAAAGCAAAATGCGAGTCTTGATTGCGGACAATCACCGACAGTTTTGGTGCCAATCCTTTAGCAGTCAAGGCAATTTCCAGATTGGACATATCGCTGCTTGTTACCGCCAAAAGTGCAGCAGCTTGCTTAACATTAGCAGCTTCCAGAGAGGCGGGCAAACTGGCACTTCCCTTAATTACCGGAATTTGCATTGAGCGAGCCGTGTTCAGAAAGCGGCTGTTCGGATCTTGCTCGATTACCACAATATCGTAACCATTATTGTGCAGTTCTTTAGCAATTTGTATTCCCATGCCTCCGAGCCCGCAAATAATGTAATGATGGCGCTGCGGAACTCGCGCCACATCCCAATATTCGGTAAAGCGAGTTCCCAATACATAGTCGTTGAGCAGCGCGTAGCAGATGCCGATGATTCCCGCTCCAACTAACATCATCACAACTGTAAATAGTTTAATGCTGTCGGGAGCTTGTTCGGCAACTTTTTCATAGCCTCCGGCTCCGGTAATCATCCCGACTGAAAAATAGAGAGAATCGATAACTGAGATATTATCGTCAACACAAATATAGGTGACAGTAGCAACTGCAATCATTGCTAGCAGCGTGAGTACAACAATGACGGCTGCTTGGCTGTGCTGTTGAAATCGGCGCAGGTTAGTTAAGATTTTAAGGAATTTTTGAATTAAAGTTTTTTCGGGGCTGCGGATAGTCGGCTGAGTGGCTACAATTAGCCGATCGCCCTTTTCACACTGCCGCCCCGCCAGCACCGCCGATACTAAATCAGTTTTGTTAACAGCCGGGAGGTAATAAATCAACATTCGCGATCGATCGTTCCACAAATCGCTGAGTTGTCGATCGAGCCAAGGATGATCGGCATCGATATACTCTTCGTGAATAGGCCAAGTGCGATCGAACAAACGCAACTGTCCGATCGCCCGATTTCCGAGAGCAGCAAAAGTAAAAACCGGAGCAGCCAAAGCCGAAACGCTCATGGAAGCGTGTTCGGGCAAAGTGTGGTCAATTCTGTCGCCCAAGCTAGTATTGAACAATCGGTTAATGATCCGAATTTGAGGATTGAGAATCCTCGCCTGCATCAAAACTGCCAAATTCACAGCATCATCATTACCTGCAATGACTAAAGTGTGGGCTTTTTGAATGCCCGCCGCCAACAAAGTAGAAGCTGCTTGCAAATTACCGACAACCACATCAGAAGTTTCGCTGCGAATTGGGCGATCGCTAATACCAACCACAATCGCTCCTTGCTGTCTCAACAAACAAAAAATCTTGTGTCCCGTGTGGCCCAACCCGCAAACAATGATTCGAGGTTTCATAAAAAGTTATTTCCCAGCCGATTTCAAAGCTGTTCTTTGTAGTTTTACCTACCATTGTTGACTGCGGCGGCTTTGCAAAATGTAGCGAAAAACACTATCTAGGATGTTTGTGATGCAGTCTCGAAGTTTTGAAACAAGAGGGCGGCGCTGACAGTGGTATCAACTGAGTCTCGATCGGGTTCGTAGTGAGGACTTTAGTCCGCAAAAATTAAGAAGGACTAAAGTCCTCACTACAAACCTTAAGAACATGACTCAAAAAACTAAACAGTCACCCCTTCAATTTTCTCATCAGTCAACTCATACAACTCCCGCAACTGCCGCAACTTATCCGCATCCGGCTGCCAAAAACCACGCCCGTTAGCCTCCAACATTCGGTCAACAATATTGCGAAAAGCCTCAGGATTTGCCTCCCGCAACTTCTGCGCCATTTCTGCATCCAAAGCATAGGTATCAGCAGCTTGATCGTAAACCCAACTATCAGTAAAATCAGCAGTTCCGCCCCAACCGATTAAAAACGAACCGCATCGTAATCAAACAGCAAACTCCCAAAAAATACATCAGCATTCGAGAGGGCGGCGGCTACAGCTTCAGGCTCATCTGCAAGGGCGCGATCGCTAAAAACACTCACCGACAATCCCAGACACCCGGAAACAGCCAACCGGACGGCTTGGCGGTACAAATCAGCATTGAAAGATTCAAACCCTGCAATTAAGACAATCCGTTTCACAACCCAACCTCGAAATATTTGCTTATTTTAAATGATCCTAAATTAAAGTTAAAAATGACATATAGCCTTTCTCACATTAATTCGCGGATGAATATTGACCTGAAAAGCTTGCTGCTGTAAGGGTTCTAGCATAATTCAGCATACCTCATCTTTCTGAGAAACGCTATAGAGAAGAGTCGGCGATTAAAATCGCAACTACACAAACGAAGTCGGCCTCCGCGGCAGGAAGAATAACGATAAGACTCGGCGGTTGAAACCGCAACTACATAAACAAAGTCGGCCTCCGCCGACTGAAGAATAAAAGGGATATTAAAATTGGATTTGGTATGATAAACTAATCGCAGAGATTCACAAGCAAGATGCCTGTGCTACTGATAGACAAAAAAAGACAAACTTCTTTTCTTGCTCTTCCTTCGCGCTAAGAGCGCTTACGCGCCTTCGCGGTTCGTCAAAGATGTCTTACTGAAGTAACAACAGATTAAAATAATCAAAGCCATCCAAACACAGCTATATTTAAAACCGTGAATCGAGTTTCTCCTGCAATAATTATCTTAAGTCAAAACAGCCTAGCGATCGCCCAAACAATCTCCGCAGTCTTCCCAGGTTCCCAGATTTACGGTTTAGTCGATCGCACTTCCGACACAGACATCAACTTTACCAACTTCGGCGAAACCCTGCGAGAACTATTCGCCACAGAAACCCCAATCATCGCCATCTGCGCCGCCGGCATCATCATCCGCACCCTCGCCCCACTGCTGTCAGACAAACGCGCCGAACCCCCAGTCTTAGCCGTCGCCGAAGACGGAAGTGCCGTAGTACCGCTGCTGGGAGGTTTGCACGGCGTCAACGACTTGGCGAGAGAAATTGCAGCAGCCCTCGGCGTACAGCCCGCCATCACCACCACCGGAGATATCCGCTTTCGCACCGCCCTGCTGAGTCCTCCCCAAGGCTATTATCTGGCGAATCCAGAGGACGCGAAGACTTTTATTTCTAATTTGCTCGCCGGGGCGAAAGTGCGCCTAGAAGGCGCTGCAAGCTGGCTTTCCGAGAGCAATTTGCCGTTAGCGCAGCCCGCCCCTACGGGAGGCTCATCAACGGAGAGGATCGCCCCCGAAGCCCAATTCACCATCCGCGTCACCGAAAAAGCAATTGTACCAACCCCCGACTGTTTAGTTTATCATCCCCAAATAGTGACATTTGCACTGACACAGCTATCGGATATCGAGCCGGAAATAGCTATTTCTTTCGTGCAGCAAGTCTTGGAAAACGCCGATTTAGCCGCAGCTTCCGTCGCGGGATTTTTTGCTTTAAAATATGATATGGGAAATCCGACTTTAGAAGCAATCAGCGATTTTTTTCAAGTTCCAGTGCGTTTTCTGAATCTTCCCGAACTTGTGGAATTCGACACAGTTAAATTAATAGAATATAATGCAACTTTTGATGTCACTGCCGCCCAAATTGCCCTAACAGCAGCGGGTGCAAACAGTCAGTTAATTGGATACGATCGCACAAACGCATTCAGTTGCGCGATCGCACTTGCTACCGCACCGATCGATCCAAGTGCGATCGGCATTAGTCGCGGCAAACTGGCGATCGTCGGTACAGGCCCCGGAGGCGCTGCGTGGATGTCCCCGGAAGTTAAGGAAATTCTGCGCGAGGCTACCGATTGGGTGGGTTACAAGTTTTATCTCGATTTAGCCGGAACACGGAAAGAAGGACAAAATAGGCACGATTCCGACAACCGCGAAGAGATCGATCGCGCGCGTTTTGCTTTAGATTTAGCAGCATCCGGTAAATCTGTCGCCGTGGTTTCGTCGGGAGATCCGGGGATTTTTGCGATGGCTGCGGCGGTGTTTGAGGCGATCGACTTTGACAGCAAACCCGAATGGCAAGGCATCGACATTCGGGTAGCACCGGGGATTTCTGCCATGCAGGCGACCGCTGCTGCGATCGGAGCACCGCTGGGCCACGATTTTTGTGCGATTTCGCTTTCGGATATTCTCAAGCCTTGGGAGGTCATAGAACAGCGGATTTCGGCTGCTGCAAAAGCGGATTTAGTGATGGCATTCTACAATCCAATCTCGAAACAGCGGGTTTGGCAACTCGGAAGGGCGATCGAGATTTTGTTGGAAACTCGCGATGCGAAAACCCCGGTTGTATTGGGGCGAAACCTCGGCCGCCCAGGCCAATCCGTGCGCGTTTGTACGTTAGGTGAATTCCAGCCGGAAGATGCGGATATGAGAACTTTAGTGATTGTCGGTTCGAGTCAAACTCGGATTATTCCGCGCAAGTTTGGAGATATTTGGGTTTACACGCCGCGCAGATACGAGAAATAATAACAATTTGGAAAATTCATGCAATAGTATTTGTAGAGTGCGTCGCCATCGATCGTTCCCAAAAGCGACGCAACGAGAATATTTGAGGAAACAACCCGGACGTTCACTCCATCAAAAAATCATGTTATAGCAAGCATTTTTCATGTTTTGTATTATCTGCGTTAATCTGTGTTTATCTGCTTTTCATCTGCGGTCGATCGACATTGCCTTCTCAAGAAACTGTTTCACCTGTTGCCTATATGGCTTTGATAGATGATTGTCATGTCCTCCACCTTGAATAATGATTAACTGCTTAAATTTGACAGCAGCAGCTTCATATAAACGTTCTCCCATTTGTACTGGAATCTGTATATCTTCAGTACCTGTAATAATGATAACTGGCAGTTCGATCGACTTCATCTTCTCTAAAGACTCAAACCGTTGTTTAAGTAACAACTCGACTGGAAGTAGCCAATAAAACCCAAACCTCTTAGACATATCGCGCATACTGGTAAACGAACTTTGCACAACTAATGCTGCGGCTTCTGGATGTCTCGCTGCAAGATCAATTGCGATCGCCCCGCCAACTGAATGACCATAAATTACGATCTGGCTTGGTACAATTTGGCGTTCTTGAGTCAAGTAATTCCATGCGAATTGAGCATCCTCGTACACTTGAGACTCTGTAGGAAACATCCCTTGACTCCGACCAAATCCTCTGTAGTCAAACAAGAAAACCGAATACCCCAATTTATGAAACTGAAGTGCTTGACTGATATTTGCACCGATATTAACTGAGTTGTGATGAAAGTACAATATCACAGCAGCATTGGGTTGTTGAGCAGGAATCCACCACCCATGCAAATATTTTGGTTTTCCGCTTTGATTGGAAATGGAGATCCAAACGTCTTGATAGTTCAGTTGATACAGAGAAGGGGTATGTTGAAGTTGACGATTAGGGAAGAAAATAAGTCGCTGTTGTTGAAAGTAGAGCGCAACACAAACCAAACTATAGCCGATCGCAAATTTTAGTAGGAAGGGTCGCCATTGTTTCATAGCTAATTTTTTGCTGGATATCCATTATACCACAGTCTATTTTTTTACTTTGTGTATTCTGAATTCAATGCTTTTCTCAGGTAGATGAGTTGAAGGCGATCGCATTGTTTGTACTCAATCAGTATTGAAAACATCCTGCAAGTTACGATAACCGCTAATAACTCGCTATTACTTCTCTGGCTTTTTTCACCTTATCTCTAAGTTGAGCTAATACATCATCTGCATTGAGCAACTCACCGCATTGAGCCTGTTCTCGTGCTATATTGATTTTATTCCGAGTTTCTTCAACCCAAGCTAAATAGTTTGGCTTGTTGCTGCTATCGGATAAAGTAAGGTCATCGATTAATAACAGCAAGGCTGTATTAATTGCTTCTTCAAGAGATGAATATTGACCGTCCTTTACTAAAGCTTCAAGGACTTGGGTTTGATGTGGACTCAAGGTGATTTGCATTGTTACCTCTGATGCTGTAAGGGTTGCACAATACTTTTACTCTATCTCATTCTATTGTGGGATGGGCGTCCCGCCCGTCCATCGCCTGAAAAGACATGAAAAATCTTAATTCAAAGAAGCCATCCTCACCTTTACCAGAAAATCATTGAGATCAACCTTTGCATTAGGATTTGATGGTAAATGACTGGTAAAACTTGCCTCTTCTAATACATTAATTAGCCGATCGCGCTCTTGGTGATAAAATCCAATATCTGTATCCTCCAGCACCGACCTTTCCGCCCCAGCCAGCTTGCGAGCAATCAAATCGGGAATATACGGTAACTCGAACTTCTCATTAAGTTTAACCAAATTCGCCTCAACTTCCCCCGTTTGCATCAAATGAATCCCCGCCAGCAACACCCGGTAAACGTACAGCAGTGGCTTCACCCGACGCGGGCTTTCTTTCTCAAACAATCGCCATTGAGTTTGAGCAAAACCCAGATAGTGGTGGCTGTGATGTTTGGTAATGCAGTTCGAGGCGAGATGCTTTAACTCCTCGTGTTCCTCGCTAGTATAAACTACGAGTGGCGAGTACAGTTGCTCTAGCACATAGCCGTTGCGCTTCAACAACAACTCCAGAAACTTCTTAATATCGTGAGTGACTAAATCCAGTTCCATCTTCTCTCGAAATTCCGAAACTTCGATGGTTTCATCTCCCGAAATCAGTCCAATAACTTTCGGTAGCGGTAAGATATGAACTCCCCGCAAGTCGAAGTCAGAATCTGGGGAAGGAAAGCCGTATAAGTGCGATCCGCTGACAGTCGCAAACAATAGCGGATAAGGTCGATCGGAGATAATCTTGACTAATTCAGAGATGTATTCTACCATGATTTTCTATGCTATATTACGTCACATCGAACGCTAAGGTTCGTAGTGCGGACTTCAGTCCGCTCTAAGGCTGCGGACTGAAGTCCGCACTACGAACGGCACTACGAACGAACTATTCGATCGCACTTTGACGCGATTTAATCAAAAACAGATTAGCCTGCTCGTAATTAGGGCGTTCCGGTAACTTAGTATCAGCAAAAGCGCGATCGAACTCCGCGTGCAAGCTCAACCGCCAGCGATTCACCTCATCCCACGAGATTTCCTGATTGCGGATTGATAGCAATTGCGATCGAAAATCCTGCACCCGCACCGGCACAAACCCCTCCTTAAGTATCGTAATTCCTGACAGCAGCAACCGAATCAAGTGCATCGCGTGCTTCGATCGCACTTCTCCAGTATTGCGAAGGTCTTGCTCCATTTTTTTGAATTGAGACAAAACGTAGCTATTGTAAGTTTGATAAACCAATTGCGACAGAAAGATTTCGCGAATTTCCAGCAATTGGGCAGCTACAGGAGAAACAGTTTCTACCAAAGGAGTGTACAAACATTCGAGCACATTGGGATTAGCTTTCAGCGCCAAAACCAGAAACTTTTGCAGTTCCCAATAGCATTCTTGATTTTCCTGGTTTTCCAATTGTTCTGGAATGCCATAAAGCGACCAATGAAGAATTGCCGGCGGCTGGTAAATTCCGCGTCTGTCTGTATCGGATTGCTCATTATCCAAACCGTAGGCTCTCGAACCAACAATACAGCGATAAATTACAGAATCATAGAGATTGTATTCCGCGAGAAAATCTCCTCCAGATTGCAATCCTTCGCTTTGAAACTGTTTGCGGATGCTGAATTCATGTCGCCGCAGACTAACTTCTGTTCCGTCTGGGAGTTTGACTGAATAGGCGTGGGAATTGTCCGTAGGCGATTTGACAATCGCACCTACTGCGCCCTGTTTCCAAGATTGGTCTCCACCGGGGTTTTTGACCTCAATTTTGGTGACAATTTGGGTTCCTGCGGGGACGATTAAGTTGAAATTTTGAGGAATATTGGCATTTGTCACGAGGAAACCTCCTGCGGAGACACGAGCTACACTCTTATTGTAGCATATTTGTAGTACAAGTAAAGGGGGTTTGGGCGATCGCGGATTTGGCGTAGGTATGCGCTTGCTTTCCTAACAAATCGCTAAAACTATTATTAAATAAGGCTTCTATGCTTAATCGAAATTGAGTGATCTAAATCACATTCTCAGTGTGACAAAAATTATTGATTTCAAGGTAAAAAACGAGGTAAATTTATACAAATTTTAATTAATTAAAAATAAAATAATGAATACAAACATCCCACCGGGATACTTAACAGGGCTGTTAGATTTGGACGATATGACTGGGGGGATGGTACAAAAGGATCTAATCATTGTTGCCGCCAGGGTTTCAATGGGAAAAACCTGGTTTGCGATACATTTGGCTCTACAAATAGCCAAAAAATACAAACTGCCGGTAGTCTTTTTTAGTGCCGAAATGTCGAAAGAAGGGCTCACAAAGCGGATGCTGGCGATGGTGTCGGGGATAAATTCTCAAAGACTGATGTGGAACAAAATCTACGAGGAAGAATGGGAGAAGCTGGCATCCACAATCGGAGACCTATCGGGATTACCAATAATTATCGATGACACTTCGGGCCCTAGCCTAACACCAACACTAATGAGAAGCCTCCTTCGGCGCGTCGAACAAGATTACGGAAAAATCGGCTTAGTGATACTAGATAACCTCCAATTATTAGGAGAAAGAAGCGCAGTAAACCGCGATCAGGATGTGGCAGCGCTTGCAGGACAGTGCAAGGCGATTGCCAAGGATTTTGATGTGCCTTTTGTAGCACTAGCTCAGATACATCGTGGCGTCGAAAGTCGCAATGACAAGCGCCCATTGCTGTTGGATTTGAAGGAAGGTGGCGACATCGAACAATATGCAGACCTCGCTCTATGCCTGTATCGCGACGATTATTACAACCCAGACTCAATTGAAAAGGGCAAGATAGAATTAATAGTTAGAAAGCAAAAAAACGGTGCTTTAGGCACTGCAAAATACTGGTTCAGTCCCGAAAAAGGGTCATTCATAAGTATTCTAAAATAAGAAAGTTGTAGGGTGCGTCAGGGCAGAATGTGACAACAACAAACTAAGAATTTCCCGCCTGACGCACCCTACGGTTAGCTAGAGGAGGAAGATTAATGCGTTATGCTGTTGTAATTGAAAAAGGTGAAACTAGCTACGGTGCGTATGTTCCCGATTTACCTGGATGTGTAGCTGTGGCTGAAAGTTTAGAAGAGGTGAGGCATTTAATTAAAGAGGCGATCGCCTTTCATATTGAAGGACTACAAGAGGATGCTTTTCCGATTCCCGAACCTGTCTCTATTTGCGAATATGTTGAAGCTTAAGCTAAACACCAATTACTTTTTATTTTCAGTCATTTTCTCATTCTCCACTCCGATAAGCTGCAATTTCTTCGGCAATTTCTTCATCAGTTAAAGGATGATCCGCGTGTAAAGCCTGGGTTTCTTCACATAAGTTGCTAAAATTTTCAGCTAAAACTTGTCTGTGCGGATCTGGCTGATAACTATTCTTAAGTTCCCGGATCCTTTTAATTTTTTCTGCTAACAACTTTTCTTGTTCAGCTTTCAGAATTATTTGTATCATAGAGTTAGCTCTATCCCTGGGATCAGCTAAATGAGTCCCTATAAATTTTGAATGGGCGATACAGGAGTTGAATTATGCCCTTTCATTTAATTAACGATTTTACGTCGTTTCAGCCATTTTTAAACTCATCTCATAAGACCTGTTTTCGTATTTGAGTGGAAACAGAGTTCTTTGCTGTAAGCTGTACACAACAAGCAAGCTCAACATTGTAAGCTAGGTGAGTGGAAAATGAGTGGAAAATCTAAATCAGTCACTGTAAGCAACTCAGCCGATTACCTTATCGGCTACGAACGCGTACTGGACTACTTAAAGGATGCACAGAAAGATTGCCCCAAAGGGGTAGGCCTAAAAAGAGAAAGTCGAGCGAAAGGTTCTTACGTACAACTTCAGTTCAAACTGGGCGAGAAGCGGGTTATCAAAGCCTGCGGTTGCAAACTGACGATGCAGGGGATTTCTGATGCGCTAAGGAAAGCCCACCTAGTCGCAAGCGCCTTAGAATCGTTAAAGGGGGAGACAGAATTCCTCAGATGGTACGATGATGTAATTTTAGAAAGGAACGTCGTCAGCAATGACTTAATAACGTTCGGCGAGGCGATAGCCAAAGTAGAAACTGGATACTGGGACGGTTACTCAAAGAAGCGACAAAAGAGGGACAGAGAAAGTGCATCAGCACAGAATACTTGGTATCAGGTATACGGTATATTTTACAAACTGCTACCACAGCATGTAACGGTTAACCTCGCCTCGATCTTGTCGGTAGTCAATAGCAAGGAGAAAGGTAGCAAGTCATATCAGTCCTGCCTGTCCGTGATGAAAAAGCTAGCTGAAACCATTGGTGACAGTCGCTTACACGAGGAACTCAGTAAAATTGACGGGAAACAAACTATTTACCGAGATGACTTGCAATCTATATCTGTAGACGACTTTTTACGGCTACGTGAGGAAGTTATAAATATTCCGATAAATGACAAGCGATATCACTTGGAATCTCGGAAAGCGTGGCTCTGGGTGTTTTCAATGCAGGTGGTTTACGGATTGCGAGTGCATGAGGTGTTCGCTATTCAAAACATAGACAAACCCTTTAGAACAAAGGATGGTGTTAGTATCCCCGCATTAAGTGACGCTAAGAATAAAAAAATGATTGCTGTGGTGGGGGACAAGACGGCGATGGATACCACAACTAAGACAGGCTACAGACTCACCGTGCCTATGATTCCGCCTACGCATCTTAATCTGATAGAGGAATTGGAGATAAGGTCGGGGCGGATACCGGAAGTCAAAGTGGGACGTTGTAGCACTTGTCAAACAATGTCCGCCAAGTATTCAAAATCGGCTCGTGACTGCTTGGCAAGATGGAGTAAATTTACCCAGACTCACGCATTGCGCCACCTAGCCAACCTCAACGGAATGATGGGCGGAGTAAGTCTTGAGACTCGCGCCATGAGTCTAGGGCATAGTCCAATGATGAATGACACAGTGTACAAAAAGCGTCAAACCACGAATACCACTATTGACCTGTTAACGAGGTCAGACAACCAGGCTATCTCGCTAGCTTCCGCTATTAAGGTACTTAAGCAACTAGGGATTGATGATGGAAAAATTGCTTTACTAGCTAGCATCTATGGCATTAGTGTTGACCAGATTGTCGAGTCATTGTCCGACACTTAAATCACTGCCTCTCCCCCTGATTCCCAGCATACCCGCCCTAACCCGGCGGGTTTTTTATTATGTACCTTCATAAGATTGCTAGCAATCATTGCTAGTAATGGGAAACATGGGTAAGCAATCGCTATGTTGTGCGTAGACAGTCTTGTCACTTAAGGAAACAAATCTTAACATTACGGACAATCATGTCCGTTTTTTTTAACTACACTGAAAGATGAGATGAGTGGAAAATGAGTGGAAACCGTCAATTCAGGATTGAGTGATATTCCTAAATGACCTAGCCATAAGGCTTAGAAAACTATGGGCGATGCAGGATTTGAACCTGCGACATCTACCGTGTGAAGGTAGCGCGCTACCACTGTGCCAATCGCCCGCAGACAAAAATCATAACATACTGACTCCTGATTCGCAACTAAATTTTTCCCAAAAATTCAGCCGCTAGTTTCGGAGTTCAAACTCGACACAATGTGCGATCGCCCAAAAGTCGATCGCACTCATCCACATCAATCAACCACCCACCAACCCGCAGCAGGCCCAACAAACCGCACCACAATCCACCAACCCACCAACAGACTAATCCCCGCCCAACTTCCGCGAGATGTCCACTTCAGAAAATCTGCGCTTTGGGTTTTCGTGATTGGTAGCCACGGATAGATACGCTCTTCTTTACCGAATTCGTCGCCGATCGACTCTTTACGACGCTTAGCTTCACCCATAATCTTTGCTTGCTAAATTAGATTTCAATTGCATAACCAACCAAATTATAGGCCAACAGGTCATCTCAAGCCTGCGTCAACCAAGTCGTATCCAAATAATCAATCCTCGCAAACGGACTCAGCGCCGCTAAAACCTGCTGTCCATAACTGCGGTGAATCACCCTGCTGTCGAAAATCGCCACAACTCCCTGACGTTCTCGCACAGGCGCGATCGCCCGCTGCAACTCATTCAGCGCCGCCGGCAACAAATACAACCGAAACCAATCCCGCCGCTGCTCCTTATAAAAAGCCACACGCGCCGTCACCAAAGGATTTTCCAAACTTGGTAGCGGCAAAGTCGCGATCGCCAGCAAGTGAGGCGCCCTCAACTCCCCCTGATGTTCCCGCCAAAACTCCCATCCCGTCACCAAAATCGTATTCTCCCCCACCTCGGTTTTTTCCACCTGCACCCGAGAACCGAACTCAGAAGCCAAAATCGCCGCCATCCGTGCCTTCAGCGGTACATCACCCACAATCAGCACCGTTAAACCCGCCACCGACGCACTCATCAACAGCAAAGTCCGAATTTCTTCCATCAAAACTCCCTGAAATTCCGGCGTATTCGGCAACGGCAGCCAGTTCGGAATGTACAGTTGAATTAACTCATTTTGTCGATCGGGCGAAAACTTCACACTCGTCAACTCTGGCAAACCCATCATTTGCCGGAAGATCGGAGCCTTCTGTTCCACATCCACCGCGCCCCCAATCAACACTACAGGCACGGCAGACCAAATTTTGCTCAAAACCTCCGCCACCTGTATCGGCGCGCAGTACAGCGAAAATGACCCCGCAGAGCGGTTAATTTGCGCCCACCGCAGTCTGCCGTTAGTGTTCCACCGCTGCCAAAAATTGCTCCAAGCAGCCGGAATCACAGAGTTTTGCTCGATTCTTTCAAACAGCCCTTGCAAAATATTTTGCTCTGCGGTTTCCAGCAAATAGCACTCATCAGGTTTCGCCGGATGCTGAAACACAGCCCGCGTTAGCAGCACCCGCGCTTGGAGGATTGCATCGGTTTCCAAAGGCCCAGATTGCATTAAATCATTCCAATCAGCCGGTACCAAACCCGCCGTCAATTGCTGGCGCGTCCAAACTTCCAAATCATCCACACCGTCGATAATTGTCGGAATATTGCTGTGAAGTTCCGAATTTCCCGCCAAGCGAGCCGCCAGCCAAGACTGCGGATCTGCTAGGATCAATCCTCCTCCCGCGGGATTGTCGGAATAAATGTCGATCGACTTTTTAGTTTGCAGCCACTCTTGCAATCGCGGAATTTCCACCTCCTGCAAATGTTCCAGCAGCGGTGTCGGCGCCACCAAAATCACAGGAGAGGGCCACATCAAAATCGGCATCAAATAGCTGACTCGATACCGCTGTCGGTAAGCCCCAGCCGGAAGCCCAGTTTGGATCAGAGCGCTCCGCCCCAAGCGCAAAGCCCGCGCCACCAGCCGCGCCATCGTTAAATGGTGGGGCCAATGCGGCTCGGAGTGCGATCGCAAAAAGCTCAGCAGCGAGTTATGAACTTCTACCTCAATCAATCGATTTCACATTTATGATTGCTCAATCAAGATAATCAAAACTTGCCAGAAAATCAACTACTTTTTGACCCACAGGCAAACTAAATTTACTCTCCTGATTATTTCCACTGCGCCGACCAAAATTCTGATGAGACTGCACAATCAAACTCTCCTGCCCCGAACTAATTAAAATAGTTTGAGTAGGCGACTGAAAAAACTTTGTTTGCCGAGCTGCATTTAGTAAGTTTTCCAGCATTTTTTGCACATCATTTAAATTATCCATCGCTGCATTAAATGCTTGAGACAACTGCACTATCCGTTTTTTTTCCAAATTTTGATTTGCGATATTTTTGCCAACCGACACAAGATTTTTCTGAGTTTCTAAGGCGTCATTAAAAGGAATAATTGCTAAAAAAGCTGCTGGTAATAAATGCTCGTCGCTATCAAATCTAAAAGTCAGAGTAGTCCGGCGGTAGCCGACTTCTATATTGGGAGGGCGGCTCATGGCTCCGTAATGCCGAGCTATTTCGCTGTAAGCTGTTGCTAAAGTGCTGTTTGCTGAGTGGTCTAAAAGTGCATCAACTACAATTCGCACTAACCCGGGGGTATGATTTAAAAATTTTATCGCTTCAGACGGCGAATTAAATTGTTGAATCCGAGTTTGATCTCCTGTGGGACTCATGTCAATCCAGTGGCACGTAATATCATCTGCGACTATGCCAAATCTGGGAACTAAATATAGTTTTGCCCCGGTCAAAGTGGCTCCAGTAAAATCAGAACCTACCCAATCTGCGTTAATCAAATTAGTTTCCGTCAAATCAGCATGAACCAAACTAGCATTGACTAAATTGGTATTTCTTAAATCTGTGCCGTTGAGGTTAGCTCCGCTGAATTTAACATCGCTCAGATCTGCGCCGTTGAGGTTGGCTCCGCTCAAATCTGCCCATTTAAGGTTAGCTCCGCTCAAGTTTGCACCGCTGAGATTCGCCTGCTGCAAAGAAGCTTGTCTCAAATCGGCATTGCTGAAATTGACACCGTTAATTTCAGCTTTTGTCAAATCTGCCCCGTGCAAGTTAGCTCCTTGAAAGTTAGCTGATGGAGCGCAAGCACCTCTGAGGTTTGCACCGGAAAGATTAGCACCCATCAGGTTAGCTTCGGTGAGCTTTACCTCTCTTAAATCTGCTTCAGTCAAGTTAGCGCCACTAAAGTTAGTGTAGTTAAGTTCGCACCGGACTAATTCGCTTCTGATCAGGGACGATCCGATTAATTGAGCTCCAGTTAAATCGGCTCTCACTAAATTTGCTACGTTGATAGTAGCCCCGTTTAAGATTGACCGCGATAGATTGGTGCTGCTGAGTCTAGCTACGTTCAGGTTAGCTTCGCTCAGGTCAGTTTCGCTCAAGTTAGCGCCGCTGATGTTGGTGATAAATAAGCTAGCCTTTCTTAAAATTGATTTACTCAGGTTGATGCGGCTGAGATTAGCTTCATTCAGGTTAATTCCTGTAAAATCTCTGTCGCCTTCTGTGTATCTTTTTACGAGTTCAAATCGTTTGAGAAGTTCTTCCGCTTCCATTTTTTGTACCTGAATACAATGGCTATCTGCTAAGTTTTATGTTGCCTGAATATAAATGTTTTCAAATTATTTTATAGTATTTAATCGCCGACTTGATAAAAGCTTTTGACAAACTCAATCACCGTGTTTAGTGGCGGGGTTGTGAATCTTTGGGCTTTAATTGCCGGGGCGATCGAGGTTTTGTTTACTTCCGACAAATTGGTCAAGTTTCTGCCAAAGTCTGGGTGATAGTGAACCATCAAACTTTCGGCACTGGAGTTAGCCAGTACCGTTTGGGTAGGCGATTGGAAAAAAGTTGACGTGGATTCGCGATCGAGCCGCACCGGCTGAATTTTCATTTCTCCTATTTTTCTAATTGTTTTGGTGAGGCTCACGTTCAATTGCACTACGAGATTTGAGACTCTGACTCCCAGATTGTTGCCGTTTTGCGGTTGAATCATCTTAATCAGAGTAATGAGATTTTTTTGAGTAAATGCCGCGTCGCTAAACGGAGTAATGGCAACGAAAGCTGTGGGAAATAGTTGCTCGTCTTGGTCTATTCTAAATGAAATGATGGTGCGTCGCGAATTAACTTCAATGCTGGGAGGATGGCTCAAACCCGAGTATTGACGCGCAATTTGGCGGTAGGTAGCCGCCAGGACAAAGTTAGCGTCGGGATCGAGGGGTCGATCGACAATAATTTGCACTGTCGGCGGCGTAGCATTAAAAAACCGTTGAGATTCTTCAGGGGTAAAACGCTGAATGTGACTGCGATCGCCATTAGGGCTCAGATCGACCCAATCGCAGGTAATGTCATCTGCTTTGAGATTAAACCTGGACACCGCGTAAATTTTTGCCCCAGTCAGGGCCGCCCCCGTCAAATCTGCACCCACCCAATCAGCGTGAATCAAATTCGCTTGAGTCAAATCTGCGTGTACCAGAGTAGCGTTTAACAGGTTGACATTGCTCAAATTTGCCCCGTACAAGTTAGCCCCGCTCAATCTCGCTTCATCGAGGTCAGCGCCCGTCAGGTTCGCCCCGCTGAGGTCGGCCCACCGTAGGTTCGCGCCTCGCAAGTCAGCGCCGCTGAGGTTGGCTTGAGACAGATTAGCTTGTCTGAGTTCGGCATTGCAGAGGTTGACTCCTCGCAAGTCAGCTCTGCTGAGGTCGGCTCTGTGCAAGTTAGCCCGTTCCAAGTTGGCCGCCGTCAGAGAAGCGCCCCGCAGGTGAGCCCCGCTGAGGTCGGCTTGCTCTAGATTGGCTTCTCTCAGGGTTGCTTCTCTCAAATCTGCTTCGCTGAGGTTTGCGCCGCTAAGGTTTGCCCCGCTGAGGTCGGCTCGGATCAATTCGGCTCGGATCAGTGTAGCTTCGACGAGTTGGGCTTCGCTGAGGTCGGCTCGAATCAAATTAGCCACGTTCAGAATAGCGCCGCTGAGGTTAGCTTTGTTGAGATTGGCACCGCTGAGTCTAGCAACATTGAGTTTGGCTTTTCTCATGTTGGCGCCGGACAGATTGGTGCCGCTCATATTGGTGAGGCTCAAAATTGCCTCGCTGAAATTAGCCCCCTTGAGATCGATCCTGCTGAGATTGGCTTCGCACAGGAGGATGGCAGTAAAGTCTCTTTCTCCTGTGGCATATTTGGCAATGAGTTCTTCGGCGTCCATGCTTTTCACTTTCCCTGATGTGTTAGCTAGAACAAAGCTTTGTTTTGCCAACTTTTAATAGAATAAGCATTTTTGTAACTTGATGCAATATGCTCAAACATCGATATTGTGGAAGCCTTTTATAAAATCCAAAATGCTAGCGACGTTGGATTGACCAAATTTGGTGATTTCGGCTAACTTGCTAGAGGGAGAATTGTTGGCATCGTATTTTTTGACCAGGCGCTTGCCGAAGGCGGGATGGTGATAGACGCTAAGTCTTTGATCGCGGGAATTAATTAAGATCATCTGTGTAGGAATTTGAAAAAAATTGATGCTCTCGCCGATTTTGGGAAAAGAACTTGAAATCTTAATTTGGTCTACTTTGCTGATAGCTTGGTTGAGAGCTTTGCTGCATAATTGAACGTGTTTGGATTCTTTGACGTTAAGTTTGCTTGCATCCTGGGATTGAATCATTTTCATCAAAGCTATCACGTTTTTTTGAGTTGTAGCAGCGTCGTTAAAAGGAATGATGGCAACGTAAGCCGTGGCAAATAATTTATCATCGCTGTCCATTTTAAAGGCGAGTACGGTGCGCCTGGAGCTGACTTCGATCGTGGGCGGCTGACTTAAACTCGGGTATTGTTGGGAAATTTGGTAATAAGTTGCAGCTAGGGCAAAATGAGCGCCTTGGTCTAGGGGCGAGTCAATCACAATCCTAACTGTGGGCAAGGTTTCGTGAAAAAATTCTTGGGTTCCTCCGGAGTTCAACCAGCAAATTTGGCTGTGGTCGCCGTTGGGACTCAAATCGACCCATTTGCACGTCATGCCTTCGGTTTTGATGCCGAGCCGCGAAACTGCGTGGAGTTTGGCTCCGGTTAAGGTGGCTCCGGTTAAGTCGGCTCCAATCCAGTCGGCGCGGATCAGGTAGGCATTTGACAAATCCGCGTGCACTAAACTGGCATTGAGCAAGTTGGCGTGGCAGAGATCTGCTCGGCTGAGGTCGGCGCCGCTCAATTTGGCTTCGCTCAAGTCTGCCCAGCGCAGGTTGCAACCGCTGAGGATTGCCCAGCGCAAGTTGACGCCGCTGAGGTCGGCGCCGCTGAGTATGGCTTGAGTGAGGTTAGCTTGTCGCAGTTCCGTACCTCGCAAGTCGGCACCGCTGAGTTCGGCTCTGCTGAGGTCGGCGCCTTGCAGGTTGGCTTGTTCGAGGTTGGCTTCTGTCAAGCACGCGCCGCTCAGGTGAGCGCCTCGAAGGTTGGCTTGGGCGAGGTTGGCTCCTCTGAGGGTGGCTTCGGTGAGGGTGGCTCCGCTGAGGTTGGCTCCGCTGAGGTTGGCTCCGCTGAGTTCGGCTCTAATGAGCTCGGCTCTGATCAGTTTGGCTCCTGTGAGTGTGGCTCTTTTGAGGTCAACTCGCACTAGGTAGGCGACGTTGAGGTCGGCGTCTGTGAGGTTGGCGCCGCCGAGATGGGCGCCGCTGAGTCTGGCGATGTTGAGTTTGGCACCGGTGAGGTTGGCTTTACTGAGGTTAGCTCCGCTTAGGTTTGCTACACTCAGATTCGCACCTGTGAGGTTGGCTCCGCTCAAGTTAACGCCGCTGAGGTTGGCCTCAGTCAGGTTGATTCCGGCAAAGTTTCTTTCTCCGGCGGCATATTTTTTCAGGAGTTCCTCGACTGTCATGGGGGCGGCACCGTATCAAATATCCCCATTTTATTGCTAATGAATATCGGTATTGTAGGACTTGGTTTAATTGGTGGCTCGATCGCTCTGGATTTACGATCGCGCGGGTTTGATGTTTTTGGGGTTTCGAGTCGCCAGCAGACTTGCGATCGAGCCCAAGAACGCGGTGTGGTCTCTGAAGCCAGCATACACCTGTCTCTGATGGCAACAGCGGATTTGGTGTTTATTTGCACGCCCTTAGGAGCGATCGAGCCGACCGTCGAAAAATTAATCCCTCATCTTTCCCCCGATACTATCGTAACGGATGTGGGCTCCGTAAAAACACCCATAGTCCAGGCAGTGTCGGATCTGTGGCCGAATTTTGTCGGGGGACACCCGATGGCGGGGACTGCTGAAAGTGGGATTGAGGCGGCGGTAAGGGATTTGTTTGTGGGCCGTCCTTACGTGGTGACGCCGACAGCCGAGACTCCGGCGCAGTCGGTCCAGAAGGTGGAGGAAATCGCGCGGTTGTTGGGTGCGTTGGTTTACCGCTGCGGCCCTCAAGAGCACGATCGAGCTGTGGCTTGGATTTCTCATTTGCCGATCATGGCTAGCGCTACGCTGCTCGCTGCGTGCGATCGAGAGGGCGATCGAGATATTGTTAATTTAGCCCAACATTTGGCGAGTTCGGGTTTTCGCGACACCAGCCGGGTTGGCGGCGGCAATCCCGAGCTGGGAGTGATGGTGGCCAAGTACAATCGAGAGGAGTTGTGGCGATCGCTCTCTATATACCGCGACTGTCTCGACGAGTTGATGGGCGATATTGAGAGCGAAAATTGGCAAGCTCTCGAACACAAGCTGAAGCTGACTCAACAAGCGAGAAAAAATTACAATTTGTGAACCCAACATTACTTCAAACTGTCCCCGTGTCGATTATGATTGTGGACGCCTCTATATTGAGTTTCAATGTACACTTATTCTCGGCTCAAGCGGGTCTTACTGGGTGAATCTCTACCCACCAGCGCATCGGTTCACGAACGGCTAAATAACGCTACAGGACTAGCTGTTCTTGCTTCCGATGCACTTTCGTCTGTGGCCTACGCGACTCAAGAAACTCTGCTGGTACTGTTACTAGCTGGCAGCAGTAGTTTGAGTTTATCGTTGCCGATTTCAGCAATTATTGTTTTGCTGTTGGCGATCGTGGCACTTTCTTACCGACAGACAATTAAAGCGTACCCCAACGGCGGTGGTGCCTACATTGTAGCGCGAGAAAATTTGGGTATTTATCCCGGTTTAATCGCAGCAGCTTCGCTAATGATTGACTACATTCTCACCGTAACAGTGAGTATTTCTGCTGGTATTGCCGCCTTGACTTCAGCAGTTCCCTCGCTGCTGCCCTATACCGTTGAATTGTGCTTAGTTTGTATTGTCTTGATCATGTTTGCAAATCTCAGGGGACTGCGGGAATCTGGCAAGATATTTATGGTTCCCACCTATGCGTTTATCGTGGGCATTTTTATCTTGATTGGCTGCGGTTTATTCCAACAAGCAACAGGTCATGTTTTGCCAGCTTTAGAAAATATTCCAGCTAAAGAATCTTTGGGATTCTTTCTGATCGCGCGCGCCTTTGCGGCAGGCTGTACAGCCCTGACTGGAGTTGAAGCCATATCAGACGGAGTGTTGGCTTTTAAACCTCCTGAATGGAAGAATGCGCGCTTGACTTTAACTTATTTGGGAGTAATTCTGGGATTTATGTTTTTGGGCATTAGTTACTTAGCCAATATTTATCATGTGATTCCTAGAGAAGATGAAACGCTGCTTTCTGTGTTAGGAAAAGACATTTTTGGAGTTGGCATATTTTATTACTATTTGCAGGCTGCAACCCTGTTGATTTTGCTGTTGGCTGCGAATACGAGTTATGCGGATTTTCCGCGACTTTGTTATTTTTTGGCGCGGGACGGGTTTTTGCCGAGGCAGTTGTCGCTGTTGGGCGATCGACTGGTTTATTCTAATGGCATAACTCTGCTCAGTCTCTGCTCTGCTATTTTAATTATCATCTTCCGAGGCGATACCACCGCAGTAATTCCCCTGTATGCAGTTGGGGTTTTTACTTCTTTTACTCTCTCTCAATCGGGAATGGTAATTCACTGGTTTAAGGAGCGAGGTAAAGGTTGGCAAGCTAGTGCTGTGATGAACGGTATTGGTGCAGTGGCAACAACGGGAGTTTTGGCTGTAATTATTGCTACCAAATTCCTGTTGGGAGCTTGGGTTGTGGTGGTAACTATTCCGATCGTAGTCAGTCTGTTTTTAGCGATTCACCGACACTATCGGTATGTAGCGGCGCGCTTGAGCATTCAGGGCATAGAACCTATATCTTATCCTCCCCGACCTAAAGTTAAGATGGTGAAACATCCAGCAGTGGTGTTAGTCGGACAGTTGCACCGGGGAACTTTTGATGCGCTGGATTATGCTCGTTTAATTGCTGATGAGGTTGTTGCCGTTCATGTGGATATTGGTTTGACCGATCGCGCAAAACTGCAAGCGGCTTGGCAAGATTTGCAGTCTGACATTCCTTTGGAAATTCTCGAATCACCTTACCGTTCAGTCGGTGAGGCTCTGACTCACTTTTTGGCTTTGTTTGAAGAACAGCGGCCGGGAGTGTTCTTAACGCTAATTATTCCGGCTTTTGTGACTAAAAATTGGTGGGAGGGACTGCTGCACAATCAAACTGCTTTCTTTTTGAAGGCGGCTTTGCTGGCTAAAAAAAGTCGGGTTGTCACAACGGTTAGATATTATCTTTAAGCGCTCTCTAGTTAAAATTTTCGCATTTTTCACCTATCAAACCAAGTTATTTAGGACGGGATAAACCACCCGTTTTTTTTGTGTATGCTTGGTTGCTACATCTCAAATTTTTTGTAGAAACCGGGTTTGTTTGACCTCAAAATCCTGCGTGTAGTGCGCGGGATATCTGTTGAAACACCCGGTTTTTGAAGTTTCTGCGTGCAAATCCCGATGTATTAACTCTGCAAGTCCGCGGGCTAAGTGACAGGCTCTACTGAAACCGGCTTTTTAGCGCAATATCAAATCTGGAGCATTTCATTTTTGCAAAAAGCATTTTTCTTTGAGTGCTCTCCCCCGGGCGAGTATTATATGCTCGCTCAAGACAGCACTACAACAGCTTGCGCCCTAGATGCTCCCTATCAAATCCGGCTTTCAGATCGCTTGATTGTTTAGCCCGTCGCTGGCTGTGACAAGTTTGTTTCGCGTGCGGTGTCAAGTGCTGAGTTTTATTCAGGAGGTTTCGCAACCGTTTTTTTGCTGGATTCCTCGCTTAAACAACCGGCTTTATTGATGAGTAAGCAACGCCGATTTAGAATTTTTGGAGTAATAAATTTAACTATATTAGTATCAAATAAGTAAGTGTATTTACTGAGTAAATTTTTATTTAAATTTGACACTAACATAAAATTTTAGTAGTTTGATAATGCACAAGCAAAAGCTAAATTAGTGTTGAGCAAATAAATTATGGGCGATCAATTAAGCAAACTCAGTGAAGTGTCGATGGTGTCAGCCAATTTTGGCAATGGGTTGGCCTATAGAGAGATTCTTCTGGATTGGTTTAAGTTTTTAGGAGGCAAACCAGGGGAAGTTATTGTTGTGGACGGTGGCAGCGATAGCGAGACTCAAAAAGTTTACTGGGAACTTTACCAAGAAGGTTTAATTGATAAACTGCAAGTCATTGCACCCCATCATCAAGACAATGATAAGGATAGATGTTTTATTCAGGAGTATACGGCGGCAGCAATAGCTACCAAGCCGTATGTATTGTTCTTTAAAATTGACACGTTACCTTACAGAGAAGGTCACGACGGTTGGTTAGAGGAAGCGATCGACTATCTGGATCGAGATGACATTTTTGCAGTGGGCGGAGCTTTTAATCGAACTTTCAAACATTTCGATGCTTGGCCTGGGTGGTACTTCATTGAAGCTTGCACGCTGAATTTTTCTGTAATGAAGCGCAGTACCTTTGTTTCAGTGATGCAAGAATGTTTGGATGAATATATTGCTTCTGGATTTAGAGGAACACATCGGTTTGGCAGATTTTTGCTGGAAGAAGCATTTATCGTATATATGCAGGCGCACCAGCAATACACTTTGTGTAAGGTGGAAGATCCGAGCTGGACGATATTTCACACAAATGCTCGAGATGAATATTTGCAGGAGGTTCGGGATAAATATTTGGCTCGCGAAGATGTTAAAGTTTTCATGAATCCCTGCCTGACAAAAGACATGAGTCAATTTCTTTATTACGGACAGCCGCCTGTAAGAAGTAGCCGGCTGCAAAAAATACGCGCGGCTTTGGGAGAAACAAAACTCGGGGGTTATTGGCGGGAATTGAAGAAAATGCTGGTTTCCTGGAAAGCTGAGCCTAACTCTTAGTCATCTAATTCAAACGGGAGCATCTCATTTTTGCAAAAAGGATTTTTTTTACAGTACGAGCGTCCCCGCTCGCGTGCTATACATAGCACGAGAACTCTTGAAGTGCAATACAACTGCCAAACTGAGATACTCCCATTCAAACTTACAATACTCTTCAGGTATGTGAGGTACACCTGACGGTAGGGACTAAGGCTCAGCCGTGTCCCTACAGGACTCTCGAATGTACTGAATAAATCTGCAATCTGCTGTAACAAAAACAGACTGGAAATGAGCTGTATTTGGGCGCTAACAGTACCCAAATGCAGCACGCAAAAAGGTTCGCAAATCCTGTCAGCCCCGTCGCTTGAGGCAGATGTTTCGGTACGTTGACATGGTAAAAATAATGTACTATATTTGCAATAAGTAGAAAAGTTGCCTTCAACTTGTCTCTGAAAAGATTGCGGCTGCTGAACCAAAGTCTTTGACTAACTACAACATCTCTTCAATTTGTGGGGGTTGCACTGCAACCCGCAACAGACTCTGTATGCAGCAGCCAAAAAACTTGAACAGGCTTTTGCGAGCTTTGTCTCGCCAAGGTCTTGATGTGAGTTATGACGATCGAGTCTACTCGATTTGTCTCAATAGTTCTCTGAAAGAAAACTGGCAAGATGCCAGTTCCACAACAGAAAACAGTGAAAGTGTTAGTTTTACAATGGAAAACTGGCAAGATGCCAGTTCCACAACAGCAGAAAATAGTGAAAATGTTGGTGCTAGAAAAAACTGGCAAAATACCAGTTCCATAACAACAGAAAACAGTGAAAATCTCTCTGCTATAACAGCAGAAGTTTTGCTTCCTGAAGGTTTTCCGGTGGAAGCAAAGGCGCTGAAACAATTAGCAAATTTGGCGAAAGTTCGACACCCTCAAGGCGGTTGTGTTTGTCGCGCCTGCGCCACTCCAGATTTCCATCCGGGGGATGCGGGAGTGGCGATCGGCTCGATCGTCCAAACTGACAAAATGGTGATTCCGGCGGCTGTCGGTTCCGATATCAACTGCGGGATGCGCTTGCACGTTGCTGATTTGTCGATCGCACAATTTCTCAGCCAGCGCGATCGATTTGTAGAATTGATGAAAGGCGATTATTTCTTCGGTACTCGCGATGTCAGCATGACTGCAAAAACCGCCCGCGCCATGTTCCAACACGGCATCCCCGGATGGCTGGATGGTATGCTGGATCGGGCAATTGGTAGCGCAGCAAATGCGGATTTCGAGCAGTTGGCGCAAGAGTGCGATTCCCTACGGGATAGCTTCGCTTCACGCACTTTTTTAGGTGGTTCCATGAATGGCGATGTCAAATGGGCTCCCGAAGAATTAGTCCCAAATGACGGCACAGTCAGGGATGGCGGGTTGGCTACCATCGGCGGCGGCAATCATTTTGTAGAAATTCAAGTGGTGGAGGAAGTTGTCGATCGAGCTACGGCTTATACTTGGGGAATTCGATCGGGACAAATCGCTTTTATGATTCACTCAGGTTCGCGAAATGTCGGCAAATACATCGGCGGTATGTGGCGCGATCGAGCTTGCGACGCTTGGCCGAAAACCCTAAAATACCCTGAATCCGGGCTATTTCCGCTGTCTGTAGAGGCCAATCCCGAACTTGTAAGGGGCTACCTACAAGCGGAAGCAACGGCCGCCAATTACGGTTTTGTCAACCGCTTGCTGCTAGCAGAACTTCTGCGATTGCGTTTGCGGCAAGTTTTCGGGGATATCGAAGCTCCTTTAGTTTACGATTTGCCTCACAATATTACCTTAGCTGAAGGTGGCGGCTGGGTGACTCGCAAAGGTGCTTGTCCCGCACATTCCGGCCAGCCTGTAATTGTACCTGGTTCGATGGGTGCGCCGTCTTATTTGCTAGTTGGTTTGGGAAACGATCGATTTTTGCGATCGGCTTCTCACGGTGCGGGCCGGGCGCGATCGCGCTTCGATATGAGTCGCAAAGGTGTTGACAAAAGTAACGCAGCTTTGGGATTAACCGGCATAGATTGCATTACCTTGCGGGAAGAACGTAGAATCGAAGAAGCCCCGGCAGCTTACAAACCAATTCAACCAGTAATTGACGTTCAGGTGGAGGCACAAATGGTGGGAATAGTCGCTAAAATGAAGCCAGTGTTAACGTTTAAAGCCTAGGAACGGGGCATTTGAGAATTAAAAATTAAATCAGGGTAGGGTGCGCGCCGAGGCGCACCCTACTAATTGAGGGATTACGCATGGGGGGCTAGAAACCGGGTTTCTACGATTTTCTGCGTTTAGTAACGAAAATATACGCAGAAACCCGGTTTCTAAGATCAGCGTGCAAAGTCCTATAATTTTTAATTCTCTGCCCGATTTCCGATGCCCCATGCCCCATGCCCCATGCCCTATGACCGATTCTCAATTGTCACAAAATCCCTCTCAACCTGTCCATCCCCTCAAGCGGCTGCTAAAATATGGTCGTCGCTACCGGCTGAAAACTTGGCTGGCTAGTATCTGTTCATTTTTGAATAAATTCTTTGATTTAGCGCCGCCAGCATTAATCGGGATTGCTGTTGATGTGGTGGTGAAAAATCAAGATTCTATCCTGGCTCAATGGGGCATAAAAGATGTCTTTTGGCAACTGGCAATTATCACTCTTGTGAGCGCGATTGTTTGGGCCCTGGAATCTATTTTTGAATATGCCTATGATTATTTATGGCGCAATTTAGCTCAAGATATCGAGCATGATTTGCGTCTGGAAGCTTACAGCCATTTGCAGGAATTAGAACTAGCTTATTTTGAAGAGCGCAGCACGGGCGGATTGATTTCGATTCTCAATGATGATATCAATCAACTCGAACGTTTTTTGGACGGCGGCGCTAATGAGGTGATTCAGGTAAGTACCACGGTGATTGTGATTGGCGCGGCTTTTTTTGCTGCATCTCCTGGGGTGGCTGTGCTGTCAATGCTGCCGATTCCTTTGATTATTTGGGGTTCATTCGCCTTTCAAAACCGCCTTGCTCCCCTCTATGCTGATGTGCGGGAAAAGGTGAGTTTTCTGAACGGGCAACTGTCGAATAATTTGACTGGAATTACTACTATTAAAAGTTTTACTTCCGAAGATTATGAAACTGGGCGCATCGAAACCCAAAGCCAAGCTTACCGCCAAAGTAACCGACGGGCGATCGCACTTTCGGCAGCTTTCATTCCCTTGATTCGGGTGGTGATTTTCTTGGGATTCATTGCAACGCTATTTCTGGGCGGTTTGGAGGTGGTGGCGGGCAGGTTGTCGGTGGGGACTTACAGTGTTTTGGTATTTTTGACACAGAGGTTGCTGTGGCCCCTGACTCGGCTGGGTGATACTATGGATCGATACCAGCGGGCAATGGCTTCTACTAATCGGGTGATGAATTTGTTGGATACGCCGATCGCAATTCGCACTGGTGATATTCGGCTGCCGGTGAGTTCGATTAAAGGCGCGCTGGAATTTAAAAATGTTACTTTTTATTACAATCAAAGAAAGCCAATTTTACAGTATTTTTCGCTGACTCTGCCGGCGGGGAAGACTACGGCGATTGTGGGGGCGACTGGTTCGGGAAAAAGTACGCTCGTAAAATTAATTATGAGGCTGTACGAGGTACAATACGGTCAGATATATCTCGATGGTATAGAATTAAGTACCCTGAATTTAAAAGATTTGCGGAGAGCGATCGGATTGGTGAGTCAAGATGTATTCTTGTTTCACGGTACGGTAGCTGAAAATATTGCTTACGGCACTTTTGATGCCAGCGAGAGAGAGATACTAAATGCTGCTCAAATTGCCGAAGCTGACGAGTTTATCGTGCAATTGCCGGACGGTTACAACACTATTGTAGGGGAACGCGGTCAAAAATTGTCGGGGGGACAGCGGCAGCGGATTGCGATTGCGAGGGCTGTGTTGAAGAATCCGCCGATTTTGATTCTCGACGAAGCTACTTCAGCGGTGGATAACGAGACGGAGGCGGCAATTCAGCGATCGCTCGAACGAATCACCAAAAATCGGACTACAATTGCGATCGCCCACCGTCTTTCTACTGTCCGCAATGCCGATTGCATTTTTGTCATGGAACAAGGGCGAGTGGTAGAATCGGGGCAGCACGAACAACTGATCGAACATGATGGAATTTATGCGTCGCTCTGGCGCGTGCAATCTGGTATAAAATAGAAACGCAGTGCTGTTGGGTTGAATTTGGTAATTGTTAACTGTTAACTGTTAGCTGTTAGCTGTTAGCTGTTAGCTGTCAACTGTCAACTGTCAACTGTCAACTGTTAGCTGTTAGCTGTTAGCTGTTAGCTGTTAGCTGTTAGCTGTTAACTGTCAACTGTCAACTGTCAACTGTTAGCTGTTAGCTGTTAACTGTTAGCTGTTAGCTGTTAGCTGTTAACTGTCAACTGTCAACTGTCAACTGTTAGCTGTTAGCTGTTAGCTGTTAACTGTTAACTGTTAACTGTTAACTGTTAACTGTTAACTGTCAACTGTTAACTGTTAACTGTCAACTGACTGCAAAATATTAGACTATACAAGCAAAGAGAGAAAATGTTTTTATTTGAAAACCCTGATTCAGAACAAAAAAATCAAAGTAACTGGCGGCGCAAGTTAGATAAATTTGTGGCAGCCAACAAACAAGAATTAGCCGCTTTAGCTTGGGGGCTGTTTAAGCAAAGGGGAGAGGAAAATGACGATATTTTGGGCATTGATATTGCAGGAACGCCCCGTTTCGTGTACTGTAAAAAAGAGGCTGTTGAAGAGTTGAATCGTCAAGTTAAAAGTCATATTCAGGAAATTTTAGGAGTCCTAAACGCTCACAAACCAGAGAAAGAAGTGGCGATTTTGGCGATCGGCGAAGGTGAGATAAAGCTGATTTTGTTTGAAATTGACCCCGCACCACCTGATTGTTTTGAACTCGCCGCGGTGGATGTCGATACATTGATCGATCGCCTGGAACAACAAATGGCTGAATATATCAAAGCATAGCTCGTACCCATCCAGTAGTATTCGTAGGGTGTGTCGCCTGCGAAAAATACCTAAATTAAATCGACAATTTCATGGGCGACGCACCTGATACCATATTCGTAATTTAGTAGTATTTGTAGGGTGTGTCGCTCTGCGAAAAATACCTAAATTAAATCGACAATTTCACGGGCGACGCACCCTATACCATTTATACAAAATCTTCCTAAAACACAAATATTGGGGTTATTTGCTGATATATTGTGTAAGGTGCGTCGCTTTCAGATTGTCGCTCTTTTTTAGGGATTGTCTATGTATCCGCACCCTACAAACTAATTAAGTTCGTAGTGAGGACTTTAGTCCTTTGATTGATGCGGACTAAAGTCCTCACTACGAACCTATTTTGTTGTGTTATATCTCAAAATAACCAGCAATCAAAATAACCGGCGGGTGGCGAATCGTCTGTCAAAATTTCAGCTTTATCTAAATTAGGTATAATTTCAGCCCATTCTGAACCTATTTTGACCTCAAGAGCTCTGTCTATTAACGAAAACGAAAATTCATGTCCATCTTGCAAATATTTTGCTCTGGAAAGAATCTCATTTTTATCTAAAATAGGGCTGTTACTCCCAATCAAAATAGTATTAATATGCTTCCAAGGGCAGACGTATACCTGGGAAAACACACTTTGAAAAGTCTTCACCTTTTGGGCATAAAACTCATCTCTTTGCAGCAGATTTACTAGCACAACTCCGGCGCTTGACAAGTGTTTTTGGCAAAGTTCGTAAAATTCTTTGGTAGCCAGCCGGTGCGAAGAGTAACCGTTGCCACAAAACACGTCGGTCATAATTATATCATACTTAATATCTGGGCTTTGCTGTCCTAGATACTCTCTCCCATCCTGGATTGTGATGCTGAGTCCGCTGTCGAACTGCACTCCAAAACACTGTGTTGCTGCTGAAATTGCGATCGGATCTACATCCGCACATTCTATAATGGTTTCGGGCAAATAATGGTGCATAACTAACGGAATTCTGCCGCCACCAAACCCAGCTATGTAGACTCTTTGAGGCTGGTTTTGCCACACTAAACCCAACATCATCGCTTGGGTATATTCTGATACTAAATGCAGAGGATTGTTGATATCGAACACAGATTGCAATAAATCCGTATGCAAATTAAGCTTTTCTATCAAACACAGCTTAATTTGACCTTTGTCTTTTCTAACTGCAACATACTGAGATCCAGAATCTTTGCAAAAAATCAATCCGTCTGGCTGTTGTTGCACCCAAGCCAGCCTCTGTTGCATATTCGCTAAATTGATAGCTTGCCATTTTTTTTGTTCGTCAATCATACATAGGAAGGAAGAAGGAAGAAGGAAGAAGGAAGAAGGAAGAAGGAAGAAAGAATAATGTTAGTAGGGTGTGTCGCTATAAATAATCCTTAAATTAGACCGATAACCTGATAGCGACGCACCTTATACATAATATTGTATGTGGTCGTGAAAACATTTTGAGATAAATTAAGCAGACAGTACCCGCTTGTAAGCTACTAATTCCAAACCGGAAATCGAAAGTTCCATTTTTTCCCAATCTTGCTTATCACCTGTCAACTTTTCATACGCTGCTGCGGTGAGCAAAATCTCTCCCCGTTCCGCCAAATCTTCTCCCAGTTTAGCCGCTAGATTAAATTCCGATCCGTACATATCCTCTCCTTCCAGCATCAAAACATCGCCGCAGCCAATACCGATACAGAGGTAAATATCCATCTCTGGCGGCAGAGTCGTGTTGACAGCAGCCGTTTGTTTCAGAGAGTCGATTGCGGCTTCCACGGCAGATTTTACATTGGGAAATACTGCGAAAATATTGTCTGCTTCCTCCTTAATAACAGTACCGCCACATTCGGCAATTATTGGTTTGACAATTCCGTGCATCCGGTGAATCATTGCGAGAAAATGAATGATTCCATAGCGGACTGTCGTGCGCGAGAATCCAGACATATCCATTACCAATATCGTGTGTTGTTGGCGGAAAGTTGCATTTATTTTGGCATCTATTTCCGCCATTCTTTCGGGACGTTCGTTTCTTTCTTGCAGCAATTTTTCCAAGTAAGTGCGGTTATTTGTTTTCATTTTGGTTTAATTAAATTCCCAATCGCGACAAAAAGGTTGAGGGCGGCCTGCGGGATGCACCGCGCAATTGATGCCGTCCTTTCCGTAATAATAATTGCAGACTTTGCAGGGCTTAGTTTGCTCTATTTCTTTTTGCAAAATTGCCCTAATTTTTTGAATTCGGTTTCGATATTTGTTCGCATTCGAGTGACTCGGTTCAATTGACAAAGCTTGCTCGAAAGCTGCTAAGCTGGTATCGTACAATTTAATGATTTGGGCGCTGTATTTTGTCCAAGCATCGGCGCGGCTTTGATACAGTTCGATGGTATTTAAGTTTAAAATGCCGTATTCCGTCCAAGCGTCAGCCGAAGCCCGATCGAACTTAATATTGGCATTAGTCAACACTTTTCTGATGGTTGCTAAAAGTTCCCTGGGCTGCCAAGGTTTGCTAACATAGGCCTCGGCGCGATCGATCGCCCTAGAGAACAAAGCTAGCTGCTGTCCCTTCCCGGTTAAAAATATTACTGGTATGTTCCGAGTTTCGGGATTAGCCTTAATTAAACGGCAAACACCGTAACCGTCCATGCGGGGCATTACGATATCTAATAATACTAAATTTGGGCAATTTTTCTCAACTTTATCGAGTGCTTCTACACCATCTGATGCTTGAATTACATTTAATCCGCTGCATCTCAACTGATGTGAAATGCACTCGCGCTGGCTGCGGGAATCTTCCACTACTAAAACTGTGCTCATCACTCCCCACCTGGTTTCTGATGTAAACTTGTTCGCTGCTTTGAGTTGTCCGGGCTGACATTATTTTACCCAGATAGGAGGAATTTGTTATCACTGGCGAGCTAAATTTACTCAAATTGCAACAAATCTTAAACAGGGCAGCGCAGGCGATATCGATCGCCAAAATCTGCTTGCTAATCTGGCGGCAATTGTTGAAGGTTTGGGAGAAAAATATTCAGATTTTAAACCTTAATAACGCAAACTGTAGTGATGCAGGCGAAAAACCTTGTTGAATTGCAGCAGATAACCGGTTACTGTATACGTTGAAGTTCTCTCCTGACCACACATGAATAGATTGCTCCTCACTTTACTTATAAGTCCGACGCTGTTTGGCTTTCTGATGTCTTTGAGCGCGATCGCCCAAAACGCTCAAAGCATAGGCGAAACACCGGGCAAATCGGCTGATGCGCCTCGCTGCGTGCGATCGCCCCACACTCAGCGTCTCAGTTGTATGCGCCTTCCCGCGAAAACCGCTGCTAATCCCAAACAGACAATCGGCTGGCAGTCGCCGGATGGCCAGCCTGTGGCGATGATGGACTTTACGGAAGAAGAAAGCGATGCCGCCGTGGCGTTGTATGGCTGCGATTGCCCGGTTTGCATGAATTCCCTGCGCCAGTTGCGCGGTTTGCCACCGTTACAGGCGGGTTGAGGGCTCTGGGCCGAATGTTTTTTGGTAAGATCGCGATCGTTGCGAGACTTGAGATTTGCGGGACGATCGCACTTTTGCTCTACAATAATTTATGCAGATTGGCGATCGATCGACAAGCGGGCGATCGACTTTTTAACATCTCCAAAATTATCCCCAATCGAATTATAGAACAGCTCAACAAACGCGACTTTTAGCAAACGTTTTTCGGGGAATTTTTTAACCGCAGATGAACGCGGATGGACGCAGATGTTCCCAGGCGATCGCCCTACTGCTAAAATAGAATGTATAATATTAACGAAGTAAACCGCTACTCGAAATCATGTCCGCAAATACCGCGCTACCCGCAAGTCTAGCTAAAATAGTCCAGCGCTTCCAGCGACACTCCGATCCGAAACAGCGCTACGAACAACTGCTGTGGTATGCGAAGCGACTCCCAGCATTTCCCGAAAGCAATAAACAGCCTGAAAACAAAGTTTCTGGCTGCGTGTCACAAGTTTATATTACGGCAAGCTTAGCCGACGGAAAAGTTTCCTTTGAAGGCGATTCAGACGCTCAGTTAGTCAAAGGATTAGTGGGCTTGCTCGTCGAAGGTTTGAGCGGATTGACGCCCGCTGAAATAGTCAATGTTACCCCAGATTTTATTCAAGATACGGGATTGAACGTGAGCTTGACACCTTCCCGTGCTAACGGATTTTACAACATATTTCAAATGATGAGAAATAAAGCACTGGCTTGCGAAGTGAACGCGCAAGCAGAAGCAAATTAACAGGAGCAAAAGCCGTGACTCAGACTGCTAATTTAACTCAATCTAATTCTAGTAATTATTCTGCGACCGTTCAAGAATATCTCTGGAATTGGAAAGAAACACAAATCAAAGTTATTTACGAAACCCGAGGACAGGGAAACACCGTATTGTTGCTACCAGCTTTCAGTACAGTTTCCACGCGATCCGAAATGCGTCCTTTAGCAGAATTGTTAGCTGCAAATTTTCAAGTTGTGAGTGTAGATTGGCCTGGTTTCGGCGACTCCGATCGCCCGCGCACCGACTACGAACCGCAATTATACCATCAATTTCTTCAGGATTTTGTGGCATCAGTTTTTAACAGTCCTGTGGCTGTAGTTGCGGCCGGTCACGCTGCGGGTTATGCGATGCAATTAGCGCAGTCAAAGCCGAATGTTTGGTCAAAGATTGTGTTAGCTGCGCCGACTTGGCGCGGGCCTTTACCGACAATGAGCAAGCAGCAAAGCGGTTGGCACTCAGTTGTGAGAGAATTAGTACGATCGCCCTTACTAGGTCAATTCCTTTACAAACTGAACACTGCGCCGTCATTTCTGAGTTTGATGTACCGACGCCACGTCTACGCCGATCCAGCAAAAGTCACGCCCGATTTCATCCAAAATAAGTGGAAAGTCACGCAAAAACCAGGTGCGAGATTTGGTTCGGCGGCCTTTGTCACAGGTGGTTTAGATCCGGTAAAAACCCGTGAAGAATTTGTTGCCAACTTCCAAAATTTAGCAGTACCAGTGATGGTTGTAATTGCTGAGAAAGCGCCGCCAAAATCTAAGGCGGAAATGGAAGTCTTAGCGCAATTACCGGGAGTGGAATCGCGAATTATTCCTGGTTCTTTGGGCTTGCACGAAGAGTATGCCGCCGATTTGGCAAATGCCGTTAAATCTTTTCTTTAACGTTCGTAGTGTGGACTTTAGTCCGCAGCGGTCTGGTCGTAGGGTGCGTCGCTACGAACAATTCTCGCCTCAAACCAATATCTGACAAGCGACGCACCCTACCACTTTTATTTAACGGTTCGTAGTGTGGACTTTAGTCCGCAGCCGGAGAGCGGACTAAAGTCCACACTACAAACTAAATAGACTTTTATCAAGTTAGCTGGCGTAAAAATTAAGTGTTTTTTGTGCGAACATCGATTAAGTTAAAAATTGCAACTATTGCAGCAATTTTTTGGATTGTTTGCTGTGGGTTTTCCCCGCCTGCTCGTGCTGTCGCAGATTCGCAGATAGAAGGTGCGATCGACTTTCACGTGCATTCATCTCCCGATGTGATTCCCCGCAGGTTAGACGATTTTGAGGTAGCCGAGTCAGCCGCGCGATCGCACATGAAAGCAGTTGTCTTAAAAAATCACTATGCCAGCACAGCAGCACGCGCAGTTCTAGTCAACAAAATTGTACCGCAAATCCAGGTTTTCGGGGGAATTGTTCTCAATCATTCCGTAGGTGGCATAAATCCCGACGCTGTAGAAGCAATGCACCGCATCGGCGGCAAATACGGTAAAGTAGTATGGCTGCCAACCGTTGATTCCGAGCATCATTTAAAGCTTTTTGGCAAATCGGGAATCGGGATTAAAGTAGCAGAAAACGGCAAAATTTTACCAGAAACCGCAGCCGTACTCAAGATTGTAGCCCAGGAAAATTTAGTGCTGGAAACCGGGCATATTTCCCCAGCAGAAGTGATGGCCGTTGTCAGTGCAGCCAACCTCCTCAACATTAAAAACATCCTGATTACCCACGCCATGGCCGACGTACCTGGTTTGTCCCTAGAAAACATGAAAACAGCAGCCCAGATGGGAGCTTTTCTAGAACTCGCATTTGTCAACGATTTGATGGGAGAAAATGCCGCCGACAAGGGACACAGAAACTGGCATCACGTATCAATCGATCGGATGGTAGCAGCGATAAAACTCATCGGTGCCGAGCATTTTGTGCTCAGCACAGATTTGGGAAGAAAACCCGATCCTTTACCAACAGAAGGTTACAAGTTATTTGTCCAAAAATTGAAGGCAGAAGGAATTTCTCAGCACGAAATAGATTTAATGATGAAACAAAACCCAGCTAGTTTGTTAGGAATTTAGAAGAGGCATCTGGCATTAGTAATAAATTAGTAGCAACTAACTAACAAATGCCAACTGCCAACTGCCAACTGCCAACTGCCAACTGCCAACTGCCAACTGCCAACTGACCTCTTCTATTCTTGATTGTCTTTGCCGCGCACGTATCCATTATCTGCAATCCGCCAAGCACCCGCAGCATTGCCCGTTAAATCGCAATCATCCACCGTAGCAATGCTATTTCTATAAACTGCGATCGCCTCGCTGCCATTACCATTAATCCGACAGCGGCGCGCAATCAATTTTCCTCCTAATCCGACACCGATTCCCAGACTGCCGTTATCATAAATAGTGCAATCTTCCACCGTTGCTTTACCATCATCCGAAATAAAAATTCCGTTCCAGATGCCGTCATGAATTTCACAGCGGCGGAGCACAGAATCAGCCTTGGGCCCGCAAATTCCCACCACAGAATAGTCCGCAGAAGTAATATCGCTATCTTCGACAATTAACTCGCCTTTGCGAACATCTACAGCGTAAAATTTCCCCGTTGCAATCATTGTTAAACCGCGCACTAAAGCACTGTCTGATTCCATTTTGATGCAGTTAGAGTTGGTGCTTTCAACAGTGATGCTTCCCCCTGCTGTGCTGCCGATAATTTCTACATATTTGTCGAGAATTATACTTTCTCTATACAAACCGGGCTGTACGTAAATCCGCGTACCGGGAACAGCATTTTTTACCGCTTCGCTAATAGTAGTATAATTGCCTTTACCCTGTTGACAAACCACCAACTCTTTACTTTTTTCCACTCGGCGAGCAGAAGTAGCTTCTGTTTTTGGCGCTGATTCAGCTTCGACAAATTCTCGATCGCCCGCTGCGGCAAGTTGCGATGTTAGCAGCAACCTTTCTTGATGCGCCGTTTCTAACTGCTGTTGTAACTCGGATATTTGAGATTGCAGTTGATTTTGATTTTGCTCGGCTGTCTCGATTTGACTTTGCAATTGAGAATTCAGGTGCGATTCCAACTCGGAGCGAGTTTGATGCGCCGTTTCTAACTGCTGTTGTAACTCGGATATTTGAGATTGCAGTTGATTTTGATTTTGCTCGCCTGTCTCGATTTGACTTTGCAATTGAGACTGTTGAGAATTCAGGTGCGATTCTAAGTCGGAGCGAGTTTGATGCGCCGTTTCTAACTGCTGTTGTAACTCGGATATTTGAGATTGCAGTTGATTTTGATTTTGCTCGGCTGTCTCGATTTGACTTTGCAATTGAGACTGTTGAGAATTCAGATGCGATTCCAACTCGGAGCGAGTTTGATGCGCCGTTTCTAACTGCTGTTGTAACTCGGATACTTGAGATTGCAGTTGATTTTGATTTTGCTCGGCTGTCTCGATTTGGTTTTGCAATTGAGAATTCAGGTGCGATTCTAAGTCAGAGCGAGTTTGATGCGCCGTTTCTAACTGCTGTTGTAACTCGGATACTTGAGATTGCAGTTGATTTTGATTTTGCTCGGCTGTCTCGATTTGGTTTTGCAATTGAGAATTCAGGTGCGATTCTAACTCAGAGCGAGTTTGATGCGCCGTTTCTAACTGCTGTTGTAACTCGGATACTTGAGATTGCAGTTGATTTTGATTTTGCTCGGCTGTCTCGATTTGGTTTTGCAATTGAGACTGTTGAGAATTCAGGTGCGATCGCTCTTCGTTAGCAGTTGCTAAATCCGATTGCAGTTGCGATCGCTCTTCATAGACAGTTGCTAAATGCTGTTCTAACTCGGATACTTGAGATTGCAGTTGATTTTGGTTTCGCTCGGCTGTCTCGATTTGAGTTTGCAATTCCCCGAGTTGAGAATTCAGGTGCGATCGCTCTTCGTTAGCAGTTGCTAGCAGAGCCGGGAATTCTGACAACTGAGCCAGCAGTTGTTCTCGCTCTCGCAGCACTATTTCTGAGTGACTTTGCAGCTCTAATAATTGAGAATCCAACTCTAGTTTCTGCCGATTAGCAGCTTCTAACTGTGTTTCCAGCTCTAATAATTGTGGTTCTGCTTGATTTGGTTGTTGGCTAAGGGTTTCCAATTGAGAGTGGAGCACTTCTCGTTCTTGCTGCGCGCTGTCGAGTTGAGCTTGTAGGGCCGACAATTCCGAAGTAAATTGCGATCGCTCTGTTTCCACCGATTCCAGTTGAGCTTGTATGCCCCCAAGTTGAGAATGAAGCTGCTCCCGCTCTAGAATCGATCGATCGAACTTGATTTGAAGTTCCGACAACTGGTACTGTAGCTGCAATCTGCTTTGACTGACAGTTTCCAACTGACTGTCTAATTCCGACAGCAAAACGTGAAATTGAGAGCGTTCTGCATCTACTGTCCCCAACTCAGCTTGCATTTGCAGCAGTTGAGCGTTAAGTTGCGATCGCTCCTGCTGAGCAACTTCTAGCTGACTTTGAACTTCTCTTAATTCCGGTAAATTCGATTGAGCTTGTTGAGCATTTCCCAACTGAAGCTGCAACTCCTCTATGAGAGAATTAACTTGCGATCGCTCCTCGGCAATTCCTGCCAAAAAACCTTCTAATTCCGTCACTTGAGCATTTAAAGTATCTTGCTCGCGGGTCACGCTTTCCAATCGGTTTTGCAACTCCGACAGTTCAGAATTTAGCTGATTTTCATTCTGCACCTTTTCGCGCAATTCCGAATTTTTGGCATCCAACTGCGACGCCAACTTCGATATAGCCTCCTGCGAACCCTGCATCCGCACCAAATTGCGTGAATTTCGCTTGTTTAAAATTAGCCAGCAGACTAATCCACCGCCTACAAATCCTATTAATAATAGTAATGCTTCCATTGGGTTTATTTAATTGATATAAATTGAGTTGCCCTGATGCTTGCCCAAAAAAAAGGACATCCAGAAATTGCGTTCTTACTCAAAGTTACCACAACTTGCGCGCCTGCGTTCGCTGGCAGCCGCAATTTATATTTATTTACAAAAAGCAAACCGTTAACGGGTAAGGCGCCCGTTGTAGTGGTGCGAACTGAAGCAGAGAATACTTCAAAAATCTAGCTGAAGGCGCATTTTCGATTTGACTCGCCTCCCAAGAGCGATCGCGCCGGCCACAAGCTCTTGTATAGCCTTTCTCAAAAAGGTGAGGTATAGGTTTAGATTTTAGATTTTAGATTTTAGATTTTAGATTGGGGGATTGATAGATCGAGCCAGTCAATACATCATCTTTTTGATAAATGTTATAAATTCAAGTTGGGCTTCAAAAAAAAATAAAAATCTTGTGGAATCGGCTTTGAGCAGCTTTCCTTCCTAATATGCAATTTAAATGCCAAACAGCTAGTACAATCTACTTTCAATAATACAAATATAGGAAATCTCCCAACTCCGAGCGAGTAAATTATCCCGCAGCTCAAAATGTTATCAAGCCAGGAGCGAAAGCCTAATTGTCAAACACTATAACATCAGAAAATTTGATATATAGCCGAGTGTCAGATTTCTGGAATACACTTGAGTAATTAGTAATTGGTAATTGCTAATTAGTAATTTGCAATTGCTTGAGAGCGTGCCTCACTTGCTTGATAACTGCTATAGCAATCCTAAATCATTATCCAGTCCGTTCATCAGTGTAATTCTTGTAGGGGCAACCCCCCGTGGTTGCCCTCTTTAGTTGACGCTCTTGGTAGGCATTCTTGGCACTACCCCTACAAATATGTACAAATCATTTAGGATTGCTATATAGGCTGCACTAAAACATCAAGTCAAATTAACGAAGTAAATCCACAATATGAGGAATAATCTCGATATGTTGAGTCAGCAAATAATCCAACCGATCCGCCACCAAACTAAAAATTAAATCGTTATAACTCATCTCGTATTCCGCTAAACCTAAAGCTACCAAACTCGTCACATTTTCCCCGGGATATTTTAGATCCGGTTTCGGATTCGCTTCCAAAACATAAAGTTCTCCACCAGCATCACTTCTGACATCAATCCGTACCAAACTGTTCAAGCTAAACTCCCAATAAATTTGTCGAGCTAGCTCAATTAACTTTTGTTTTACTTCATTTTCCTCGGCACCCATCAACCGTCCTCGATCGGCAGTAATCGCCTTTTTGTCCATGGAAGTAAAGATGCGCTCATCCGATTCTAAAACTCGTTCCACCGTCGCAAATGCAAAGGGTTTAGGTTGTTTGTGAAAAGCGCCTCCAACATAAGTAACATAGCCACAAACAGCTACACAAAATTCTCGTCCCGGCAAATATTTTTCAATTAAAGCAGTATTGTGAGTTGCTCGGTGGACTTGGGCTACCGCCTGAGATAAACCCTCAATCTTGTCTACAAAATGAACGTGCAGCGAAGCGCGACCAGATACGGGTTTGACCACAAACGGGCCTTGATAATCTCCAAAAGCTATGGCAAACCGCGGCTGCAAATTAGGATCAAAAATTCCTTGAGAAGGATGCCAAGTCATAAACGCAGCGGTTTTAATTCCGATTGATTGCAGTTCTCGTTTAAAAGCGTGTTTGTTATCTAAAGTTGAACTGTTTAAAGGATTGTGACCGACATAAGGCATTCCCAGCATTTCCAACAAGGCGGGAGTATGACAAACAGGATTGTAGCCCTGGACGCCGCCAGTATTCAACCACACTAAATGAATATTTTGTTGTTTTAGTTGTTCGGGCAATTTCATGTCGTCAGGAATGACAAACACGTGCTGGAAGCCAATTTCTGTTAAGGCTCGGGCAATCTCGCGGGCGACGGTTTCGTAACTTTTCCAAGAGCGGGGATTGTGGGTTTTGTAAATCACAGAACCGTGCCGATCGCAGTCGCCGCCAAACACTACAGCAATCCGCAGTTTGGCAAACAGCACTTCTAAATATTGAGGCAGCAAATTAAAGTCGTAATTCCAGATGTTCATGGCAGTTGATGTTGCAATCATTTAAGTTTTTTTCCTGTCTTTATTTTTGCTCGGCTGAGCCACTAGATTTTGCTAAATATATTCCCGCCAAAACTATAGAGAAAGCTAACCAATTAAACAAGCTCAAATTTTCGGAAAATAGCAGCCACGCCAGAATCGCGGTAATTACGGGTTCTAGCAGCAGGAAAAGAGCGACGAAGCCCGATGACAAACGGCCGAGACTGTGGATCAGAAGTCCTTGGCCGAAAGCTTGGCAAATCACCGCCAAAGCAATTACAGCCAGCCATCCTTGCCAAGAATTAGGGAACACCCGATCGCCCTCAAGCAAAACTAGCGGCAAAATCAAGATGCTACCAATAAAACAGCGCCACATCAATATTGTTGTCGCCGGGAACTTGGCGCGCAAATGTTCTGCTATCAGCAGATTTCCTGCATAGAACATCGCCGATAACAGTGCAGCCATGTCCCCAACAAAATTGTCTCCAGCAGTTTGCAAGTCGTCCGCGCCGATCGCGATCGCACCTCCCAACGCCACCGCCAGTCCCACCAAAAACCTGCTGTCAAAGCGCCTTCCCAACAGCAGCCATCCCCCCAAAGTAGTAAATAATGGAGTTAAGTTTCGCAGTACGGTAGAATTAGCAACATTCGTCTGAGTCAGCGACCAAGCCCAGAAACCCAAGGAAGCCGAAGAAACCACGCCTACGGCTGTTAATAGCATCACATCGCCCAGACTGTAGCTCGCCGATCGCACTTCAACATCATTCCCAGACATTCGGCGCCGCACTTCCCCGGCACCGTTCCACAATCCAAATACCGCAGTTGCTATCCACAAGCGGTTAAAAACCGTAGCATTCGGGCTGATTTCCCGTTCGCTCAACCGAATAAAAATTGCCGCCATAGACACCGCCAGCAGCGCCGCTGACAAGGAGACAATAGCCCAAAATTTATCGGGATTCTCAGCTAATTCATTGTTTTTTAAATTGTCCTGGTTTTGCGAAACAATACTTGTATTTTTTTCAGATTGTAAGCCAGAATTTGACTCATTAGTCGCCAAAATATTGCGCTGTTGTTCAATATTTGGTTCCGGCAATTCCAGTTTTTTTGACATTATTAAAACTTCCTACGAATGCTGAACACAGGGGCGTCTGACGTTGGTAAAGAGCCTTTTTGTTTGAGTGCGAACTCGTATAGCTCGCTAGCAGATGTATCTAATTACACATCTCCCAAAAACTAAGTTTTGAACAGGCAGGATGCCTGTTCCACAATAATTATTGGAGATGTCTAACGTCCTCGCACAGCTTGTATATCTTGGCTGTGCGGGGAAACTGGCTGATATATCTTTGCTGTAGGGGGCGATCGCACTCTGCTTGATGCCGAAGTCACCGAATTTGAGATGATTCAAAAGTCCGGCGCCGGTGCTGGCTTTGGCTGCACTAACGATTGGCGATCGCCTTCAGCAACTTAGGAATGAAAATTTAATAACTTACACTTTTATTCTTGTGGGATGGGCGTCTCGCCCGTCCCGAAAGGGCGGGCGGGACACCCCACAAACTTGTGTAAATTATTTAATTCGCGATCCTTAGGTTGAAGGCTTAACAGAAAGCTTAGTTAAGGCTTCCTTGAGCGCCGGCGGCAATTGGCGGATAATCTTGCCCTTTTCGCGATCGACACCAACCAAAGTTACCTGCGCTGTCACGTATAATTCTTGAGCATCGGGCGATCGAATTTCGTAATCCCACAACAGCCGCACACCCTCGCTAGCAGCCATCCGCGTTCTGACTGCCACAGATTGACCCATTTGTACAGAGCGGTGGTAGCGCAGCGAAAGCTCCACCACAGGCAATTCCAAACCCTGCGCCACCCAGTCTGCATACTCGATCCCGAGAGAGCGCAAACTTTCCACCCGCGCTTCCTCCATCCAAATCAGATAAGTCCCGTGCCAAACCGCACCGCTGTAGTCAGTATGGTGGGGGTAGACTCGCACCAAATATTCAAACCAGCCCTCAGAGTCCATCCCGCGCCGCTTTTGAATAGCACCAGCCGCTGCAAGTTCTGGTTGAGTTCGATCGTTCTCTAACACGTTACAAATTGTTCCAAAACGCTACATTTCTACAAATGATAAAGCAAACTTCAGGCTTATGCTTGACAGTAAGAAACTAGAGTACCAACACCCTAGTTTGAGGACGCACAAAATAACTCAACCGTTTTCACCGCTAAAACCATGATAGAAAAAATTTTAGTAGCCGTCGCCGGTCGCGGCTTGTGCGAAGAGATGTTTAATATGTTGATGGACATCCCTTCCTTGCAACAAAGCTCTGTCACCGTCCTCCACGTCGTACCGCCGCAAGTAACATCCGACGGCATGGCCGAGAAGTTGGAAGAAGGAGGCAAGATTTTAGCACAAGCAGTGCAGTCTTTGAAAATAGATCCGAGCAAAGTCAATCCGAGGCTGAAACAAGGAGACCCAAAAACCACAGTTTGCCAAGTCGCAGAAGAAGAACAATCCGACTTAGTAATTATGGGTTCCCGGGGACTCGGACGGCTGCAATCGATTTTGGAAAACTCAGTCAGCCAGTACGTTTTCCAGCTAACATCCAGGCCGATGCTGTTAGTAAAAGACGACATCTACGTCAAAAAAATCAAGCGCGTCATGGTAGCGCTCGACAAGTCAGAATCGGCAAAACAGTCATTGCAGCTTGCGCTATCTTTGGTCAAAGATATCAGCGGTGGAGAGATAATTCTCGTACACGTCACCAAAGATTTGACTGGAAAATACAGCGAAGATTTAAGCGCAAGTGCTGAAAAAGACCCCGTATTGGCTGCCGGAGTAGCACTCGCCAAACAAATGGGAGTTAGCTACCGCTGCGCCAGCGCCGCAGGTAAGCCCGGGGAAGCAATTTGTAAGATTGCAGATGACTTGAATGCCGACTTGTTGGTAATCGGTTCTCCGGATCGGCGGCCGAATGTTGCCAAAAGCTTTGTGGATCTCGATCGACTCTTGGGAAATTCCCTGTCAGATTACGTGCGAGTCTACGCTAACTGTCCCGTCTTGCTAGCCCGCACAGTCGGCTAGACTCAAATACAGTTCCCAACATCTCAAAAATGACGCACCATTCATGAGCTGGTGCGTCATTTTTGAGATGTTGGGGAAAGCAGTTAAAATCTTCCTATAGCCTTTGTTAGGTTTCTGGATGTACATTTTGGTAATTTGTCATTTGTCATTTGTCATTTGTCATTGGTAATTTGTCATTGGTAATTAGTAGTTGGTAATTTGTCATTGGTAATTAGTAGTTGGTAAGAGCTTACCTCACTTTCTTGAAAACTCCTGTAGGGAAACGGTAATGCCTTTTCCGGCGCGGGGTGCTGCTTTTTGAAATTAGAGCGGGTGCCGTCGCTTAACATAACAAAAACGGATCGCGCGTGCGGACTTTAGTCCGCTCACTTGCTGCGGACTAAAGTCCGCACTACGAACCTTAATTATTGGTCAATCGACCAGACATGAAATTGGTATCAATAAAAAAAGCGCCCCAGCAAAAAGCTGTTGGCGCTTCTTTTTGCAAGCAGCAAAGCAGGCAAAAATAGCAGCAGTTGCTAATCTTTATTACCTTGGCGGCTAGCCGTTTGAATGTACAGAATGATTAGAAAAACACTGGGAACCAATACAAACAGAATGGTTGCCACAAACCCTAAATCGTTAACTTCCATGAAGACGCCCGCCTCTATCGGAAAATAGGAAAACACACACAACTAGAATATCACTCAAAGGCAAAAGCAAAACTCGAAGACATAACAAGTCTCGCAGCCTCCCAGAGCCGGAGCCTCCCAGAGCTGGAGAAGGCCTGCTGCTGTTTGGGTCCTTTGAGGCGATCGCCCAGCCGAAACGCCCTGTTTTTACCTGATCCGATCGCCTTTGATGCCTTCTTCCCTCTATTGAGGCGCGATCGAAGCCCCGATCGCCTTCTTCCTTGACAAACCCCAGCTACGGCTTTGTCTTCACGCTCACCGGGCCGTTGACCATAGCTTGACAGGCCAAACGATAGTTTTCGGGCTTTTTCTTGAGCTTGCGGTTCTCAAAGTCAGTGCGGGGCGAGAGATTTTCACCTCCCTCGACAATTTCCACAATGCAGGTGCCACATTGACCGTAGCCCCCGCAATTCATCATCTTTCCCGAAAACGTGTACAAGTCGATGCGGTTTTCTAGAGCTTTGAGCCTCAAATTGGCTCCGTCTGCTGCGATGACTTCCTGATTTTCCTTCACAAACTTGATATTAGCCATTGCTGATTTCCTAGGGCATTAAACGCGAGTCTTCATTAAAAAATATTAACTAATGTTTCGCTTATTAAAAATATTTAGTACCCAGAAAGTCGAAATTAGTTGCGGGGCAACAGATGCTATTTTCGATTAAATTAGGGGAATGGCTGATGAATACTGGGTTTGAAGCTGCGCTACGTCGCATTTTTTGGGGAAACCGGTCTGATTTGGGAATGGGCGATGTTGACATGACGCTGGGCGCGTCGCTTCCCAAACCCAATTTATCGGTAAATTTGCCGCGGCTCAACCAAGATTTTGCCCAGACACCGGGTTGATGACTGTGAGTTGAGAGTGGCGCGATACCCGATCGCCGAATGCCCCTAGCAGTCACAGGTCGATCGCCCCAACCCAATTTTACGGAGCATCCGAGAGGTTGTTAGTCGGCAGGTTGCTCACAGCCCGCTGGAGAGACGAAAGCCCCTGGTTGTAGGTAATAATTGCCGACAATCGGTTTCTCTCAGCCCTAGTCAAATCTGTTTCCGCCTGAATCACATCAGTCTGAGTGCCGACGCCAGCTTGAAAGCGCAGCCTCGCCAGACGCAGAGCTTCCCTAGACTGCAAAACCCCCGCCTCAGAAGTTTCGATATTGGCAAAACTCGACTCCAAACCAAAATAAGCTTGTTCCACTTCCCGCCGCACCTGATTGCGGAGTTGGTCAAATCGACTTTCGGCGATCGAGATATCCGCATCCCGCTGTTTCACCCTCGCCCTCACCGCGCCCCCGTCGAAGATATTCCAAGTCAAATTCGCCTGTAGCGCATACCCGCTCGCCCAACCGCGGGCTGAAAACGGGTCTGGGTTGTCAGAAGTTTGGCCCAAAAAGTTGTAGGAACCAGTGACATTTACTTGAGGCAGCCCCCCAGCCCGAATCGATCGCCTTTGCTGCTGGCTGATATTCCTCTGTACTAACTGCTGTTCCAACTCGGGGCGATTCTTAAAAGCCTGTATGATACTTTCTTCCAAAGACAGCCTCCAAGCACCGGCTTGCTCCACCGGATCAGCCGCCGTCAAATTCGCCGACTGGCTGATATTTAAAAGCTCAGCCAGACGCCGCTGGGCCACTCGCTGGTCGCGGCGCGCCACTGACAGTTGCTGCTGTTCGTTAGCCAAATTTGACTGAGCCTGCAACACCGCAAACCGCGTTCCCACCCCCGCCCGTTCCAAAGCCTCAGCATCCCGCAAACTTTGCTGGGCATTTCTCACCGAAGCTTGGCGGATCGCAACTTGTCCGTCGGAGTTTTGCAGGTTGTAGTAAGCCTCAGCAGTGTCGAAGCGGAGTTGCTCGGCTTGGCGCTCCAAATCGAGTTCGCGAAAGCGCAACTGTTCCCTCGCCGCGCGGATGTTGGCATTGCGGCGGCCGAAAATGTCGAGGTCGTAGCTCAACTGCAAAGTGTTATTGAGACTGATGGTGCCGAAATTTTGGGGGGTGGGAGTGTTGGGCCGTGGTTGGTTGTTTGCTGCCGCTGTGGCTGCCGCATCGTCGATCTGGCGGATGCGAGACTGCACCCCAATCTGTCCGCCGGCGCTGACGCTGCGGCTGGCGCCCATTTGAAAAGTCAGATCGGGAAATAAAGCTGCTTGCTGTTCCCGCAGGGCCGATCGAGTTTGTTCGATTTGTTTCTCGGCAATTTGCAAAACTTGGCTGTTGCGGCGCGCGAGGTCGATCGCCTGTTGCAAGGTAATTGACTCAGTTTGCTCGATCCTGACATCCTCGGGCTTGGTCGGAAATTGCAGCGGATTCGGGTTGGGATCTAGGGAAGTAGGAGGCTTGGTGTCGAGAAGGCCCTTGGGAGTGAGAGGGGGGAAACTTTCGAGGGGAGTGCCGCGGGGAACTGGTGTCGGCAAATTCGGCACCGGCACAACATTGTTGGGGTTGCGAGGCACAGGTTGCTGCTGAGCGCCTTTGGGTGCGGGCGTTCGAGACTGCGCCAATTTTTCCGGCTGCTGAGGCTTTGATGTCGGCGAGGCTGCGGTGGGGGGATTTGGTGCCATGTTGTTAGCTTCCCCGGGCTGCGGGGAGTCGGAGGTTTGCCCCATCAGGGCGATCGACTCTCCGGAATCTGCTGCTGGTTCTGACGCTGTGTTCGAGGTCGATCGAATATCCTGCGCTAATTCGATCTGATTGTTAAGGGGGGAACTGTCCTGAGATTGAGCCGGAGGCTGTGCACAAGCACTCTGTCCGGCGTTGCTGAAAGTAATTGCAGCGCCCACTCCGACCACCACGATTTGACGAAAAACACGCATAATTTTTTAATTACTTTGCAATTCTAGACACAATTTTAGAACAAGATTGAAATCTCAAGTTTCTAGTTTGTAGCTCGAACCCGAGACTTACAAGTCACAATTACCGTACTGGTGTTACTTTTGAATGTGCGATCGACATTTACAATTTAACTTCAGCACTTGCCAGACCGATCGCCCCCGAGATTAGTTCCTCTACTCCACTCACAGGCAAAATCCGGGTTTTCAGCGAGCTTTCGAGCTGTTCTACGGTCATGTCGTCGAGAAAACGCGGTTCCCCCTGTTTTAGCATCACCGACGGCAAGAGGATGCCATCTCCCAAGTCTTGTCCCTGCAAAGCTTCCAGCAAATCTTGCCCGGTGAGCAAACCCGTAACAGTGATAGTTTGTCCCCAGTAACGGCTGCACAGTGCGACCATATTGACAGACAAACCGGGAATCTGATTGAGTTGTTGTGCGATCGGCTCAAACGCCTTTTCAACAGCATTTCCCACCACCCAAACCAACCGGCGCGGCGCGATCGCCGGCAGCGGTTGCAGCTTAGCAAAAGCCGTTTCAAACTGCCCAATAAACTGACGGATCGAACCCACACCATTACCAATTTGCGGATAATCTGCATAATCAGCAGCCGACGGCAAATCCAAACCAGCAATTAAAAACCACTCATCAGCCAGCCAAATACAGCCAGATTTTGAATTACCCATTTCCGAATGCGATTTTAAATCTTCAAAATCTTCTCCCCCCCTTAGCAAGGGGGGGTTGGGGGGGGTGAATTTTAAATCTTCAAAATCTTCTCCCCCCCTTAGCAAGGGGGGGTTGCGGGGGGTGAATTTTGCATTCTTTTTCTTCGTCTTTTTTCCACCTTTCCCCTCACTCAAAACCCCTTGAATTTTCTGCACCTGCGCGATAACTTCCCGGGCTTTTTCCCTAGTTACAGCGATTAATTCATCTTCCGCAGGACGAAAGCGAGTCAAACCCACCGGCACCACAGCCACCGATGCCACAGCCGGGATATTTCCAGTATGAAACTTTGCCAAATCCAACAAAGTGCGTTCCAAATGTTCGCCATCATTAATCCCCGGACAAACCACAACTTGAGCGTGAATTTGCAAACGGCGCTCTTGAAACCATTTGATTTGTTCCAGAATCTTCCCAGCCCGAAAATTTTTCAGCAACCGAATTCGCACATCCGGTTCCGTAGCGTGCACAGAAACATAGAGAGGAGAAAGCCGCATTTGTTCGATTCTGTTCCACTCTTTTTCAGTCAAATTTGTCAGAGTGAGATAGCTGCCATAAAGAAAGCTGAGGCGGTAATCATCATCCTTGAGATAAAGAGTTTCACGCTTTCCCGGAGGCTGCTGGTCGATAAAGCAAAAAGGGCAGCGATTATTGCACTGAATTAATCCGTCGAAGAGGGCTGTTTCAAATTCCACACCCAAGTCTTCGTCATACTCTTTTTCTATTTCTAACTTGTGAGTTTTGCCTTTAGCATCTAAAACTTCAAGTTCCAAAAATTCATCGGCACACAGAAATTGATAGTCGATCAAGTCGCGAGGTTTTTCGCCGTTGATGGCGACGATGGAGTCTCCTGGTTCAAATCCCATTTCGGCGCAGATGCTGTCGGGGATAACTTTAGTGATTTTGGCTGGCCTGGTTGATAAGTCGCTCATAAGTTCGCGATAATTTTTGAGATTTAATAAATTATTTTTGACAATTTTTTGTATGTTCGGACTTACGCACGGGTTGCGAGAAACCGGGTTTTTACCCAAATACTTGCTTGAGACAGTTTATCTCGGTTAAAAACCCGGTTTCTTTGTTGGGAGTGGGTTCCTAACTATATATTTGAATATGTAAATATCATTATCACAATTAGCGTCCTTTGTCAACTTTTTATCGCAGCATCGGGCGCAATGATTTGTCAGACTTGAAAATTTTTTGATAGTCACTGTACCGCTGTCTACAATCTGAATTGTTAGCTCGTAATGGAAATTAGAGAATCTCACCTGTAGGGAAACGGCGTTAGACCTTAAGTTGAGAAATGGGCAATGTTTCTCCAGTCATTGCTTGCTGCCAAGATTGGCGAAAGCTGAGACGTGAAAAATCTGTATTTTTCTCTGTTGTCGTAGCTTTATTTTCCAGAGAATGGGTGCGTTGGATGATAGTGGATAGTGTTTTAAGTAGTTCAATTTGTTCCGTCAATGACAGTGACTGAGCAAGGTCTATCGATTGTTGAAGTTGTGTAGTCTTAGTGAATCCTCCTTTTAGATTTTGCATTTTAAGTTGTTACTCACTTCTGATTTAAGTTTAGCCGACTTTCGGAATTAGCAGCATTTAATTTTATCAAAATAAACAATTATTCCTTTTTACAGCTAATTATAACTTTGCTTTCTCGCCAACGATCGCAGCGATGGGAACCGCATAATGAATTTTATCGCCTCGCAAATGTACGCCAATCCCCAGACTGTCAACACCGATATCATCTCTAAACATTTGTCGCAGCTTATCGTCATCGCCAGGATTCGGGAAAGAAGCAGCTAACTGCTGTTCCAGCTCTAATTCTACTTTATAAAAAGCTAAGTTAACATTTTGAATATTTGCATCCGCGACTAATTTGGGCAACTCTTCCAGAGTCAAGGCGCGAGTATGAGATGGATCGCGTAGCTTCTCAATATAGTCGTAAGCATCTACTTTTTCCGGTGGCATCGCCACATCAGCAATCAGAATTTTACCGCCCTTACGACATACACGCACCATCTCCGACAGCACAACATCGGGCCGCAAAAAGTGATGGAAAGCATAACGACTCAGCACAATGGAAAAACTCTCATCAGGAAACGGTAGCGTCTCGATATCGCCTTGTAGCCAGGAGAGATTAGTCAAGTTTTTTTGCTGTGCCAAAATTTGGGCTTGTTCTAGCATTGCTGGTGTCAAATCGATGCCAGTAACGTGACTGGAAACTTCCGCGAAAGCACAAGCCACAATACCGGGGCCGCAAGCAACATCTAAAACTGTATCCTTGTCAGATACGCTTGCCATCTTCATCAGTAAATCCAGAGATTCTTGACTTGTATGGCCGTACAAGTTAGAGAATGGGACAGCCTGACGGGTGAACTGATCGATGATAGATTCGTGATATGCTGTCATGGTTGATGTTGTTGAGAGATTTACTTTTTATTTTAGTCCGAGTTAAGTTTAGCCCAATACGGTTCACTTAACGTTTTTTGTCATTGCGAGCTTAAGAGCGAAGCAATCGCAGAGACTATGACACTTATCGGTTAAGTCAGGTGCGCGCCGAGCAATTATTTTCTTAAGTGAACCGTATTGAAGTTTAGCCGATCGCCCGAAATCGACTATTTAGCGTAATTCGCCCGAAATCGACTATTTAGCGCGATCGACTTGGGGAGCCCGCTGCGTTCTACGATTAAGTAGGTAGGTCTAATGAAATGTGAAAACCTCTTGATTTTTGCTCTCTACAGTGATACAAGTTTAGTTCAGTTGTGAGGCTGCTGCACCATCTTCAAAGTTAAGCTTATTTTCAATCGATGCAAAAAATTGCGAAATCTGCTCAGTCGATGTGATGTGATAGACACTTTTGGTGCTGCGCGCCCGATCGACATATTCGCGATATCTTGGGTTCAAATATTTGTGACACAACCAAAGCACGCGGTAACTGGTAATCGAACTCTTTAATATTGGGCTGTTTTCTGGCCAGCCTTCGGGCGGATTAAAGTAACCCGAGATCATTCGTTTAGTCACCCACCAGAAATGCACGTACAGCGGTAGATCGACAAAAACCAGAGTATCCGCCTCATCAAGTCGCAGCCAGAGGGTTTCCATGCAACCAAATCCGTCAATAACCCATGTGTCAGCCTGCAAAATTTCTTGATGAGCGCGCTTATAATCTTCCTGTGGCACCTCAGCGCCGCCCGATCGATATTGAATCTTATCTAAGATGTGAAGCGGCAATCCAGTGATGTCCGATAATCTCTTGCTGAGAGTCGATTTACCGCCTCCTGTGTTGCCAAATACTGCTACTTTTTGCATAGCTAATTCTCCTTGTAGTGCGACAAAATCATCTTTGCACGGGCAGTTAATAAACACTTGTGCTGAGTTATTATTATAGAACTTACACGCGGGTAGCTAGAAACCGGGTTTTTTACGAAAATCCTTCGTTGTAATCCACAGATTAGGTAAAAAACCCGGTTTCTTTGGCTGGAGCGCGTAAGTTCTGTCAATATTGACAGTCAAATTACCTTTATACCTCTTGCAAAAGTCGTTTTAATCAAATTTTATAACAGGCAAGATGCCTGTTCCACATAAAAAAATGTGGAATAGGCATCTTGCCTGTTCCTAGTTATTTTTGCAAGAGGTATATTGTTATTTTGTGGCTATTTCTGGAGTTCGATCGAAGGTTTTGATGCTAACATTGAATGATTAATTTTTTCCGTGGATTACTGCGATGGCTAAATCTAAAACTTACATTGGCAAATTAAAACCTCGATATTCCTTCATGCTGAACCCGTATAGCGATATCCGGTTGAGCAAGTGTCCGAAGTGTCAAAAACTGACACATCTGCGGAAATTTGCTTTGTTTATCTTGATTGAGGGAGTGGGGCAAATAGTACAGGGGAAAACCTGTCGCTACTGCTCGAAATGCGAGTTAATTATGGCGCATCAAGATGAATTGGAGGGAGAATTGATGTTAGGCTTGCAGAAAATCGCACCGCAGGCGATCGGCAATGAATATTCTGTGATCGGAACCTTCGATAAAAAGGTGTGGGAGGGCAGACTCAAAAATGAAGAAACTGATGAAAAGGAAATATTCAACTATTTGGCTGATTTTAAAACAATGCTGGATTTAAAGGTTGAACCGGGAGGTTGGTATCGAAATTAGGTATCGGATTCCAGGTTTGGCGTGCTGCTGTCTAATTAGCCGATCGACTGTGCGAACAAGTATTTAGCCCGATCGACCTCTTGCCCACTTCCTTCTACAATTAGCAAAACACTACCCTGAGAAATCTGCTGCTGATAGGCTTTAGCTTGCTCTGAAGTTAGTCCCAATCCAATCAAAGCCCCCGCCAATCCGCCCGCAGCCGTACAAATTCCGCCACTCAACAGCGTAAAGCCGATCGCCCCCGATAACATTACTTGTCCCACACCAGGAAGCGCCAGGAGTCCCGCGCCCAATATCAGCCCAGTCGCACCGCCGAACAAATTGCCCAGCAACATTCCTTTTTTTAGCCCCGTTGCAGTACCTGCGATCGCTCCCAATGACTCTGGCGGCAGGTTTAAAGAATTTTCCCGTTTTTCGCAGCCCTCGCCCAGCAAGAACACCCGCGCCAGTGGAAAGCCTGAAAACACCAGATAATCAAGGGCTTTTCCTGCGGCTTCACGGCTGGGAAACGTTCCGAGGATTTGTCGCTGCTGGGTCAAAATTGTGTTAAACATTGTCAGATTAGGATAATTTATTTTTTTTCTGTATCTTTCACTACTATTTTACATAATTTTGGGGAAAAGCAAGGGTAAAACTACCTAGGTGTCAGCTTTTGATGACAAAAAAGCGATCGCCCAGAAACTCCAACAGGCGATCGCAGCAATAAAAATATTAGATTTCAATCGCATAAATCCTTGATTAATCTGTTAACCGCAGATGCTATGCAGATAGACGCAGATTAACGCAGATAATTTCAAGAATCCTATAATTCTCGATATTAGGCTACTAACGGCGAGGTGCATACATAATGACTAAAACGCCCAGCAAAGCAATCCAGCCTCCGAGTAGATCGTATTTATCAGGAGCAATGCGATCGACAATCCAGCCCCACAGAATCGACAGCACAATAAACACACCGCCGTAAGCCGCATAGGCCCGCCCAAAGGTAGCAGGTTGCAGCGTGGGAACCACCCCGTAAACCCCCAAAATAACTACCCCAATTACGGCTAACCAAGGGCTTTTTCCTTCGCGCAACCACAGCCAGAACAAATATCCGCCGCCAATTTCGCACACTCCAGCTACTAGAAACAGCAACAAAGATTGAATCATTTATTTTTCCGAGAATTGCTCAGCGTAGCAGGTTCTTCGATTGTCAAAGCGGCTTCGTTTTCTTCTCCCGTGCGAATCCGAACACTTCGGCTTACCGGAATCACAAACAATTTACCATCTCCAACCGTTCCTGTTTTTGCCGTAGCTACAATCGTATCGACAACCGCATCAACCATATCATCGTTGACGACAATTTCAATTCTGACTTTCGGAAGAAAGTCAACAGTAAAAGGTTTACCTTCCATATCTAGCAGCCCCAAAAAAGCCAGCGGTTTACCTTTTTGCCTGCCGAATCCTTTCGCACCGGTGACAGTCATTCCCTGAATTCCGAGTTTGACTAAAGCTTCCTTCACGGCATCCAATTTAGCAGGTTGGATAATTGCAAGAACTAATTGCATAAATTTCAAGTACCAAATATTAAGGGTTATTAGCCCCCGCCCGATCGAGGGCGGATTGTTTGAGCGGCGAGCGTTGAAATCCCCGTCTTAATAGTTGATAGTTAATAGTCGAGCGTCGGTCGTTGTAACTTGTTAACTGTCAACTGTTTAAAAGCCTGGCTCCAAAGCGGTCAACTGTCAAGTGTCTAAAAACCTCGCGCTTCATCTCTCAACTGTCAACTGTCAACTGTTTAACTATCGAGATTTAGAGGATGAGGCGCTATCGCGCATGGGATGGTTAATATCCGATGGCAAGAATAGTGGTTTGCCTTTGATTAAGCTGTCTCCAATCAGGTAAGCAAATCCTCCTACAAAGAAGGCGATCGCAACACCGATCGCCGTCAGAGAATTTGTTTGTGCACTGCCCGATCCAGTCAAACCGTAGTAGAAAATCCCGACAACCATTAATAAATTAAGGACTAAACCTAATAAAGGAATCACAACAGTTTTGATCGGGTTGTGTTCGTCATCTAGCAAATGCTCTAGAGTAGCAACTAACGTCACTCCGCAGGTGATTCCGTAGAGCATAAACGTGCCGATGTTAGAAACTAACGTGACGATGGTTACGTTATCTACACTCTGCACCGCATAAGCACCAATCAAAGCCGAGAGTCCACTCAGAAAGTAAATCCCCATGTGAGGTGTATTGTAGCGCCCGTGCAAAAAGCCGAATACAGCGGGCAATTCGCGGTCTTTCCCCATCGCATAACTAATCCTAACTCCCGTTGAGAGTGACGATAGCGCCGTTCCGATCAACGCCATGACAACCGTGCTGGCGATCGTAATTTGCAGCAAAAATCCATTCCCAAACAGCAACGTATCTCCCAAAATTTTCGCGATATCGCCGATCGGCGCACCAGACGATAATGCTGCGGCAAAACCAGTTACAGTTTTACCATCAACAGTTGCAGTATATTGGTCTCCGATGAAAAAATTAGCAGCAAAATATTCAAAGAAATAGCAGATACAAGCCTGAATAAATAAAGATAGAATTACACCACGAGGAATATCGCGTCGAGGATTAATTGCCTCACCCGCCATCGCTGTTGCCGATTCAAATCCAACCAATAAAAGAATTGCGATCGTCGCTTGGTAAATCAGTCCCGATAAATCGTGAGGCATCACAACGCTAAAGGCGTCTGCGTGTTCGTAATTCACATTAGGATGACCCAATCGGTAAATAATCATCAACAATCCCAGGAAGGTGAGAGAGCTAATTTGGACAATGTTGATGATGATGTTAATCAGCGTAGAACCGGTAACGCCTGCGAGAGCAATAGCGCCCACCAGCCCAGTAAAGATAAAACAAATTAAGGCTTTGCTGAACCAATCCGTTGCAAAACCAGGGTTAAACAACTGCCCGATGTAAACGACAAGCGTTCCCATAAAGCTAATCATGATGCCGGGGTATACCCAGTAATACAAATGGGCAGCCCAGCCCGTGACAAATTTTGCTAAACGTGCCAAACGAAAATGTTTGTGTTCCTGTTTTGCTAAGATTGCTGCTTCGGCATAGTAGTATGAACTGCCGGCACCAGCTTCGGGGTAAGCTTTAGAAAGCGTTGCATAACAGCTTGCTGTCAGCAGGGCTATACAAGTTGCTAGGGCGATCGCAGCCCACATATTTTTAGCCGAATCGGGCGGGGCTTGCAATTGGTATGTCGTCCACAGAAAAGCGCCCGGTGCAATCAGCGCCATCGCGTTAATCGTAATTCCTACCAGTCCCAGGGTAGGCTTCAGTTCTCCATTAGAGTTGGTCATTTCCAGCTTTTACTTTTGTCATAGTTTGTACATAGACCCTTATATAATCGTGAATAATCGATAAATCCGTATCACAGAATACAATATATTGTCAAACTCCGGTTTGACTCTGCTATAAGCTTTGCTATGTATCGACTACAGGAAATATTGAATTTTTACGCCAGCGAATTTTCGTAAGCATTTAGGTCAAAAAAATTGCAGAGATACTCCGGATATAGCAAGGTTTTCAGCGTAAAATTAAGGTTTTTGTTGCGCCAAGAGTGATGTCACTCTTGTGATGATAAATCAATACGGTTCACTTAAGTGAACCGTATTGGGCTATATATTACGTTTTGAAGTGCGAAATGTGGGCATCAAGTATCCGAGCTAAAGTCTGAAACTAGCCAGGATTTCAAATACCTGATTCCTTATGAATTTTAATACGAACTATCTTGAAATTATGCGTTAATCTGTATTATAATTCTTGCAAGAATAGCTAGAAACTGGTCGAATAGCCAGTTCCAAAATTTAATTAAAAGGAGTGAGGCAAGATATCGATCGGGCTTGCATCTGCGGTTTAAATATTAAGCAGATGCCACACCCTATCCAATTAGATTCAAGTTATTTCTATTTTAACTATTTTTCAATGCTCCACCTAAGATTGCGGTCAAAATCGCCACGCCAAAGGCTAGCCGGTACCACACAAATACCCACGTATTTTGAGTTTGCAGGAATTTCATCAGCCACGCGATCGACAAATAAGAAAATATAAAGGCTGAAATCGTTCCCACTCCCAAAGTTACAACTCCAGCGTCGCCGATTCCTTCTCCCAAAACACTCTTCAATTCCACTAATCCCGCCAGAGTAATAGCCGGAATTCCCAATAAAAAAGAAAACCGTGCGGCGGCGCCTCTTTCCAATCCCATAAACAATCCTGCTGTTAGCGTGGAACCCGATCGCGAACAGCCCGGAATCAACGCCATTGCTTGCCCTAATCCCATCAAAATACCGTCTTGAACTGTTAATTTTTCATAAGTGCGATCGCGCTTGCCAACTTTTTCTGCTATTGCTAACAGCAGCGACATCACGATCGAAGCGATCGCGATGCTGGCCAAACTCCTCAACGGCGACTTGTCAAAATCTGGAACCAATATCTTGATTAGCAGCCCCAAAAAGACTATAGGTATTGTTCCTAAAGCAATGCCCAATGCCATTTTAAACTCCTGCGATTCGTAGTCGCGGCGTACTACGGCATCTACAGCACCAAAAGTTATACTTGTCAAGTCTTTCCGAAAGTACCAAAGCACAGCCACAATGCTGCCCAACTGAATAATAGCGGTATAGGCAACGCCCGGATCGCCCCATCCCAGGGCGATCGGCACTACCTTCAAATGAGCGCTGCTGCTGATGGGTAAAAACTCTGTTAATCCCTGTACAATTCCTAAGATAATCGTCTGCACTATATTGAGTGGAGCGGGCCCGGAAACATCAGCAGCGGGCGTTTGGGCCAGGAGTGCGTCAAGCAAAGCTATCATTAGTTGTGAATTCCCAGTTGTCTGTTTCTAGTAATCAGTTGAATTTAACATCTTGCGCCCTTCTCAGAACCCAGAAGCCCGCGCCAAAACAAATAGTTTTATTGTTGGGTTGTCACTTCCAGCTTCTGAAAATGCGATCGCAAACCGTACTCTCTTTGTCAGTAGAATCACCGTGCGATCGCTACAACAAGCAAATTATCATAGTCTATCCAAAACTACCTTAACCCAGTCAGGAACATTTGCATACAGTTGCTGATACAATTAGGAAAGTTTTTGCATCTGATTTCGCCAGCCTACAGCAACTGCCAACAACCTATGATATTTCCCGAGTACAAAAATTCAATTGTTACTGCTGCTTCTGGCATCCGCTGGCTGCGGAGAATCTTGTCAGCCAGTCTGTTGACTGTGACGCTGACACTTAGCTTGATGCTGTTCATCGGCCAGCAGCCAGCCTTCGCAACACTCACGGACGATCGCTTCGACGGTACAATCTTTGCCCTCTACGCCGGCAACGGTTCCCTTGTCCCTCCCAAAGTCAAGCTGACAGATTCTTTCAAACGCAAAAAACCGGCATTGCTAGTGTTTTATACAGATGATAGCAGCGACTCCAAGCAATTTGCGATCGTCGTCTCTAACCTCCAAGAATTTTACGGCCGCGAAGCCGATTTTATGCCCATAAGCATTGACTCTTTGCCTTCAAAGCCGTCAGAGTTACTCACCGAACCCGGTCACTATTACGAAGGTTTTGTACCTCAAACTGTCATTCTCGACCAATCCGGAAAAGTAGTTTTTAACGAAAAAGGACAAATACCTTTTGAACAGGTAGACGATGCTTTTAGGAAAGTGTTTGATTTGGTACCAAGAGAAAAATCGCTTCCGCTGAAGCGCCGTGTCGTGAATGAACTAAACATCGAATTGTCGAAGTAACAGCTAATAACTAATCGCCAATTCAGGAATTACGCAATTTTATAATATAGGACGAACGGTTAGCCAGAAACCGGGTTTTTTACTAAAATATCTCGTTGCAGCCCGTAATTCTGCAAAAAACCCGGTTTCTCGACTCTGACGAACGGTTAGCCAGAAACCGGGTTTTTTACTAAAATATCTCGTTGCAGCCCGTAATTCTGCAAAAAACCCGGTTTCTCGACTCTGACGAACGGTTAGCCAGAAACCGGGTTTTTTACTAAAATATCTCGTTGCAGCCCGTAATTCTGCAAAAAACCCGGTTTCTCGACTCTGACGAACGGTTAGCCAGAAACCGGGTTTTTTACTAAAATATCTCGTTGCAGCCCGTAATTCTGCAAAAAACCCGGTTTCTCGACTCTGACGAACGGTTAGCCAGAAACCGGGTTTTTTACTAAAATATCTCGTTGCAGCCCTGAATTCTGCCAAAAACCCGGTTTCTTCAGTTGGAGTGCGTTCTGAAAAGTCCTAATTTTTTCACAAAATACCAAGATCCCCAAATGAATAAAGTTATAAAAATATTATTAATGACTATTTTGACTGTACTGTTAGTTTTGGAAACAGCAGAAGCAGGGCGATCGATAATTAGTGCTTTTGGCGATAGCAGTTCCCGCAAACCCCTAGCTTTAGAGCAACATACAGGTGTCGCTTATCTCGAACCAGTGCAGTGTACGGGTTCCCTGTTAACCGGAGGATTGCATATTCTAACGGCCGCCCACTGCCTCAATGAAGGCGGGGTGAAGGTTCCTGCTGGCACGGCAGTAACGGCAAATTTTAAATTACCCAGCGGTCAAGTTACTATCCCTATCAGCAATTATTATATTCATCCTGGATGGACTGGTTATGAATCAGAAGTCGGCAATGATCTTGCTATTTTAAAGCTGAAAAAAGCAGCCCCACCAACTGCGGAACGGTACGAAATTAACCGGAATAAAAATGAAGTCGGTCAGTTGTTTACAAAAGTTGGCTATGGATATACTGGTTTGGGTGCAAAGGGACAAAATGAAAATTCTAATTCTGAGGCGAAACGATATGCAGGTCAAAACCGCTACGATGCGCTAGGTGATATTTTAAGAAATGCTACAGAATCTGATATGTCTGAGTTAGTATTGGGCAGTCAGTTAATTTTTGATTTTGATGATGGCACTGCCGAACATGATACTTTGGGGAGGCATTTTCCGCAATTAGCCGATCGCGGTTTAGGCAAAAATGAAATCGCCACAGCTAGCGGAGACTCCGGCGGGCCCTCGTTTGTGGGCGGGAAAATTGCCGGCATTAGTTCTTGGGGTTATAGCGATCGCGGATTTTTCAAAACAAATATCGGCGATATTGATAAAATTGACAACAACGGCAGTTTTGGGGAAATTTCCGGCGACACGCGGGTATCATTTTATGCGAGTTGGATTGACAAAGTGACAGGTAGAAGATAGATAGAAGGTAGAATTTACAATATAGATGTAAATTGTTTAAACCATGAGTAGAACCTTAATTCCTGTAATTCTGGCCGGTGGTAAAGGCGAACGTTTCTGGCCGCTGAGTCGCAAACAGCGCCCCAAGCAGTTTTTGAGTCTCGACGGTAGCGGCAAGAGTTTGCTACAAGCTACTGCGGAAAGACTTTTGGAATTAGGTAATGGTTGGGAGGATTTGTGGGTGGTAACGTCGGAAATGTTGGCCGATGGAGTGCGGGAACAATTGCCGCTGTTACCTCCCCAGAATTTGCTGGCGGAACCGGAGGGCCGGGATACTGCGCCGGCGGTGGCTTGGACTGCTATAGAAACTGCGAAGCGTTACGGTGAAGATGCGGTTGTCGGTTTTTTCCCGGCGGATCACTGGATTGGGGAACCGCAGGAGTTTATCAAGACTTTGGAGGCGGCGGCGGATTTGGCGACTAAGGAAAGTGCGATCGCCACTTTGGGAGTCAAGCCGAGTTATGCTTCTACTGGTTACGGCTACATCGAACAAGGCGAAGAAATTGGCAGTTTTGGCGGTTTTCCGGCGTATCGGGTGGCGAGATTTACCGAAAAGCCCGATCGTGCTACCGCCGAAGAATTTGTAAACAGCGGTAAGTTTAGTTGGAATGGCGGAATATTCGTCTTTCGAGTTGGCACTGTCTTGACAGAATTGCGAAATCATGTACCGGAAATGATGGCAGCTTTGGAAGCCAAAGGCGCTGCTGCTTACTCCGAATTGCCGAAAATTAGCATCGATTACGCGCTGATGGAGAAGACGCAAAAGGCTTGTGTGTTACCCGTAGGCTTTAGTTGGGACGATTTGGGTGATTGGAATGCGATCGGGCGTTTGCTGCAAGGAGACAAGCCAAATGTCGAGTTAGCAAAACACATCGGAATTGACACCAAGGATAGCATTTTTTATGCAGCGGATGACAATGAAGTGATTGTCACCATCGGTTTAGAAGATGTTGTCGTTGTCAGAGATGGGAATGTGACGTTAATCGTGAAAAAAGACAGAACGCAGGAGATTAAACAGGTAATCAAAGTGTTGGGAGAAGATGATAAATTGAAAGATTTATTGTAAAGAATCGCACCACACTAAAAAAACAGGTTCGTAGTAAGGACTTCAGTCCTTTCTTACCCAAATCCAAAGCAAGGACTAAAGTCCTTACTACGAACCTAGGGAATGAACCCAATTAAAAGCCCACTTACTTATTAGAATCTACTTTCTTCTTGAAATACTGAGCAAATTCACCTAATGAGTTGTTTCGGGCGATCGTTTGATCGGTAATCTCTAGTTTATCGGCAACTTTATCTGAATCATGCTCAGAATATTGCTTTTTTTCTAAATCTCTATCTTTCAGTTTAGGATTGATTTTTTTAACAATATCTTTAGAAAAATTGACCAAATACTCCTTAGCATTTTTTCCTCCCGATTCAGCTTCTATTATCAAATCAGTTTGACCTTTTTGATATTTTTTAGCAAACTTTACCCATTTCGTATCTGTTCTAGTTTCAAGATTTTTTGTAAAATAGCAACAAATACCAAGACAGTCTACCAACAACCAAGCTTCAAGTTCTTGACGTATGAGTATTAACAAACATTTACCTTGATATTGTTCTACAACTCTATTAATTCTATTGATTAGAGAGTTAGGTTCTTGCAATCGTTGAGATTGAGATTGTACACCATCTGCATCAAGTAAAAATATCACTAATTCGCTGTTTTTCAGATAAATATCAACTGCCTTTTTTAGACCATCCCCTCCGGTCTTTTTGATGGCTTGATTGAAAGCTTCTTTAGAACTATCCGAAACAGTTATATTGGAGTCATATAATTTAACAATCTTTTTAGCTATACAGCAAACAGTTTTACTATCAAAATCTGACTCAGGAGCCCAGATAAGAATATTATTCATACTATTGTTCTAAAATTTCTTGTAATAGATGACTGTGATAAATTGCACTACCTACTCCAAAGTCTCTCATCCATTCAGATAAATCATCCCGACTCTTCCCTAACTCATCTACGGGAAAAGCTTGTGTTCCAACGTCATCTCTTTTGCTTAGCAGCAGTACAGAAACATCCGAGTTTATTTCATCCAGATTGAAACAATCAAGTAACTGGGAACTATGAGTTGTAATAATTACCTGTGTTTTTTGAGAAAGTCTTTTTACTACAGATGCAACCTCTCTTAGCAATCCTGGATGAAGATTTCGTTCAGGTTCTTCAATCCCAATCAGTGTAGGTAGCTGATCTTGATGAAGTAACACGTAATAAGCCATAATTCGGAGAGTTCCGTCTGACATATTCGACAAAGGAATCTCTAGACTATCTTTTTCCAATACTTTAATTATTTTCTCTCCTTCTTCGTCCACTAACTTTAAGCTGATACCCAGACAATCATCAAGTTCTTGACTAACTACTTGAAACTTGCCTAAATCATGTTCAGCCCAGTATTGTAAAACATCTTGAATTTCCCCACCAGTGCTACCCAGACTGGGAATGTTTTCTCTGTTTATCACAATATTGTCGCCAATTACAAACATAGAACTACCTCTCATCAACTTAGGATCTAGATCGTAGAAGTCCCAATTTATGATAAATTCTGCAAGTCTGCCAGTAAATGGTCTGTCTCCAAAATCTCCCGCAGACTTTAATGCTAAATTGCCAGCTTTGGATTGATATATCTGAGCATTCCTCCCTTTTTCATCTCGCACTTTTCCAACGCCATTTTTGGCTTCTATTACTTTATGTTTACCTATCAAAAGTTGCTCGCGCGAATAAGATAATTTCCCTTGTTCTAAAGACATAGAAACAGTATATTCGGCTGTTTTCTTAGCTTCTTTGACAGTAATAGAAAAAGTAATATCTTCATTTTCCCCAAATCTCAAGAATCTTTGCATGAACTCCGCAGGAGGAGGAGAGCCAACTTTTAGCATCAAACTGAGAATTGATAATGCCTGTAGAGAGTTAGACTTTCCGCTAGAGTTGCAGCCAACTAAAATCGTTAAATCTTTAAAGTTTAACGTAAGATCGCCTAAGCTCCTAAAGTTTTTAATGTTAGCCGATACAAGTTCAATACTCATAGTTAAACGTAATTTGTAGGAGAATAAATTAATTAAGATCCAACCAGACTAAGCCCCGATTCATACTTTTTAATAACATACTTTTGATAAAAAATCTAGACCATAAAGTCTATATTACCATCAGCAGTAATAGCAAAAGTCCGTGCAGCACGGCTATCCCGTAGAGAATCGCCCCCAGAACCCAAAGCTATCGCGCCCATTCCCGCTATTCCCTCCAAGTTATTCCTCAAGACAATGGTCAGCTTGGTTAACAGCGCTATCCTAGAGTTATAGTCCTTAAACCCGATCGACCCGGAGGCCCCTTGTTTAGCCTAGTTCAAAACACTTCTCGCAAAGGAGAAATTCTAGAGGTCGTCTTCCGCAACGGTTGGGACTACATGAAAAGCCTCCTAACCGGCCGCAAAACCGACGCCCCCAGTCTCCCAACTCCAGCAGTTCTTCGCAACATCCTCGTCGAATTAGGCCCAGTTTTTGTCAAATTGGGGCAATTGCTGAGTACCCGTCCCGACCTTTTACCCGCCGCCTACATCGAAACCCTCTCCTCCCTACAAGCGGAAGTCCCGCCCGTACCGTGGTCGGAAGTAGAAGCAATTGTGCGCCTGGAACTCAAACAGTCGATCGAAGAAACCTTCTCTAAATTTAACACTCAGGCGATCGCCGCCGGGTCGATCGCCCAAACCCACAAAGCTACCCTAAAAGACGGTCGCGAAGTCGCCCTCAAAGTTCAGCGCCCCGGTATCGATATTGTCATCGAACAAGATATCGCCGTGCTCCGAGGTTTAGCAGAACTTGTCATGCTCACAGACTTCGGTCAACAATACGATATTGTCGCCCTAGCTGAAGAATTTGCGATCGCCCTGCGCGCAGAATTAGACTTTATTCAAGAAGCCAGCTACACCGACGAATTGCGTACCAACTTATCTAAAAGTAAATGGTTTGACCCCAAACAAGTTGTGCTACCAGAAATTCACTGGAATTTGACTACAAAAAAACTCTTAGTGATGGAATGGCTGAACGGAGTACCAATTTTGTTAGGCGATTTGCAAGGAATTGGTCACAAAGGAGATATCGATGCTGAACGCGAAGAAATTACCACACTGCTTTGCCGCGTTTTCTTCCAGCAATTGTATATCGACGGCTTCTTTCACGCAGACCCGCATCCCGGCAATTTATTTTATCTCAACGACGGTCGGATAGCTTTACTCGACTGCGGCATGGTCGGCAGATTAGACCCGCGCACTCAGCAAAATCTGACAGAAATGTTGCTAGCAATTGTCGATTTAGATGCTCAACGCTGCGCTCAATTAACATTGCAAATGGCAGAATTTGCTCAGCCTACAAGTTTAGGAAATCTAGAGAACGATTTAGCTCGAATGCTGCGTAAGTATTACAATGTTAGCTTGTCGCAAATGAACTTGTCGGAAATTTTTTATGAAGTGTTGGAAATCACTCGCAAAAATAAGATTAGACTTCCCAGTAATCTCGGTTTGTATGCAAAAACCCTCGCAAATTTAGAAGGAGTAGCGCGTTCTTTTAATCCCAGGTTTAATATTGTAGAGCAGGTCAAACCGCTGATGACCGATATGTTTCGGCGTCAGTTATTAGGAGAAGACCCGGTACAAGCTCTACTGAGAACTGTCTTGGATCTAAAAAGCCTATCTTTGCAATCTCCGCGACAGGTGGAAGTGCTTTTAGACCGGGTTACTTCGGAAACTTTGAAGTGGAACTTGACTATAAAAGAACTCGATCCGCTGCGCCGAACTTTGGGAGATTCTGCGAACCGACTGTCTTTTAGTATTGTCGTGGGTTCCCTGATTGTGGGGGCGGCAATTATTTCTTCTAACGCGCAAACTGCTCAGCTATCTTTTTTGAGCAATGGTTTGTTTGGGGCGGCGAGTTTTTTGGGTTTTTGGTTGATTATTAGCATTTTGCGATCTGGGCGTTTGCGCGGTTGATTTGAAATTGAGAATTGGCAAAAATCGGAGATGTAATAGGTTCGTATTGAAAATTTGAGAAAACCGGACTAAAGTCCTTACTACGAACCTAAATGAGATATAATTAAAGTTATAAACCATTGAGAAAAGAGCGAGATTAACCAAGTGTTAGAAAAGGAGAAATTGCCGGAATTGGGGTTGGTCTGCGTCACCACATCCGATGCAGTTCGATTTCGGACAGTTACCCGCAAACGACTGTTACAGCTTGCGGAAACTGAACAAGAAAAAGTGTTGCGCGAGCTTTATGCAGACAACTTAAAACGGCTTGACAAAGCGATCGACTTTTGTGCTGCAAATGGGATTAAGCTTTACCGCATGACTTCTGCGCTCTTCCCTTTTGCAGATACCGATTTGGGGGAAGCGGTGCTACAGTCAATGGCTGAGGAATTACGCAATACGGGCGATCGGGCTTTGTCTTTAAGCATCCGCTTGGTATTCCACCCGGATCAATTCGTTGTCCTCAGTTCCGACAAGCTTTCTGTGGTGGAAAACAGCATTAAAATTCTGGCAACTCATGCTTTAATCTTAGATATGTTGCAACAACCCCGATCGCCCTACGCACTGATGAACATTCACGGCGGTAAGGGCGATCGGGCTTCGCAACTCAAATCAGTCATCCGCGACTTACCCGAATCTATTCGATCGCGCTTAACCTTTGAAAATGACGAATACGCCTACAGTTCCTCAGAAATCATAGAAGTTTGTCTCGATACCGCAGTACCGATGGTTTTTGACGCGCACCACCACGTCATTCACGAACATTTAGAAAGTTACGACGATCCAAACGTCGCCGAAATGCTCGCAGCAGCCCGCACTACTTGGTCAGATCCTGAATTTCAATTAGTCCACATATCCAACGGAAAAGAATTTTTTGCCGATCCGCGCCACAGCGATTTAATTACCGAAATGCCTGAGAGCTATTATCAAGCTCCTTGGATTGAAGTAGAAGCTAAATTCAAAGAATTAGCTATTGAAAAGTTGCGGAAAGAATGGCTGGCTGCGAAAATTCCCGAATACAGCACAATCCTGTAGTTAATCGGAGAGTCCGACAGGTTTAATATCGTATCGAAATCAAACCATCGCAATCAAAAAGGTTCGTAGTGAGGACTTTAGTCCGCATCTATGGAAGGACTAAAGTCCTCACTACAAACCTTGTGATTAAAAAAAGGTTCGTAGTGAGGACTTTAGTCCGCATCTATGGAAGGACTAAAGTCCTCACTACAAACCTTGTGATTAAAAAAAGGTTCGTAGTGAGGACTTTAGTCCGCATCTATGGAAGGACTAAAGTCCTCACTACGAACCGTTATAAATTAGGTTAAAAATTATGTGCGGACGATACACTTTAACTGCTTCAGCTCAAATTATCGCCGAATTCTTCAAACTGTCGGAAGTTCCCGATATCAAACCGCGATACAATATCGCGCCAACTCAATCAGTAGCGACAGTTACAGCTTCTCCTCAGCTTCAGCGACAGTTTCAATTTATGCGCTGGGGTTTGATTCCAAGTTGGGCAAAAGATATCAAAATAGGCAGCAAGACGATCAATGCGCGATCGGAAACTATAGCCGAAAAACCTGCTTTTCGCAGCGCCATCAAGCGCAGGCGATGTTTGATAGTTGCTGACGGTTTCTACGAGTGGCTACCGCTCTTAAAGCACAAACAGCCTTATTATTTTCAAATGGCCGAGGGCGCACCTTTTGCTTTTGCTGGTTTGTGGGAAAATTGGGAATCTCCAGAAGGAGAAAAGATTGTATCTTGCACTATAATTACGACTGCTGCTAACGAAACTGTCCAGCCTGTGCACGATCGAATGCCGGTGATTCTCCCATCTGGCGCGTGGGAAGAGTGGCTCGATCCTGCTGTTAACAGCGCTCAGCAAGTTTTGCCACTATTAAAGCCCTATGCTGCGGCAATGAAAGGAAATGCGGTAAGTGCGATCGTCAACAGTCCAACTAGAGACAGTCCTGAGTGCATTCAACCAATAGATCCCACGGCGGTTGAAACCGCGTCTACACACACGAAGTCCGCCTCCGCGGACTAAGAAGTCGAGGAGTATTACAGTTAAACTCAGTTGTGATTCCCTTAAAGACTTTTCTTCATCTTAACATCATTGAAAGGACAAAAAATATGATTGGATACGTTACAGTCGGCACCAACAATCTTGAACGTGCAGCCAAGTTTTATGATACTTTGCTTGCTGAAATTGGCGCTAAACGATTCATGGAAGTAGACCGATTTATCGCATGGAGTGTTTCTCCAGAGATGCCAGGACTTGCTGTTGCAAAACCCTTTGATGGCAATGAAGCAACTGTTGGTAATGGCGTCATGATCGCACTTCAAGTTGACAGTCCAGAAAAAGTCGATTTAGTGTACAATAAGGCGATCGAACTTGGCGCTAAGGATGAAGGAGCAGTGGGGCCAAGAGGCACGTTACCGGGGTTTTATGTGGGATATTTCCGGGATCTTGATGGAAATAAGCTGAACGTGTTTTATATGAATGAACCAAACACTTAAGATTTTTGTTTTTCGCGATGCTCGAATAAAATAAAGCTATTGCCGATTGTTAGCTATTAGTTATCACTCTATAAATAAGAGTTGATAACTAATGACTAATGACTAATAACTAATGACTAAACTAACTGTCGTAAATCCGCGCTTCAGCCGCCTCGGGATTTTCTTCGCAATACTCGTCAAAAGCCGTTTTGTCAAGCTTCATCGATCGCTGGTGAGCAGCCTCAGCCTGCATTTCCTCTACGATGTCCCAGGCTACCGCACACTCTTTAGATGTAGCGCCTTTCTGGGAACAGACTGTTCTTGCATCCACGATCGCCTTTTGAATTTCATCCTCAAAGACAACACTCTTCGGCTTCTCAACAAAATCACTTTTTGTCAAAATATCCGTTACCGAAATAATCCCCAGCAGTTTGTCCTTAATCACCGGAGCTCGGCGGATGCGGGTATTCGCGAACAACCTCGCTACATATTCGACGCCCAAGTCGGGATTCACCGTGATGCACGGTTTGGTCATAATCTCGAAGACGCGGACTTTTTGCGGGTCTACTCCGTAGGCTGTTACTTTGTAAACAATATCCGTTTCGGTGACAATGCCGTAGGCGTCTTGTTCGTGGCGGCGTTCCACGATTAGGGCGCGCAGACACAGTTCGTTCATCATCGCCACTGCTTCAGCTACCGTTGCCGAACCACGAATGGTGACAACTTCCTTTGTCATAATATCTTGGGCTTTCATCATCACTTTTTATTGCTCCCAGCTCATATGCTTTAGTCTATCCCGATTATGGGACGGCGAATTTACGATCGCGATCGAGAGTTAATGCTGAGTTGCATTTTGTAGCTGAGAGTCCGCGGGTGGGGATCGGGCGCGCCTATGTAGGACGATCGCCCAAGCAAGAGTCAAGCATTCGGGCGATCGAGCCTTCAGCTTGTCGATCCCCATTTCTGGGTGTCAGTCTCAAAGAAGTAAAAGTTAACACAAACAAAGCAACTGCTCACGCTCGCAGAGATCCCCGCCTCTGATAAACTTGATGGCTGGGAGTGCAACAGAGCACAGGCAAGCAGGACTTAGTTGGGAGGATCTAATTCGTGGACAATGTAATCGGTTTAGAGATTATCGAAGTAGTTGAGCAGGCAGCCATTGCTTCCGCTCGCTTAATGGGCAAAGGCGAAAAAGATGAAGCCGATCGCGTAGCTGTAGAAGCCATGCGCGAACGCATGAACAAAATTCATATGCGCGGCCGCATCGTGATCGGTGAAGGCGAACGCGATGACGCACCCATGCTTTACATCGGGGAACAAGTAGGTATTTGTACTCAGGAAAATGCTAAAGATGTCTGCAACATCGATGAATTGATCGAAATTGACATCGCCGTTGACCCCTGCGAAGGTACTAACCTAGTTGCTTATGGTCAAAACGGTTCGATGGCAGTTTTGGCAATCTCTGAAAAAGGTGGTTTGTTTGCTGCGCCCGATTTCTACATGAACAAATTGGCTGCTCCCGCGGCTGCGAGGAATCATGTAGATATTCGCAAAACGCCAACCGAAAACCTCAAAATTATCTCCGATTGTCTCGGCCGCAGTATTGAAGATTTGGTAGTGGTGGTGATGGATCGCCCCCGACACAAAGATTTAATTAATGAAATTCGCCAAGCGGGTTCAAGAGTTCGATTGATCAGCGACGGCGATGTTTCAGCAGCGATTTCTTGCGCGTTTTCTGGTTCCAACATCCACGCGCTGATGGGTATTGGTGCAGCACCCGAAGGTGTGATTTCCGCAGCAGCAATGCGCTGCTTGGGCGGTCACTTCCAAGGACAGTTGATTTACGATCCAGCAGTTGTCAAAACTGGTTTGATCGGTGAAAGCAAAGAGAAGAATATCGCCCGCCTTCTAGAGATGGGGATCACAGATCCAGACAAGATTTATAATGCTGAAGAGTTGGCATCTGGAGAAACTGTGCTGTTTGCAGCTTGCGGAATTACTCCCGGAACGCTGATGGAAGGAGTTCGATTCTTTGGCGGCGGTGCTCGCACTGAGAGTTTGGTAATTTCTTCTCAGTCGAAGACTGCTCGCTTTGTGGATACAATCCATATGTTTGACCAGCCAAAATCTCTGCAATTGAAATAATCATTAGTTAGCGGTTAAGAGTTAAGAGTTAAATTTTAAATGTTAATTTTTAACTATTGACCGTTTACAGTCACCAGTGATTAGCAATTAGCGATAAACTAAGAACTAATCACAGGTGACTGTTGATAACTAAGAAATAAATAGTGACAAATCACAGATATGAATATTGCAGTCGTAGGTCTCAGCCACAAAACAGCGCCGGTTGAAGTTCGCGAAAAACTCAGCATTCCAGAACAGAAGATTGAAGCGGCGATCGCCCAATTGCGCGGCTATCCCAACATTCAAGAGGTTGCCATCCTCAGCACTTGCAACCGCTTAGAAATTTATATTGTCACCACTGAGTCGGAGCCTGGGGTGCGAGAGGTAATGCAGTTCCTTTCGGAATGCAGCAAACTTCATCTGCAATCTTTGCGCCCTCACCTGTTCATTTTGCTGCACGAAGATGCGGTAATGCACTTGATGCGAGTGTCTGCGGGCCTTGACAGTTTGGTGCTGGGAGAAGGACAAATTTTGGCTCAGGTGAAGCAAACTCACAAACTCGCGCAGCAATACAAAGGTGTAGGCAGAATTTTAGAACGTTTGTTCAAACAAGCTCTCACAGCCGGGAAGCGAGTTCGCACCGAAACTAGCATCGGTACTGGTGCGGTGTCGATTAGTTCGGCGGCGGCGGAATTGGCTCACATGAAAGGGCAGCATTTAGCAACCAGCCGGATTGCGATTATCGGTGCTGGGAAGATGTCGCGCTTGTTGGTGCAGCATTTGCTGTCGAAAGGAGCGAGTCATATTGCGATCGTCAATCGATCGATGCGCGGGGCTGAGGAATTGGCGGGATTGTTTAAAGATGCTACATTACACTTGCATTTGCTCGCGGACATGATGCAGGTAATTGCCGACTCTGACTTGGTGTTCACCAGTACGGCTGCTACAGATCCGTTGTTAAATAAAGCTAAATTAGAAGCTGTTTTAAAACCCGATCGCCCTTTGATGTTGGTGGACATTTCTGTACCGCGCAACGTTGACTCGGATGCGAAGGAACTCGCTAACGTCAAGTCGTTTAATGTGGACGATTTGAAAGCTGTGGTAGCTCAAAATCACGAAAGCCGCCGCAAAATGGCAATGGAAGCTGAAGGCTTGCTGGAACAGGAAGTCGAGGCTTTTGATGTCTGGTGGCGCAGTCTGGAAACAGTGCCTACTATTAGCTGTTTGCGAGATAAGATCGAATTGATTCGAGAACAAGAGTTAGAAAAAGCTTTATCGCGTCTAGGCTCCGAATTTTCGGAGAAACATCAAGATGTGATTGAATCTTTAACAAGAGGGATTGTGAATAAGATTTTGCACGATCCAATGGTACAGTTGCGCGCGCAGCAGGATATTGAGGCGCGCCGACAAGCGATGCAGACTTTGCAAACCCTGTTTAATTTGGATGTGGATGTGAATCAGCAGTATAGTTAGTTGGCAGTTGGCAGTTGGCAGTTGGCATTGGTCATTAGTGCTGTTTTGCATCAGCTTTTAATGTAATTAGGACTTATATCATGTCCGGTCGATTGACAGCAATAAGATTGGTTCGTAGTGCGGACTTCAGTCCGCAGCCGTATAGCGGACTGAAGTCCGCACTACAAACTTTCATTGTTATGGTAATCGACAGGACATGATATTACCCATTTGCTCATTAAGTCATGGGGTTTCTTAACTAAAATTTAGGGTTTTACTTGTTACCAGGCTCCAGCCTGTTAACGCAGATCCGGAGGCTCTGCCTCCATTTTTGGATGAGGCAGAGCAAGAGTGATATCGGTTCCCAGGCTCTGCCAGGGAACCAGTTCAACAACTAATGACTAATGACTCATGACTCATGACTATTAAGCGAATTTCTCAACTAATTTTACTGCTTTTATCGCTGTGGTTAGTTTTTGAGTTTTCTACCAGGATTGCGGCAGAAATTCTTTGGTTTCAGGAAGTTAGATATCTTCAGGTTTTGCTGTTAAAACTGAAAACTCAAGGGTTGCTGGGCGCGATCGCACTTTCGGTATCTTCCGCCTTTCTCCTGGGAAATTTGACCCTAGCCCGCCGCCTGCAACATCCCACCGAAAACATCAAATTACCTGTTTTGTGGCAGTTAATCGCTTCAGGAAGTAGCCCAAACACGGGCAAAAATTATCGATCGCCTGCTGCTAAATCTCAAATTGGGTTTCTCTGGCTGCTGTTGGCGGTATTTGGATTGAGTTCGATCGCAATTATCACGGTAATTCACTGCGCGCTGTTAGCTGTCGATAGCATCGGCGATTTTAGGATAGTTGGTGGTTTGTCTGCACCGCCCGCACAGTTCGGATTTGAGTCAATCCAGCTTGGGATAGTGCGGTTATTTGCTCACTGGTGGCAGTTGGGCTTACTGCTGGGGATGATGTTGGCTGTCGCAATTAAGCCGGATTTGTCGTTGCGGACGATCGCCCTTGTGCTCAGTTTGGCGATCGGGCTAATTGCCGCTAGTCGCTGGACAAAACTTTTACAATATTTCCACCCTACCAATTTTAACATCACAGACCCGATTTTTAATCAAGATATTAGCTTTTATGTATTTATTTTGCCAACCTTGGAGTTGCTAAGCTTTGGGTTGACGGTTGTATCCTTGTACGGTTTAGTATCCTGCGCTTTAACCTATTTGCTGTCGGGAAATAGCCTGAGTGAAGGCATATTTTTAGGATTTTCGCGATCGCAACAACGGCACTTGTACGGGTTGGGAGCAGCTTTCATGGTAGCCGTCGCACTCCGTTTGTGGCTGGCGCGCTACGTCTTGCTGTACTCGCGTGGAGACGTTACCTACGGCGCGAATTATGCAGACGTGACTGTGCGGCTTCCTGTCTATGGATTCTTGAGTATTGTCGCTGGGGCGATCGCACTTTTCATGCTTTGGCCTGTTTTCCAATTAAAAATCAACAATAACAACTTAAAAAACCTAATTTTAGTATTTTTAACTTTAAGCTTATCTCTAGGCTGGCTGCTGCCAATAATTGTGCAGCAACTCATAGTCAAACCCAACGAACTAGCGCGAGAACAGCCCTATATCCAGCGCAGCATCGCCTTTACCCAAGCAGCCTTTGACCTGAAAAAAATCGAAATCAAAACTTTCGATCCAGTCGGAAAACTGACCTATCAAGACTTAGAAAAAAATCAACTCACCATCAGCAACATCCGGCTTTGGGACGAGCGACCGCTGCTGCAAACCAACCGACAATTACAGCAAATTAGACCTTATTATACATTTCCTGATGCCGATATCGATCGCTATACAGTTAAAAAAGCACCTGAACAAAAGCAAGATGTTGAAAGCCAGCAAGTAATTCTGGCGGCGCGGGAATTAGATTATACAGCAGTTGCGCCAGAAGCTCAAACTTGGGTAAACGAACATCTAGTGTACACTCACGGTTTCGGCTTTACTCTTTCTCCCGTAAACACAGTCGGCGTCGGTGGCTTACCCGACTATTTTGTCAAAGATATTGGCATTGATGCGCGTGCCGGTGAAAGTCCCTTAGAAGTAACTAGCGATCGCATTCGGGCCAGTATCCCGATCGGCTATCCGCGCATTTACTACGGCGAAGTCACCGATACAGACGCCATCGCACCGACAAAAGTCAAGGAATTAGACTATCCCAGCGGCGAAGACAATGTTTACAATACCTACAGCGGTACGGGCGGAATTGCGATCGGCTCAATCTGGCGGCGCTTCCTATTTGCGAGTTATCTGAAAAATTGGCAAATGGCACTAACCAGAAATTTTACATCAGAAACCAAGGTACTGTACCGCCGCAATATTAACAAAAGAGTCCGGGCGATCGCTCCATTTTTGCGCTACGATTCCGACCCGTATTTAGTAGTAGCAAACGCCAATCTCAGCAAAGGTGAAATCGAAAAAAAACCGGATAAAAATAGCAAAGTAATTAAATCATCACCCTCAGCCAAAGATAAATATCCCAACTATCTTTATTGGATGATCGACGCCTATACAGCCAGCGATCGCTACCCCTATTCAGATCCAGGAAGAAATGAATTCAACTACATCCGGAACCCCGTAAAAGTAGTCATAGACGCCTATAACGGGTCTGTAAACTTCTATGTTGCCAATCCCTCCGACCCGATTATCAACAGTTGGATGGCTATCTTTCCGGGAATCTTCAAACCCCTTGACAAAATGCCTCCTGCCCTCCACAAACACATTAGATATCCAGTAGATTTATTGAACATTCAATCAGAACGCTTGCTAACATATCACATGGAAGATCCGCAGGTATTTTACAATCGCGAAGATTTGTGGCGAGTTCCCAACGAGATTTACGGCGGCAAACAGCAGCCCGTAGCACCGTATTATTTGATTACCAAACTACCGACAGAAACATCCGAAGAATTTATTTTAATGCTGCCATTTACACCAGTCAGTCGCAACAATTTAATTGCTTGGATTGCAGGGCGATCGGACGACGATGATTACGGTAAGTTGCTATTGTACCAATTCCCCAAACAGCGCTCAGTTTACGGCCCGGAACAAATCGAAGCCTTAATCAATCAAGATCCGGTTATTTCAGAACAAATATCTCTCTGGAATCGGCAAGGCTCAAAAGCAATTCAAGGCAATTTATTAGTAATTCCGATCGAACAATCTTTGCTGTATGTAGAACCTCTGTATTTAGAAGCTGATCGCAATAGTTTACCAACCTTAGTCAGAGTAATTGTCGCCTACGAAAACCGCATCGTTATGGCAGAAAATCTCGATGCCGCACTTAAAGCACTTTTCCCCGCAAAATCTAACAATAAACCCGCAATTGTGAGGCCTGTAAAAGGCACAGCCCCGGGTTTCAATTAACGGAGAGTTAGTTGTATAAATATATCAACCATGTGATTGCTAGGAACGGGCAAGATGCCCGTTCCACAAAGATTTATTTGGCTGTGGAACGGGCATCTTGCCTGTTCCAAAATTTGAGCGAAAAGACTTTTGTAATTAATCTATTATCTGTCATTGCGAGGAACGAAGCAATCGCCAAGACTAAGATTGCTTCGTTCCTCGCAATGACACTTCCGAACAGTTGTACAATTAATTGAGATGCGCTATATGTATTGTCAGCCCGAAGTATTTGTAGGGTGCGTCGCCCTCGAAAATTTATATAAAAAAACGAAAAATCTCATAGCGACGCACCTTAAACATAGAGCGAATATAAAGAAATTAAAACTTACAGAAAGAAACTGGCCTCGTCGTGCGTAAATTCTGCAAGTATTAGGTTTTTTTCCACAAGCCCTTGAATAGCGCAGGTGCGTCGCTATGAGATTATCGCTCTAATTCAGAGATTTTCGAGGGCGACACACCCTACAGTAACTTCCGAACAGTTGTACAATTAATTGAGATGCCCTATATGTATTGTCAGCCCGAAGTATTTGTAGGGTGCGTCGCCCTCGAAAATTTATATAAAAAAACGAAAAATCTCATAGCGACGCACCTTAAACATAGAGCGAATATAAAGAAATTAAAACTTACAGAAAGAAACTGGCCTCGTCGTGCGTAAATTCTGCAAGTATTAGGTTTTTTTCCACAAGCCCTTGAATAGCGCTTTTAAGTGAACCGTATTGATCTAAGGATGAATTATTTGCTCATATACAAGAGTGGTTTTGTATGTAATTCATAAGTTTTTTGGTCATATACTAAAGTCGTTTTGTATGTAATTCATAACTTCTTTAGTCCTCTTCAGAGGACTTTCGCTATTAGACAGGGGTTTTAACCCCTGGCGGACTGCGGGAAAGCGCATTATCTCAAGCCCTCAAACATCCAAGACTTGCTCTATAATAAAAACATTGTCACCCCAAAACCCAGTCAATGTTTGACAAAATCTGGCAATTCCTCAAACAATTATTTCAGCGAATATTCCCAAAAAATCGCCCTTCAACCAAAATTGTGCCGCCTCAAACGCCTCACCAGCCTCCAACTCAGACGGATGCGGAATTTGAGGCGAAGTTGATGGAACTCCTGGAAGGGGTAAATGCCGGCTGGGGGAGTGGCGATGTTAAGGGATTTTTCATCGCAAAAGGCCTCAGAGATACTGAATTGGCTGACTGGTTGCGACGGTTTGGGGAAAGATTGTTAGCAATTGATCGAGAAACAACTCAAGAGGGCGGGCACGACGACACCGCCTCTACGGAATCGCTTCAGGAATTGGCGCGGCGGCTGGAGTTGTTGGGGGGAATTTGTGGCGGAGAATTGGGAGAGGTGGCGGGGAATGTTGGTAGGGAGATATTGGTTAAGTTTCCGATATCTCCGGTTGGGAAGGTTGAGGGAAAAGGGGAGGTTGATGGGGAGGCTGAGGTTTGGAAAAAGCTCGGAGATGAGCAAGATGATCTAGGAAAGTATGAAGAGGCACTTGCTTTCTATGACAAAGCTTTAGAATTCAAACCAGATTATCACCAGGCCTGGTACAATCGGGGCATTGCACTGCGTAATTTAGGAAGGTTTGAAGAGGCGATCGCATCCTTCGACAAAGCCTTAGAATTCAAACCAGATTATCACCAGGCCTGGAACAATCGGGGCATTGCACTGGGTAATTTAGGTAATTTTGAAGAGGCGATCGCATCCTACGACAAAGCTTTAGAAATCAAACCAGATTTTCACGAAGTCTGGTACAATCGGGGCATTGCACTGGGTAATTTAGGTAATTTTGAAGAGGCGATCGCATCCTACGACAAAGCTTTAGCAATCAAACCAGATAAATATAATACCTGGAACAATCGGGGCAATGTACTACGTAAGTTAGGAAAATATGAAGAGGCGATCGCATCCTGCGACAAAGCTTTACAAATTAAACCAGATTTTCACGAAGCCTGGTACAGTCGGGGCTATGCACTGGCTAATTTCGGAAAGTATGACGAGGCGATCGCATCCTACGACAAAGCTTTAGCAATCCAACCAGATAAATATAAAGCCTGGAACAGCCGGGGCATTATCCTTTGTGATAATTTAGGAAAATTTGAAGAGGCGATCGCCTCCTTCGACAAAGCTTTAGAAATCAAACCAGATGACCACGAAGCCTGGTACAATCGGGGCATTGCCGTCAGAAACGCATCTACATATAACCACTTTATTTATGAAATGTTGCAGCTAAAATTCCCTACTTCTCCACCAGTAACTAGAACCCTTTCAAATCCCAACCTCAATCAACGCGGCTATGAAGGAAAAATATTCACATTAGAAGCAGGCTTGGAGTATTGTCAACAAAAAACCCACCCCGAAGGATATGGAAAACTGCATAAAGCACTAGGAAATGCTCACTACGATCGAGGCAAACTAAATTATCCTAACACCTATTGGAATAAAGCCGCTACCAGCTACAAAGCAGCCCTCAAAACTTTAACTAAAGAAGCTTTCCTAAAATTGCATCTAGAAGTCTTACAGACTATAATTAAAACCTTAGTCAGCTTAAAGGAATTTGAAAAAGCCAATAAACTACAACGAGATGCAACAGATTTATTGCAACGCTTGCTGACAGATAAAAACTATTCCCAACTCAACGAACAACAACTCACTGACAAATTAGTGAGATTTGAGCAACTAACCGTAAATATTTTAATTCAATCTGGCAAATTAACCGAAGCCTTAGAAACAGCAGAACAAGATAAAAATATCTGCCTGTCTTGGCTGCTAAACGCCTTACCAATCCCCGATTACCAAGAAGAAACAGAAGCAACAGTCACTCACCCTCAAATTCAACAACTTCTCAATCCCACAACCAGCGCCATTTACTGGCATCTCAGCGATGCAGCATTAACAACATTCATCATCAAATCCGATGGGTTGCTGTCACCAGAAGACTGTTATAGCAAATCCCCAGATGAATTTGAAACATGGGTGAAAGATTGGAATCAACAATATACAGATTATCAAGATAAATCCAAGGAAAAAACCACTAATAAACAAAACCATCCTTGGCGCGCCGGAATGCCCAGTAAATTTGCACGCCTCAAAGATATTTTGCAGATTGCCAACATCGAACAGCAATTACAATCAAACGGCGTTACCAACTTAATTCTAATTCCTCACCGCGACTTGCACCGCTTCCCGATTCATGCTTTATTTAGCAGTGATTTTGTGATTACCTATTTGCCTAGCGCTCAATTTGGGCTGAATTTAAAATATCGTTTGAACTCTGTAACGGCGGCAAATTCAGCGGTAAATACAGAAGGGGAAGGGGAAGTCGGCGAATGGAATTCGCGGCTACACAGACAAAACCTGCCTCCGCAGGTTGAAGAATCGGAAGTAAATTTTATCCTCAGTATCGAAAATCCTGACAGTATAATCATTGATGAAAACGGGCAACGAAAAAAATTGCTTCCTTTACCTGCCGCCGAGATAGAATCTGAAATCATTTGCCGAATGTTTCCCAACCCTACCCGACTGGGAGAAGACAAAGCAACCCTCGATGAAGTCACAAAATTATTGCCACAGCCACACAAAATTTTTCACTTTACGGGACACGGTAGCTATAATTTTGACAATCCTCAACAATCAACTTTATACCTAAGCGATACTCACCGACTCACAGTCAAAGAAATCATCCAACTCAACCTCAGTAACTACAAATTAATCTGCCTTTCCGCCTGCGAAACCGCCGTCACAGACAAACAAACAATTCTCGCGGAATATGTAGGATTGATCAGTGGTTTCATGCGGGCGGGAGTTGGCTGTGTCGTCAGTACCCTGTGGACAGTCGAATCAGGGGCGAGTACGTTATTAATGATAGACTTTTACCGACGGTGGCAAGAAGACGGCGATGAGTTGCCCGTCGCTTTAGCAAATTCTCAAAAATGGCTACAATCAGCCACCCGCCAAGATTTGAAGGCTTGGTATCAGCGGGAAATTGACAAGATTTCCGAAAATAGCAGCGAACTTTCTGAAGATGAAGTTATCTTAATCGATTCTTTGGAAACCGATCGCCTAGCATTGGCTACAATAGAATTAGATCGACCTTACCAACATCCTTACTACTGGGCAGCCTTTACTGTAACTGGACTATGAAAGACACGCAAAACGATATTTTTACAGCTTTTATTGTGGCGGTACTCCAACAAACAGAACCGTTGCCCGCAGCAGTTCAATTAGAATTCAATAAATTAGATGAAAATTGCACAGTTAATGATATTCTGACACTGAATAAACTGCATTCTCCTCTGCTAGCTGCTTATGAAAATAATCGAGTCTGGTTAAAAAATCATAGCAATGAACGCAGCAAAGGATCAGATGTTTTGCCGGATAGCGAATTTGAAAAAGAAAACACTACCAACCCCGAAAGTGATAATGCCGCCAGCGATATCAGCGATTTAACAGATTTGCCAAAAATCATCAATCAAATCGATACCAAAGTTCAACCGCGAGGATTAAGAAAATTTCTCGGAAAAATCTTGCAAGCTAGGGATTCAGTGCAAGCAAGTCGCGATACAATTTTAGGGAATATTTTGTAGGGCACTAATGTATGCTTAACCCGAAATACCGCCAGGGACTCAAGTCCCTGGCTAATAGCGAAAGTCCTCTAAAGAGGACTAATGAGTTCTTCAGTCCTCTTTAGAGGACTTTCGCTTTGAGGCAGGGGTTTTAACCCCTGCCGGATTGCCGGATCAAGTTTAACTTAACACTAATAATTGCAGCGCCAATCGCCCGGTAATTGCCCAGATTATAATTAATTACAAACGGTTTCGCCCATGACTAACGAAAACTGGCTGATTTACCCTACAGTAGATTTATTTGTCTACGACTTAGCCGACGGAATCGGGCAAACTGAGGACAAAATCAGCCAAAACCGCCAGCAGTTTTGGCAAAAAATCTATGGTGAAAAACTCTCGCAGCCACAACAAGCACAAATCCAACAAGCTGAAACTGAAATCGGTGATTACATCGATTTACTCGGTGACAAAAAAGTAGCAGTATTTGCATCTCCCCTCGATGGCTATGCTTATCCTGTCAAATTCGGCGATACTTATGCGGTGCAGTTTGACTTATCCGGCAAAATAGAACCCGACACCGACAAGAAATTTGCACCAAAAGAAATCGACTGTTTGGAATGGCTGAAAGAAACTATCATTTCGCGCTTCAGTCAACCTGCGACTATCGGTCAAAGTTGGCTAGTTTGGGGTGAATTGACGGCCGGGCAAGATGCTTTAAAAACTGCCAAAAATTGCTATAACAAACTTAAGTTAGTCCCGAATGCGAAATGGGATAGGGATTTACAAGCCGAGGGGCAATTTTTAGGGGCAAATTTTTATGAATTGTGGCTACCTCCGGGAGATAGAGGCAATATCAGCCAAAATTATCATGTGTTAATTTGCTTGTTCTCTAACAGTGGCGAGGCATCGATTGCCACTAGCTGTAAAACAATGACTAAACTTTATCCGCAGTTACTCCAATTATTTAGATACCGCAATAAAGTGATTTGGGCTTATCAACAAAGCCGCCAACTTAAGTCTGACCTCAAGGATGCTTCGCGGAAGATTCAAGAGATTGTCAAACAACTCCCAGAACAAGTTAATGCTGCTAAAGTTGATTTGAAACAATTGCAGCAAAATTTGGTGAATTGCTTGACTATTTTCTCGATTTATGCTAACTATATTAGTCGATTAGAAGAACAAGAAAATACCATTAAAACTAATCTCAACAACTATAATAAACGGCTAGAAACCATAGCCGAGAGAATGAAAAAAAATCAAAACGAGTTGAAATTTTTGGCGACTTTCAGCGATTTTGCTGAGGAAAAGTATGTGATGCAGGTGAAGGCGGATAATAGAAGTTTGAGTGCGGGATTGCGGTTGTTGGAAAATGCCATAGAAACTGTGGAGGGGATTATCGAGATTGAGAGTGCTAAAGCCGATCGCACTTTAAACTTTACCATAGGTACAGTCGGCGTGGGAATTGGCACCAGCGGAGTCGCCGCCAGCATCTACGCCAGCCAAATCAACAGCCCCGAAAGCCCGAAAAATCCCCTGTCGGCGCATCAAGTTTTTGGATTGAGTGTGTTTCTGGGCATTTTAGCAGGTTTAGTCAGTGCGGGTTTATTAACATTCCTTGACAGAAAGCGGAAAGCGAAATGAACACTTCTGAGGATTTCGGTTAGTTAGCAGGCTTGACATCTTCCCACCAAAGCTGGACATAGGGCCACATTAATTTCTCGTCATCTAGTTTGACTGTCACTTCATAGCGATCGATATTAGTGAGTTCGCCAGTTTTACCATTAAACTGCAATTGTTTGGGATCGTCGGTGTGAATTTCTACCTTTTGATTCAACAGCGGTAGCATCTGCTTAGAAGAACCCTGAAACGGATTTTTGCCTCTGAGCACATAGCCACCAATGAAAGATAAGTACATTACAGCTAGGAAAAATACTGTACATAAACCCACAATTAATAGTGTTTTTTGTTGAGAAAAATTGGTGTAAACGCTCGCAATTCCTACGATTGTAGTTCCGAAGAATAACAAACTTGGTAGGTATAAACCATCTCCCAGAAACTCGCTACAAAAAAACATCAGGGGTATCTGAAAACCAAATAATGCAGCTACCCAACTCCACCCAGTTAATAATGATTCAGATAATAGCCAATTCATTCCTACCGTAAGGCCGAGCGCAATTGCTATCGCCCAAATTGGTGCTGCATAAGTGTACTGTCTGAAGGGAAGAACTACAAAAAAGAATGTAGCATAAACAAAACCTGCAATAGCTAAGGCCAATCCACTAATTATTTCGTTCCAGCTCAACTCCTCTCCCTCTCTCTTATTTAGGATCGATCGACTTAACGAATTGTTGCACTGGCTGCGGCAATGCCGGCACAAAAGTCTTTCTAAAACCCTTAACATCGAACACGCGCCACAAAATACCCACCGCTACTGTCAAGAAAAATAAAGCTCCTACAAAATTGATCGCTCCCGACACAAAACCGCCGCCCCTTTTTGGCGGTGGAGTAACGTGTTTCATGCGATAGACAGCCGGCTGATAATCTCTGGGTTCTTCCCTCTTCGACGGCGTTTTGGGGCGCGAACTCGCACGGGGGCTGCCGCTCAAACTGGTGTGATTAGTTTTAGTAAAACTGCTGGGCGACTTCAACTCAGAAGTGCCACGCGCCGCCGTTAACTTGCTAGTAGAAGTCCCTGTTTTGCCAACAGCAGCATCCTGAATTCTGCTGTTAGAGCGTTGGTTCGATTTGCGATCGGCGAGGGCACGCATCAAATTTTGCAATTGCTGAGTCGCCGCCGGCGGGCGTTCGGCTTTCCGCGCCCAATTTAACAGCATCGCCCCAGTAATCCCGCAGAGGTTCGCCGCCCCCACAGAAGCCAGCCGCTTCAGCAGAGGCTGGCTGTTCGACACAAAAATCACCAATGCTTCGGGATGTTCATGAGCCAAACCGTAAACGCATTGAGCCGTCGCCACTACGAGCATGGCTTGCTTGCTTTGATTTTTAATTGAAGGTTCCAGAGCGCGGTGCGTCTCTTGAGCGTCAGTTACAATCCAGCCGCTGTTGCCAAAAAAGCGCATAAACTCCCTAGCGACTTGCTCGATCGCTGGTTCCACGGCTTTTTCGGTGAGACGATCTATTTCGTCATACACTACTTCCGGGATATAGCAACTTCCCACTTTGGCATATTCTTGCCACACTTGGGTTCTGCCAGCAATCAAAACATCTGCATCAAAAGTTACCAATACAGGAGGAAGTTGATTAGCCATGAATTTATCCTAGATGCTTAGATACTTAATTTTCACTCGATCGCTCAAGTTTAAACAAATTTTGGGTATGAAAAAAATCGACTTTTGGTAATAGATAAATAACCAAGGGCGGGGAGTTGAATAGGAAATTAGTAGTGATGAACCCGATCGCCCTTTCATTCGCCCGCGCGATCGCCCAATTCCTTTATTTTACTCATTTAGTGCAACTCCACAGCCGATCGCATCAAGCAGCGCGCCTGCTATCTCTTTTGAGTTACCCCCAAAATCATGCGAGTGCCGGCTCGTGCTTCCAGCCCCTATTCCGTAACTCATTCCCGAGCCGCCACCGCAAAATCGCCCCTCTACAACGGTATTAATTCCCGATTCCCAGACGCCCCGCCAAAGCCGGAGTCAAAGGTAAAAGTGCAGCCACCATCAAGAACAAAGCTAGCAAACCCAAAGCAGCGCGAGCGTCGTCTGGCTCAGTCAGCTCATTGAGGCTCGGTCGCTCCAGATTCCGCTGTACAATTAAAATCACGATCGCCCAATAGAGAGCCGCCTGATTAACTAAAGAAGCGATCGCCAGCACCACAAACGTCGCCAAAGTAGCGCGGCTGGCCGTTTTCCGACCGTAAATTGCTTGTACGATTCTACCTCCATCCAACTGTCCGGCAGGCATCAAATTAATCGCCGTGATTACCAAGCCCAACCAACCGATAACTACCAGCGGGTGAACGTCAACAATCGGCTGCTGCAATGCCGAACCCAAAATTACTTTTGCCAAAGTTCCCACTAAAATCGAGCCCTTAAAAAATTCTGCCGGAATTTGAAACAAACTTCCGGGCTTCGATAGCACCAAACCGACTACCAGCATTAGCAGAGAAACTGTTCCCCCGGCGGCTGGCCCAGCAAAAGCGATATCAAACAAAACTTTACGGTTGGGGAGCAGCGATTCAAAACGATCGATCGCTCCAAAAGAACCTATCTGCCAAGTCGGTATAAAAAACGGCCAACTCAAACCAACATTGTACTTATTTGCCAGCACTCGGCGAGCAATGGCACCAGACCCTAAAACCGCCCAAATTCCTGCCACAATCGGCATAACTTCTAGATATCTAGCTGGCGAGTTAAAGAAATCGAAACCTAGCAGCAAGCCCGCTGTTTCCAAGCTGGTAGCAATTGTTGCCAGCAGCAGCACGACTGCCAGGATTTTTTGAGATAGGTTAGTTCGTTGCGGGTCGTTGGTGCTGGGCAAAATAATTACTACGGGCTTATCCTCCTGATTTTCTACTAAAAATAGGCGGTAGCGATCGTTTAATTTTTCTTGCAAACTTGCCGTCAAGCGCGAATGTACTTGTTCTGGGTCTCCCCGGAGATTGCCTTTCAAGATTACCCCATCTTGATAAGGAATCGTTTCTGTGGCAAAGAAAGTATCGATACCAAAGATCCCTTTAATTGCCTTGAGGTCTTCTACTGGAACCGGAATTATTTCTAACTCATTATTACCAGGACGCGATGTGATGATCTTAATGTTATCTTTAGCTGGTGGCTGCTGCGGGTCAGGAGCAGAAAAATCATTGGTTTGGGAATTCTTCAACTGGGCAGGATCGGGGCGCGAGTCGATCGCGGGCGCATCCGACAAGGCCTTGCGTAACTGTCTGCCCAGATAAATGTACAATCCGGTGGATGCCACCAACAGCAACAATATCGCTACTAGATTGAGGTAAATCCCGGCGGCGGACAAAGCAAAGAACAGCAGCCAGGGAATCATCAGCGCCACTGACTGCAACCAAGCCAAAATTCCTTGTTTCCCTTGACCTCTGGCGCGATAAAATCCCCAACCCAGAATTCCTAGAGCCAGCAATAGGAGTGCCGCGGTTGCCGAATTGGGCGATGCAGCTATCGGCGTTCCGGTTGCTTGCGCCAATACCAGCTTGAATCGGTCGATCGCGCTGCGGTCGAGTAATAGCATTAAATTTTGCGGATTATGAAATAGAGTTGCTGGGAACATTATCCAAACCTGTCCGAAACTAGCCCGATCACTAAGGATAACCCCTCAGGGCTACTCGGCCCACAACCTGCTGCTGCGATTTCAATTTTTGGGCAAGCTGCTATTGACACAACTGATTTTTTATGATATGGCAGTTTTGACCAACCTCAACTCAGATCGATCGTCCGGGAGCATGAAGATTGGCCGACGAAACTAATGCACAACAAATTAGGTTTCAGCCGTGGTGTCGCCAACGGTAGAAAACGGCTCAAAGCGTTGATGCTATTAGGTTTATCTAATGGGTACGGCAGGACTTGAACTTGTGGTTTGCTCTAGAATTACGAATTTTGGTCATTCTAGCCATTTTTATCCCACTCTGAAAGTCCTATTTTTGATTTGAGCGAACGCTGAGCGACTTACTATAGGCTGAGTACATCAGTTCAACTCAGTCTATTAGAGTAGGGAGCGAAAGATGAGCGAAAAATCTAATCCACTCACAGCAAGTACCACCGCAGACTACCTTATTGGCTACGAGCGGGTTCTGGACTATTTCAAACAAGCACAAAAAGAGTGCCCCAACGGCATAGGGCTAAAAAGAGACAGGAAAGCTAGCGGTGGTTACATAACGCTGCAATTCAAGTTGGGTGACAAGCGGGTTAACAAAACCTGCGGGTGTTATCTGACGATGCAAGGTATTACTGATGCTCTGCGAAAAGCTCATCTAGTTGCTAGCGCTTTACAATCATTCTCTAGCGAGAGTCGGTTTTTAGCCTGGTATGATGATGTTATTTTAGACAAAAACGTCATCAAAAATGATTTGATAACGTTTGGTGAGGCGATAACAAAAGTAGACAAAGAATACTGGGAGGGACGTACTAAACGCCGTCAACAACGTGACAGAAGTAATATTAGTCAGCAACGTACTTGGGGTGCGGTTTACGGTGACTACTATAAGCTGTTGCCACAATATACAGTCGTAAACCTAACAGATGTTCTGTCCGTAGTTAAGGGTAAAAAACAAGGGACTAAGTGCTTTAAGAATTGTTTGGGTGCAATGAAAAAGTTAGCTGAGACTATTGGCGATACTGAGTTGTTATGTAGACTCAAAGAAATTGACGGCACACAAACAGAATTTCGAGAAGACCTTCAAACCTTATCAGTCGATGATTTCTTGAAGCTTCGCAATCAGGTTCTCAGTGTTTCGAGTGACAAGCGATACCATCTGGAATCACGCAAGCGGTGGCTGTGGGTGTTTTCGATGCAGATGGTGTATGGTTTTCGGGTTCATGAAGTCTTTGCTATTCAGAACATCGATAAACCTTTCAAAACAAAGGATGGTGTTGTTATTCCGGCACTGATTGAGCCTAATAATATAAAAATGATTGCCGTAGTCGGTGATAAGACATTACTAAATACGACAACCAAGACTGGCTACCGACTGTGTGTGCCGATGCTCCCCCCTACTCATTCTGACTTGATAGAATGTTTGGAACTCAAGTCAGGTATCTTGCCCGATATTAGAACATCATCAAACAATCCAAAGACAATTAGTGGGATATATAGTGACCGCGCACAAACTATCTTAAGAAGATGGGACAAAGGTTTTACTCAAACGCACGCTTTACGTCACTTAGCGAATCTCAATGGTCAAATGGCGGGGATGTCTCAGGAGACAAGAGCTAAGAGCTTAGGGCATTCAACACAGATGAATGAAGGCATCTATAAAAAACGAGCCAATACTCAGACAACGATTGATTTATTAACTCAGTCTACGAAGGAAGCTATCCCTTTAGGTAGCGCTATTGAGGTGCTTAAACAGTTAGGGAGTGACTTTAAAAATGTCAAATTGCTAGCCGCCATTTACGGGATTGCGCCCGATGAAGTGATGGAGCTACTCACCGAATAATTTGAAACGAAACTTTACAATCCCTGTGTTGACAGATGGCTCTAAAGCTGCAATCGTGAGTAACTAAGGAAGATTTGATACGCGCGGTTAACCCGGTGCTGAAACACCAGATTAACTACGACTTCCCCAAACCGTTCTATTACAACGTTTGGAGCTAAAAAATTATGACATTTTTAGACGATTGTCTTGACGGACGATCGCAACTCTTCATTATTGAGTTTGCGAGGTTCTGTCATGACTGAACTATCAATTTTTGATTTCGAGGGGCAAGAAATCAGGGTATTCGGTTCGGCCGATACCCCTGAGTGGGTTGTCGCTGACGTGGGTGCTGTCTTAGGAATTAGCCAAAGCACGCTGTCAGAACGTGTGAGCAAGATGCCTGAAAATTGGAAGGGTATCGGTTTGACCGATACCCTTGGAGGTCAGCAACAAATGCTCACCGTGGCGGAACCAGGTTTGTACGAACTCATTTTCCGATCAGACAAGCCAGCAGCCCAACGGTTCCGAATTTGGATGTTTGAGGAAGTGCTACCCAGCATCCGCCGGACAGGAAGCTATTCTCATTCCACTGAACAGGTTTTTGACCCCCAATTATCTCAGTTCATAGAGCTTGCACAGAGCCAAGTTGATGTCATCAACGAACAGCAAAAAATGCTGGCAGAACAGCAAAAAATGCTGGCAACAGCCCTAGCTAGCCTCGGTAAGACCAAAGCAAAGGACAAGAAGCAGCCCAAGTGGACACCGCGCAGCACCAGTCATTTGATGGAATTTGTCCGTGAAGTCGGTTTGGAACCTCAGCCTGACGGTCAGGTTTACGTTTCTGACCTCTGGCAACAGTTGCGCGACTGGTACATCAAGACTGGTGTGCTGAAGGTTGAAACTGTGAAGGGCAAAGAGAAATTAACTTGGCGGGACTTACCAAACAAACGGGACAACCCTGTTAAAGCTATTAACCAGTTGTCCCGAAGGTTATGTGAGCTTTTCCCTAAACTTCAAAGACGACGACATACGGGACACGATACCGGGCATGACGGTAAGTTGCGACTTGGATGTAGCTACCTAATTGGCATTGGATACGCGCAAGATTCCGCACTGTCTGGAGACGATAGCCATGACTGAACCCATAGTGAACCGCCGTCGCATTGATAAACTCAGGGCGATCGCTTTTGAATACGGTCTCACCAACGAAGACGCCAAAGATTTTGGGAAGCTTTCTAAAACTGCCACTTGGGAAGTGCTGCTAGAAGTCAATCGCATTGTTTACATCGCTGACACTACTGTAGACACGTGTATACATACTGTCTACATACCGCTAGACAACGCCCTAGATAACAAGGCTGAACCGCTTGACACAGTGGATAGCTGGACTGCTACCAACTTTTTAGAATGGGTTGACCTTTCCCAACTGATTGCCATCATGCTCGCATCGGCGGGGGTGTTTGTGCTGGCAATGTCTATGTGGCGACAAATCAACCCACTGAATTTATTACCTTCTCCAGTCCGCATCAACATTCAAATTGGAGCATCAAAGTAATGGGATTAATGAAGCAACTATTCGGCGGCACTCAGTCCGCCGATTCGTCCACGGGTGGCGGTTTAGTCCACGATGGCAGTCACTCAATAGACAAGTCAAAAGTGCTGTCAGCCACTGACGCAAGTGTTATCTGTCCACAAAACCCCGGCAACTTTTCCAGCATCCGTAGTGCTCCAGTCGTGCCAGCCCCGCGCTACTTCACAGAGGAAGAAGCTGATGGATTGAAGGACTTAGCAAAAGAAAAAACAGACGGTGCAAGGCAAGCTAAACGCGCCTATGAAGCGCTAGGGAAGATTGAAGCAGCCGATGCCAAAGTCCACAAACATCACCGCAAGTATGAGGGTGTTGTCGCCGACAACGAACTGGTAAAAAAGCGCGCCGATGGCAGACTCGGTAAACACTTGCACTCACAACGCCCTGCTTACGCCCGTTTGGGGATGAGTCTTGACCAAGCTGCGAGTAATGCCGATACCCGTATTGGTGAAATCAGAGCGAAATTGCAGGGGGCGAAACGATGACAAAAGCGATCGCCATTATCAATGACTTTTTGGTGCTTGCGATTGCGTCCAGCTTTCTCTGCTGGATAGCGTCGCTGCATCCTCAAGCTTTAGCTTTAGTCCGAGCCGTGTACATAATTTTTGCTTTACTGTGGATGCTCAGTTGGGTGCTTGACGATTGGTTGGTGGCACGCCTAAAAATCAACGCAATCACTTTACAGGGTGTTTTGGTTCTAGGTTTGGCTGCATCTGTCGTTGGCTTGGGGGTGATGTTGTGTCGATCCTAAAAGTCTCAGCCCTGACTTGCTCAGGGTTCATTCTCTGGCTAGCACCACCGTTTATCCTCAGCCGCAAAATTCCGTTGCACAATATGACCACAGGCTTAGCCTTGATAGGTAGCTTTGCTTGCTGCTTTGAAGCCCGCAGAGTTGCCCTCAAACTTAGTCAGGCAGAAGATTTTGAGGCAATGAAGGAAGCGGTTTTAGTTGCCGATGTCGAGGACGAATTAGCTACCAGTGCCTATATTTCCGAACAACAGCGTCGCATGGAAGCTGAATCTATCCTCAATGCAGGTTCTGAAGATGTTGAACGCCTAGAACGTGCCCTAGCACTGACTCATGGTGATGATGGTGGTTGGGGTGAGGAACGTTCCGAACAACTAGCTCAGAACGATGATTCGGAACGCTTGGAACGGATTCTACAGTTGCAGGCTAAAGGCTACGGTAAGGCGAAAATCATCCTTGAGATTTGGGGAGTCAACAAAGGTGGCAGTGTGAAATACAAGGCTGCTGAGGCTGAGTATAAAAGGCTTACGGGTGAATAGCAGTTGTGTTTGAAACACTGCGGAAGGTTGCAACCTTCCGGGTTTGTAAACACAATTCAACGACAAACAAAACCGGAGGCTGTTGAGGTTGAGTATCGGCGGTTGACTAGGGAGTGACGCTGAATATGTACTACACCCTACAAGCCCAATGAGTTTGTAGGGTATACGGCCCTATAGCAATCAAGGAAATGCAGCAATCCCACATTCCCGCAAGCAATCGAAGAGCAGTCGGAATGCACCAGGAAACTCGTAGAGTTTCCGCTGTGTGCACACTCCTCAACTGATCATTGATTATCGCTATATTTTGGAGTCGTACTTTTCTTGTTACGATTCCGAACTTCGGGCAGTCTAACGCAACACTCTGACAACACTACGAGACTTGTAGAGTCTCGTATTTTTGACAACACTCCGTACTGGCTCAATGCTGTTTCAATCGCCTTCCAAACTCTAGCTTTAGGTTCTGCTAACGTATAAGGGTACGCGATTCTCCGAAGTGAAATCCACGTTTTGCGGCTAAGGGGGGGAGTAAGGGAATCGCTTATGGCAAGGGATGGAGAGGGAAGCCGCTTGATATACAGAAATCTCCCTGCCTCAAAGACAATTACGTCCTAACCTCTAACTGAATCAAGGGTAGGCGACAGAGCAAGTCGTCAATTTTTAAATTGCTCAAAATTACTATAAACAGCAAAAAACCGCTCTCTCTATTTTGACGAATCGAAGAACGGCTTTTTGCAACTCATAACCTGTCCAGGGGACAGGCAACTTGTCGTATGTATACACCATCATACCCTTCAAACTCTAATCTTGTCACCGTTTCCAAAGAAAATCCTTGCCCGCACTGTGGCAAGCCCGACTGGTGCTACTTCATTGGTGAACTGTCAGTCTGCAACCGTGAGAATCCCCCGGCAGAGGGCTGGGTAGCTACCAAGAAGACGAACAGCGAGGGCCGGCTTTATTACGCACCGATTCAAGAGCGCAAGGAAGTCCGTGCGGCGCAAACTCGTTCAGAACGCAATGGCGACAAACACATCAGCAACCGCCCGCCCGCCAAAAAAGCAGTTGGGAAACCACAGTCAGCAAAAGTTCCAGTGCCGACTGGACTAACACTTATTGAACTGCCCACTTGTCAATCCGGCCCCGAACCTCATAAACCTCAATACATCCCGAAGGGCGTACCCGCAGAAGCCCAACAAATCACCTACGTCTACAGCGATTCACAGTCCGTCTTGCGCTTTGAATGGCTAGATCCAGACAGTCCAAAGGGACGCGACAAGACCTGTCGCCAAACTCACATTGACGTACACGGTAAGCAGATATGGACTAAGGGTGACTTGCCGTGGCCCGCATACCGCATTGACGAAGTAGTTGAGATTTTGAAGAACGTACCAAACGGTGAACCTGTTGCAGTTCTGATGGTTGAGGGTGAGCCAAACGTAGAAGTCGCAAGGTCTTACGGTATCGCAGCCCTAACGCTGCAAGGGTCTAACTGGAATGATGCCGAAATAACCAGGGCCCTTGAAGCACTGCGAGCAACTGAGAAAAATGTCACGCTCGTGAAACTACGCGACAACGATGCCACGGGAATCAAGAAAGGCGCTCAGGTTCAGTCCATTTGTGACCGCCTTCAATTTCCTTGCATAGTCATTGACTCGGTTGCCATCTATCCAGATATCCCCGACAAAGGTGATATCCGAGAGATTTTGGAAAACATGGAAATTGAAGAGTTTATTCGCCGATTAGAAGCGGAAATTCACAACGCTGCAATGGAAGAAATACAAGAAAATCCTTTACTCTCACGCCCGCATACGTGTGAAGATGTAGTATATCTGTCGTTTGCTAGTAGTATCGGCGACTACATTCCAGACACAGCACCAGTTTCAGAAGAAAATTACATTCTAAAAGCTGAATCTGCACTGTACTCTGACGGTCATTGGGTGTCGATTGCAGGTCAAATCTACCGATTTACTGGCACTTATTATGAGTTGCAGTCGGAAGCTACAGAGAAACGTCGTATCTCTGGCTGGTTAAAAACCTACTCAGAGAAGGGTAAGGGAGGCGTGTACCGTCGCAACCGAGCTAGCTCAAGCAGTGTAAATGAGGTCTATAACTGGATGGTCTTAGAGCTGGCTGTAGACATTGATGTTGTGAACCCGCCGGGATTGAACTGTTCTAACGGGGTGGTGAGAATCAACTCTGACGGTTCTCATACCTTTACCCCGCACAGTTCAGAGCAGATTTACACCTATGTCGGCGGTAAGTATGACCCTGACATTGATGTCACAGATTGCGATCGCCTTTTAGAGTGTCTTGAGCCACAGCAGCGAGAGATTTTTCTCAGGACAATTGCTGCTGCACTGTGTCTGCCTCTGGCTCGCTTGAAGATGTCGCGGGTCAAAGGGCTGCTTTGTCACGGCGATGGTAGCAACGGTAAAGATACTTTGCGGACGGCGTTAGTAGCGGTGTTGGGACGCGGTGTTACGGGGAAAAGTTTAAAGGACTTTCAGGTTTATGACACTGGCCGCAAGTTTCCCCTAGCTGGTCTTGAGAATTCTTTGTGCAACTGGTCTAGCGAGAATGCTGAGGCGGTGAAACTGGACAAGCTGCAAAGTCTCAAGCAGTTCATCACCGGGGATGAGTTGACTATTGAGCACAAGGGACGTGGTGAGTATCCATACAAGCCAGAGGCCATATTTCTTGCTAACTGCAATGTTCTGCCATCTATCAGCAGTGATGCTGAGGCTATCCGCAGTCGCTACTGCATTCTGAGTTTTAAGAAAACTTACGTGGTCGGCGCTTCTATCGGCAAGGGTGAGTTAGAAGCTGATCCACGATTCAAGGAAGACCCCAACTTTGTGGTGGAACAGATTGCACCGGCGCTGTTGAACGAGATGCTGAAACGGATACCGTTGCTGCTGACTCAAGGGATTAATTACGGTTCCAGTGACGCGGCTCTACGGGAAGCTCAGGAAAAGTCTCAGCACCTTTGGCAGTTTGTCAGGGATATGGGGTATGAAGCCGGTCAAGGTGAGCGGGTTTACGCCAAGGATTTATGGGAAGAATTACGCGAGTGGTATCAGGAGGCCGGCATTCTTGAAATTGAGTATGACCTCAAAGGTAAGGAAAAACTGGTTTGGAATGAGTTGCCGGGGCGCGACAATCCTGTAAAAGCTATCAACCAGTTGTACGCTCGATTGTGTGAGATTTTTCCTAAATTGGCAAAACATCGGCATACTGAAGCGGTTTCAGATGGGCGAGAGATGGGTAATGCCTATTATTTGGGTATCCGCAGGCAAAACGTGAAAACAAGTGGAAAACCATCCGCAGAGTCCGCAGAAGCTTGTTCTACCGTCGTAACGTCCGCAGAACATCCGCAGAAAATAACTTTTTCTGCGGATGTCTCTGCGGATGCCTCTGCGGATGCCTCTGCGCCAACAATCCTTACAGAGAGAGCAACTGCGGACTCTGCGGATGAAAACTCACTCTTTTTGGAATTTTGCAATTCCTTCTCAAAACTCACTCTGTCTCAGAAGCAAAAACTGACAGAATTACTCACGGGCGTCCCTTGTTCCGATCCGCTCAAAGCATTCAAAGTCGGAGACAAGGTGACTAACGCCGACAACTGGCACGGCCGCATTGTCGAGATTCATACAAGCATCAGTTGCAAGGTTGACTGGCAAGAACGCGAGGGCATGAAGGGCGGGCGGGTAATTTCGATGTTGTTCTGCAACTTGCGGAAAATTTAGCTGTTACTTGACGACTGACGGCTGAATTCCATCCCCCTTAATTGGGGGATTTTTGTGTCTACAAGTTTTGTATACAAAATGTTGACACTGTAGACAATTCTGAGTTATTGTAGACAAAAGATGTTTACAGGTGTCTACAATGAGTCAAAGTCAAGTCATATCATTCAGAGTTTCCGGTCACTTCCTGAACTGGATAGAAGCTCAGAAGCTAGATGGTGAGTCGATAAATCAAGCTGCACAACGCATTCTCAAGGAAGTCTCAGGGGTGTCTACAGGTTGTATACAAGATGTGTATACTTCAAGCAATGATAGCGTCGTGTCTACAGGTGTATCTACAATTCCCGTTGAAACTGTAGACAAGCTGGTATCGGATCGCCTTGACCCGGTAGTTGAACAAATAGCTGCTCTAGAGGAACGGCTGGGAAAATTGAGTGCCTGAGAGAATCCACTGCCGACCGAGAACGGGAAGCAGAAACTCTCAGGCAAGAATTGAAAGCGGCCAACAAGCAACTCGCAGAATGGGACAAGGAACTGAATCAGTTACACGAGCGCAACGGCGACTTGGTTCTAAAGGTTCAGATGCTGGAGCAAGAACTCAAGGAAGCACGGCGCGATCGGGAAGAAAATAAAAACTCAGCTCCGACCGTTGCAGAATTTCCAGAGGCCGCCGATTTGCTTAACCAGTTGAAGGCCAGACGTAAAAAGTCTGGGGCTAGTTTGACCGATATGCAAACAGTGTTGGACATACTCAGCCACTCAGAAGAGTAGGACTGAGCTAAAGATGAGCGGAAAACTAGACTTTCGATAGCTTAGTCAGCCTAAAACCTTTACTGGGTAAAGTGTTTATCTAATGGGTACGGCAGGACTTGAACTTGTGGTTTGCTCTAGAATTACGAATTTTGGTCATTCTAGCCATTTTTATCCCACTCTGAAAGTCCTATTTTTGATTTGAGCGAACGCTGAGCGACTTACTATAGGCTGAGTACATCAGTTCAACTCAGTCTATTAGAGTAGGGAGCGAAAGATGAGCGAAAAATCTAATCCACTCACAGCAAGTACCACCGCAGACTACCTTATTGGCTACGAGCGGGTTCTGGACTATTTCAAACAAGCACAAAAAGAGTGCCCCAACGGCATAGGGCTAAAAAGAGACAGGAAAGCTAGCGGTGGTTACATAACGCTGCAATTCAAGTTGGGTGACAAGCGGGTTAACAAAACCTGCGGGTGTTATCTGACGATGCAAGGTATTACTGATGCTCTGCGAAAAGCTCATCTAGTTGCTAGCGCTTTACAATCATTCTCTAGCGAGAGTCGGTTTTTAGCCTGGTATGATGATGTTATTTTAGACAAAAACGTCATCAAAAATGATTTGATAACGTTTGGTGAGGCGATAACAAAAGTAGACAAAGAATACTGGGAGGGACGTACTAAACGCCGTCAACAACGTGACAGAAGTAATATTAGTCAGCAACGTACTTGGGGTGCGGTTTACGGTGACTACTATAAGCTGTTGCCACAATATACAGTCGTAAACCTAACAGATGTTCTGTCCGTAGTTAAGGGTAAAAAACAAGGGACTAAGTGCTTTAAGAATTGTTTGGGTGCAATGAAAAAGTTAGCTGAGACTATTGGCGATACTGAGTTGTTATGTAGACTCAAAGAAATTGACGGCACACAAACAGAATTTCGAGAAGACCTTCAAACCTTATCAGTCGATGATTTCTTGAAGCTTCGCAATCAGGTTCTCAGTGTTTCGAGTGACAAGCGATACCATCTGGAATCACGCAAGCGGTGGCTGTGGGTGTTTTCGATGCAGATGGTGTATGGTTTTCGGGTTCATGAAGTCTTTGCTATTCAGAACATCGATAAACCTTTCAAAACAAAGGATGGTGTTGTTATTCCGGCACTGATTGAGCCTAATAATATAAAAATGATTGCCGTAGTCGGTGATAAGACATTACTAAATACGACAACCAAGACTGGCTACCGACTGTGTGTGCCGATGCTCCCCCCTACTCATTCTGACTTGATAGAATGTTTGGAACTCAAGTCAGGTATCTTGCCCGATATTAGAACATCATCAAACAATCCAAAGACAATTAGTGGGATATATAGTGACCGCGCACAAACTATCTTAAGAAGATGGGACAAAGGTTTTACTCAAACGCACGCTTTACGTCACTTAGCGAATCTCAATGGTCAAATGGCGGGGATGTCTCAGGAGACAAGAGCTAAGAGCTTAGGGCATTCAACACAGATGAATGAAGGCATCTATAAAAAACGAGCCAATACTCAGACAACGATTGATTTATTAACTCAGTCTACGAAGGAAGCTATCCCTTTAGGTAGCGCTATTGAGGTGCTTAAACAGTTAGGGAGTGACTTTAAAAATGTCAAATTGCTAGCCGCCATTTACGGGATTGCGCCCGATGAAGTGATGGAGCTACTCACCGAATAATTTGAAACGAAACTTTACAATCCCTGTGTTGACAGATGGCTCTAAAGCTGCAATCGTGAGTAACTAAGGAAGATTTGATACGCGCGGTTAACCCGGTGCTGAAACACCAGATTAACTACGACTTCCCCAAACCGTTCTATTACAACGTTTGGAGCTAAAAAATTATGACATTTTTAGACGATTGTCTTGACGGACGATCGCAACTCTTCATTATTGAGTTTGCGAGGTTCTGTCATGACTGAACTATCAATTTTTGATTTCGAGGGGCAAGAAATCAGGGTATTCGGTTCGGCCGATACCCCTGAGTGGGTTGTCGCTGACGTGGGTGCTGTCTTAGGAATTAGCCAAAGCACGCTGTCAGAACGTGTGAGCAAGATGCCTGAAAATTGGAAGGGTATCGGTTTGACCGATACCCTTGGAGGTCAGCAACAAATGCTCACCGTGGCGGAACCAGGTTTGTACGAACTCATTTTCCGATCAGACAAGCCAGCAGCCCAACGGTTCCGAATTTGGATGTTTGAGGAAGTGCTACCCAGCATCCGCCGGACAGGAAGCTATTCTCATTCCACTGAACAGGTTTTTGACCCCCAATTATCTCAGTTCATAGAGCTTGCACAGAGCCAAGTTGATGTCATCAACGAACAGCAAAAAATGCTGGCAGAACAGCAAAAAATGCTGGCAACAGCCCTAGCTAGCCTCGGTAAGACCAAAGCAAAGGACAAGAAGCAGCCCAAGTGGACACCGCGCAGCACCAGTCATTTGATGGAATTTGTCCGTGAAGTCGGTTTGGAACCTCAGCCTGACGGTCAGGTTTACGTTTCTGACCTCTGGCAACAGTTGCGCGACTGGTACATCAAGACTGGTGTGCTGAAGGTTGAAACTGTGAAGGGCAAAGAGAAATTAACTTGGCGGGACTTACCAAACAAACGGGACAACCCTGTTAAAGCTATTAACCAGTTGTCCCGAAGGTTATGTGAGCTTTTCCCTAAACTTCAAAGACGACGACATACGGGACACGATACCGGGCATGACGGTAAGTTGCGACTTGGATGTAGCTACCTAATTGGCATTGGATACGCGCAAGATTCCGCACTGTCTGGAGACGATAGCCATGACTGAACCCATAGTGAACCGCCGTCGCATTGATAAACTCAGGGCGATCGCTTTTGAATACGGTCTCACCAACGAAGACGCCAAAGATTTTGGGAAGCTTTCTAAAACTGCCACTTGGGAAGTGCTGCTAGAAGTCAATCGCATTGTTTACATCGCTGACACTACTGTAGACACGTGTATACATACTGTCTACATACCGCTAGACAACGCCCTAGATAACAAGGCTGAACCGCTTGACACAGTGGATAGCTGGACTGCTACCAACTTTTTAGAATGGGTTGACCTTTCCCAACTGATTGCCATCATGCTCGCATCGGCGGGGGTGTTTGTGCTGGCAATGTCTATGTGGCGACAAATCAACCCACTGAATTTATTACCTTCTCCAGTCCGCATCAACATTCAAATTGGAGCATCAAAGTAATGGGATTAATGAAGCAACTATTCGGCGGCACTCAGTCCGCCGATTCGTCCACGGGTGGCGGTTTAGTCCACGATGGCAGTCACTCAATAGACAAGTCAAAAGTGCTGTCAGCCACTGACGCAAGTGTTATCTGTCCACAAAACCCCGGCAACTTTTCCAGCATCCGTAGTGCTCCAGTCGTGCCAGCCCCGCGCTACTTCACAGAGGAAGAAGCTGATGGATTGAAGGACTTAGCAAAAGAAAAAACAGACGGTGCAAGGCAAGCTAAACGCGCCTATGAAGCGCTAGGGAAGATTGAAGCAGCCGATGCCAAAGTCCACAAACATCACCGCAAGTATGAGGGTGTTGTCGCCGACAACGAACTGGTAAAAAAGCGCGCCGATGGCAGACTCGGTAAACACTTGCACTCACAACGCCCTGCTTACGCCCGTTTGGGGATGAGTCTTGACCAAGCTGCGAGTAATGCCGATACCCGTATTGGTGAAATCAGAGCGAAATTGCAGGGGGCGAAACGATGACAAAAGCGATCGCCATTATCAATGACTTTTTGGTGCTTGCGATTGCGTCCAGCTTTCTCTGCTGGATAGCGTCGCTGCATCCTCAAGCTTTAGCTTTAGTCCGAGCCGTGTACATAATTTTTGCTTTACTGTGGATGCTCAGTTGGGTGCTTGACGATTGGTTGGTGGCACGCCTAAAAATCAACGCAATCACTTTACAGGGTGTTTTGGTTCTAGGTTTGGCTGCATCTGTCGTTGGCTTGGGGGTGATGTTGTGTCGATCCTAAAAGTCTCAGCCCTGACTTGCTCAGGGTTCATTCTCTGGCTAGCACCACCGTTTATCCTCAGCCGCAAAATTCCGTTGCACAATATGACCACAGGCTTAGCCTTGATAGGTAGCTTTGCTTGCTGCTTTGAAGCCCGCAGAGTTGCCCTCAAACTTAGTCAGGCAGAAGATTTTGAGGCAATGAAGGAAGCGGTTTTAGTTGCCGATGTCGAGGACGAATTAGCTACCAGTGCCTATATTTCCGAACAACAGCGTCGCATGGAAGCTGAATCTATCCTCAATGCAGGTTCTGAAGATGTTGAACGCCTAGAACGTGCCCTAGCACTGACTCATGGTGATGATGGTGGTTGGGGTGAGGAACGTTCCGAACAACTAGCTCAGAACGATGATTCGGAACGCTTGGAACGGATTCTACAGTTGCAGGCTAAAGGCTACGGTAAGGCGAAAATCATCCTTGAGATTTGGGGAGTCAACAAAGGTGGCAGTGTGAAATACAAGGCTGCTGAGGCTGAGTATAAAAGGCTTACGGGTGAATAGCAGTTGTGTTTGAAACACTGCGGAAGGTTGCAACCTTCCGGGTTTGTAAACACAATTCAACGACAAACAAAACCGGAGGCTGTTGAGGTTGAGTATCGGCGGTTGACTAGGGAGTGACGCTGAATATGTACTACACCCTACAAGCCCAATGAGTTTGTAGGGTATACGGCCCTATAGCAATCAAGGAAATGCAGCAATCCCACATTCCCGCAAGCAATCGAAGAGCAGTCGGAATGCACCAGGAAACTCGTAGAGTTTCCGCTGTGTGCACACTCCTCAACTGATCATTGATTATCGCTATATTTTGGAGTCGTACTTTTCTTGTTACGATTCCGAACTTCGGGCAGTCTAACGCAACACTCTGACAACACTACGAGACTTGTAGAGTCTCGTATTTTTGACAACACTCCGTACTGGCTCAATGCTGTTTCAATCGCCTTCCAAACTCTAGCTTTAGGTTCTGCTAACGTATAAGGGTACGCGATTCTCCGAAGTGAAATCCACGTTTTGCGGCTAAGGGGGGGAGTAAGGGAATCGCTTATGGCAAGGGATGGAGAGGGAAGCCGCTTGATATACAGAAATCTCCCTGCCTCAAAGACAATTACGTCCTAACCTCTAACTGAATCAAGGGTAGGCGACAGAGCAAGTCGTCAATTTTTAAATTGCTCAAAATTACTATAAACAGCAAAAAACCGCTCTCTCTATTTTGACGAATCGAAGAACGGCTTTTTGCAACTCATAACCTGTCCAGGGGACAGGCAACTTGTCGTATGTATACACCATCATACCCTTCAAACTCTAATCTTGTCACCGTTTCCAAAGAAAATCCTTGCCCGCACTGTGGCAAGCCCGACTGGTGCTACTTCATTGGTGAACTGTCAGTCTGCAACCGTGAGAATCCCCCGGCAGAGGGCTGGGTAGCTACCAAGAAGACGAACAGCGAGGGCCGGCTTTATTACGCACCGATTCAAGAGCGCAAGGAAGTCCGTGCGGCGCAAACTCGTTCAGAACGCAATGGCGACAAACACATCAGCAACCGCCCGCCCGCCAAAAAAGCAGTTGGGAAACCACAGTCAGCAAAAGTTCCAGTGCCGACTGGACTAACACTTATTGAACTGCCCACTTGTCAATCCGGCCCCGAACCTCATAAACCTCAATACATCCCGAAGGGCGTACCCGCAGAAGCCCAACAAATCACCTACGTCTACAGCGATTCACAGTCCGTCTTGCGCTTTGAATGGCTAGATCCAGACAGTCCAAAGGGACGCGACAAGACCTGTCGCCAAACTCACATTGACGTACACGGTAAGCAGATATGGACTAAGGGTGACTTGCCGTGGCCCGCATACCGCATTGACGAAGTAGTTGAGATTTTGAAGAACGTACCAAACGGTGAACCTGTTGCAGTTCTGATGGTTGAGGGTGAGCCAAACGTAGAAGTCGCAAGGTCTTACGGTATCGCAGCCCTAACGCTGCAAGGGTCTAACTGGAATGATGCCGAAATAACCAGGGCCCTTGAAGCACTGCGAGCAACTGAGAAAAATGTCACGCTCGTGAAACTACGCGACAACGATGCCACGGGAATCAAGAAAGGCGCTCAGGTTCAGTCCATTTGTGACCGCCTTCAATTTCCTTGCATAGTCATTGACTCGGTTGCCATCTATCCAGATATCCCCGACAAAGGTGATATCCGAGAGATTTTGGAAAACATGGAAATTGAAGAGTTTATTCGCCGATTAGAAGCGGAAATTCACAACGCTGCAATGGAAGAAATACAAGAAAATCCTTTACTCTCACGCCCGCATACGTGTGAAGATGTAGTATATCTGTCGTTTGCTAGTAGTATCGGCGACTACATTCCAGACACAGCACCAGTTTCAGAAGAAAATTACATTCTAAAAGCTGAATCTGCACTGTACTCTGACGGTCATTGGGTGTCGATTGCAGGTCAAATCTACCGATTTACTGGCACTTATTATGAGTTGCAGTCGGAAGCTACAGAGAAACGTCGTATCTCTGGCTGGTTAAAAACCTACTCAGAGAAGGGTAAGGGAGGCGTGTACCGTCGCAACCGAGCTAGCTCAAGCAGTGTAAATGAGGTCTATAACTGGATGGTCTTAGAGCTGGCTGTAGACATTGATGTTGTGAACCCGCCGGGATTGAACTGTTCTAACGGGGTGGTGAGAATCAACTCTGACGGTTCTCATACCTTTACCCCGCACAGTTCAGAGCAGATTTACACCTATGTCGGCGGTAAGTATGACCCTGACATTGATGTCACAGATTGCGATCGCCTTTTAGAGTGTCTTGAGCCACAGCAGCGAGAGATTTTTCTCAGGACAATTGCTGCTGCACTGTGTCTGCCTCTGGCTCGCTTGAAGATGTCGCGGGTCAAAGGGCTGCTTTGTCACGGCGATGGTAGCAACGGTAAAGATACTTTGCGGACGGCGTTAGTAGCGGTGTTGGGACGCGGTGTTACGGGGAAAAGTTTAAAGGACTTTCAGGTTTATGACACTGGCCGCAAGTTTCCCCTAGCTGGTCTTGAGAATTCTTTGTGCAACTGGTCTAGCGAGAATGCTGAGGCGGTGAAACTGGACAAGCTGCAAAGTCTCAAGCAGTTCATCACCGGGGATGAGTTGACTATTGAGCACAAGGGACGTGGTGAGTATCCATACAAGCCAGAGGCCATATTTCTTGCTAACTGCAATGTTCTGCCATCTATCAGCAGTGATGCTGAGGCTATCCGCAGTCGCTACTGCATTCTGAGTTTTAAGAAAACTTACGTGGTCGGCGCTTCTATCGGCAAGGGTGAGTTAGAAGCTGATCCACGATTCAAGGAAGACCCCAACTTTGTGGTGGAACAGATTGCACCGGCGCTGTTGAACGAGATGCTGAAACGGATACCGTTGCTGCTGACTCAAGGGATTAATTACGGTTCCAGTGACGCGGCTCTACGGGAAGCTCAGGAAAAGTCTCAGCACCTTTGGCAGTTTGTCAGGGATATGGGGTATGAAGCCGGTCAAGGTGAGCGGGTTTACGCCAAGGATTTATGGGAAGAATTACGCGAGTGGTATCAGGAGGCCGGCATTCTTGAAATTGAGTATGACCTCAAAGGTAAGGAAAAACTGGTTTGGAATGAGTTGCCGGGGCGCGACAATCCTGTAAAAGCTATCAACCAGTTGTACGCTCGATTGTGTGAGATTTTTCCTAAATTGGCAAAACATCGGCATACTGAAGCGGTTTCAGATGGGCGAGAGATGGGTAATGCCTATTATTTGGGTATCCGCAGGCAAAACGTGAAAACAAGTGGAAAACCATCCGCAGAGTCCGCAGAAGCTTGTTCTACCGTCGTAACGTCCGCAGAACATCCGCAGAAAATAACTTTTTCTGCGGATGTCTCTGCGGATGCCTCTGCGGATGCCTCTGCGCCAACAATCCTTACAGAGAGAGCAACTGCGGACTCTGCGGATGAAAACTCACTCTTTTTGGAATTTTGCAATTCCTTCTCAAAACTCACTCTGTCTCAGAAGCAAAAACTGACAGAATTACTCACGGGCGTCCCTTGTTCCGATCCGCTCAAAGCATTCAAAGTCGGAGACAAGGTGACTAACGCCGACAACTGGCACGGCCGCATTGTCGAGATTCATACAAGCATCAGTTGCAAGGTTGACTGGCAAGAACGCGAGGGCATGAAGGGCGGGCGGGTAATTTCGATGTTGTTCTGCAACTTGCGGAAAATTTAGCTGTTACTTGACGACTGACGGCTGAATTCCATCCCCCTTAATTGGGGGATTTTTGTGTCTACAAGTTTTGTATACAAAATGTTGACACTGTAGACAATTCTGAGTTATTGTAGACAAAAGATGTTTACAGGTGTCTACAATGAGTCAAAGTCAAGTCATATCATTCAGAGTTTCCGGTCACTTCCTGAACTGGATAGAAGCTCAGAAGCTAGATGGTGAGTCGATAAATCAAGCTGCACAACGCATTCTCAAGGAAGTCTCAGGGGTGTCTACAGGTTGTATACAAGATGTGTATACTTCAAGCAATGATAGCGTCGTGTCTACAGGTGTATCTACAATTCCCGTTGAAACTGTAGACAAGCTGGTATCGGATCGCCTTGACCCGGTAGTTGAACAAATAGCTGCTCTAGAGGAACGGCTGGGAAAATTGAGTGCCTGAGAGAATCCACTGCCGACCGAGAACGGGAAGCAGAAACTCTCAGGCAAGAATTGAAAGCGGCCAACAAGCAACTCGCAGAATGGGACAAGGAACTGAATCAGTTACACGAGCGCAACGGCGACTTGGTTCTAAAGGTTCAGATGCTGGAGCAAGAACTCAAGGAAGCACGGCGCGATCGGGAAGAAAATAAAAACTCAGCTCCGACCGTTGCAGAATTTCCAGAGGCCGCCGATTTGCTTAACCAGTTGAAGGCCAGACGTAAAAAGTCTGGGGCTAGTTTGACCGATATGCAAACAGTGTTGGACATACTCAGCCACTCAGAAGAGTAGGACTGAGCTAAAGATGAGCGGAAAACTAGACTTTCGATAGCTTAGTCAGCCTAAAACCTTTACTGGGTAAAGTGTTTATCTAATGGGTACGGCAGGACTTGAACTACTCAGCCACTCAGAAGAGTAGGACTGAGCTAAAGATGAGCGGAAAACTAGACTTTCGATAGCTTAGTCAGCCTAAAACCTTTACTGGGTAAAGTGTTTATCTAATGGGTACGGCAGGACTTGAACCTGCGGCTCGCTGCTTAGAAGGCAGCTACTCTATCCAACTGAGTTACGCACCCAACTCAAAAATTGCTAACAAGATTATTGTATCGGTGTAGTGTGCGATCGAGCAAGTAAATATCTAATGACTTACCCAAAAATCGTTGGACGTAGACAAAATAAGGCGTGTAGGTGCCGAAGGCATCGAGGCAAAACAACCGAGGCGACGGGTGCGCCCGTCCCTGAAACCGGACGTGCGCCCGATTTCCGGCACAGACTCAAGTCTCAAAGCGGTTTTTGAGGCTAAGTTGACAGCAAAGAGCTTCAGAGTCAACCCTACTGCCGAGAACAAAGGGTTAAAATATTTATACCGAGTAAGTAGATTCGATCGCGATCGGCGTGCAAAAAGGTCGAACAAGATGCCACAATTATTTAAATTTGTTAAGAATAATCGTTAAAAAATCGCTAACAGCTTCAAAAGCAATAGTTGTAAGCTGGTGGCGCACAGAGCCTTGCTCTATCCGAATCTACGCCCTGTGCCCACAACTAGGAGGCGACTCCAGCAGCTTGAGACAAAAAGCATAGCCTCTGGAATTAGTTCTAGTTGAATGGTAAAACACAAGATAAGTTTAGCCAAGTTTTGTATAGCGCTTGAGCCACAGTGACTGCTTTGCTGATATGTAGTTAGATTTGCTAATATCCTGCTCCAGTCGATCTTTGAGAAAAATGTGGTAGAACTAGGATTGAAAGACGAAAGACTCAGGTGAAAATCCCTGATGGTACGGAGCCTCCATAATCAGCTTCCTCTACGGCATCAAAGCAAAACAGTCAATCGCCCGATCGAGACGAGCACGAAAATCAAGCGTTGCCAGTACAGCAGTCATAAGTTGTGGGCGGGGGACTTTCCTTCGTGGGTTGGTTGATACTTCAAGGTTGAGACAATTTCAACTGAGATATTTGTCAGCAAATGCTCGCAAAAAAGTATCGAAACGCTTGATGATAGAAGCATCTCTGGGTGATTGGGAGCAGTCCAGCTTTCTTTATTTAAGTGGACTCGCTGAATCAAGACTCCCCAAGCCTAAAAACTTGGGGAGTCTCAAAAGCACAGCACCTCGGCCATGACAGGAGTCAAATCGCAGTGTCATGTTTATTCTGAAACGGCAGGATGTTGAAATAACCAATTTTCAACACCCAAAACGGGACCAACAAATTCCCATTCTCAATTATCAGGGGCAGACTTTTCGCCTGATCAGCGCTTTCAACGGCAAGCAAGCAGAAGACGCCAGAGCCTTGTGGCGGGATTTAACCGACAACCGAGGCAAAGCCTGTGTTCTGCTAGAAGAGCCCGATAGATACAGCGTCTGGGGAAAAGTTCGTTTGGATCAGCTTGCAGGTGAAGAACCAGCAGGTACAGAATCGGCGAAAGCACCACTGTTCGCACAGGGTTGTCTGCTGCTCCTCCAAGCTGTTTACTTCGATGTAGAAGACCTCTTAGGCGCAAGGCAAGCGGCATCGTTTCAGAAAGATATCGCCAAGGTTTTTCAGCAGGGAAAATTCCCCCAGGCCGACTCCCCGGATGCGATCAAAAATTGGCTGACGGTTAGTCCCTTGCAAAATCATAAGGTGCCGCCTTGGCAAGAGCAGCATCTCAAGACCTTATTGCAAGAACTCTACCGTTTGGGCAAATCATATTTTGGCGATACGGGCTTCGCTGAGGGAGTGAGTGATGTGCTGCAAGATATGCCAGCACCGGATCGCACTCAGTTTCTAGATTGGCTGAAACAATCAGCCCTCAACAAATTGTGGATAGCAGCATAGAAAATCTCGCACAATTGCTAGCGACAATTGAGCCAAGATAATCGAGCTGAGATACATAATTGCACCGTAGGGGCTAGGCGATATACAGGTGAGATTGCCAACAAAAGATTGACCAACCCTTGGTCTATCAACTTGTTTAGTCGGTTTGGATGCCACCTAAAGTGTGGCAATTAAACTAAATGTCGATCGCAGTACCCACCCAAAATCTATTGAGATGACAGGGGCCCGGCGAAAGCACAAAAACAGAGACAGCACAAGTTGAGGGTAAAATTTAAGAGAGAAATTTGGTGGTCTAAAAACCTTAATGGTTGAGACATAAACCGTATTTCTATCATCAATTTCCGGCAAAAAGAGAGGCTGACGACTAATTTTTTTAAATTAGTAACAGACATATGATTTTTGTTTAGTCTTGATCGAGCGTACGAGGGCAAAAGTCCGGAGTACGCGCTGAGGGCGCCAGTTTTGCCGGAAGCGTCAGTTCAAGGTTTTGTGGCGAAAGAATCCTCATCTACAATAATAATCAAAAATTGAGATGGGGTGCGTTCAACCGCTAGTTAGGTCTCGTGAAATCCCTATGAGTAGCACTTCAGAAAAGTCATCTACATCTCCATCTTTACTGTCAGCTCAGACCCTAGTGATTGTGGGAATTGTCTGGGCTGTAATGGCGTTGCTGTTCTTTTTACTGTTCAGCGTCCCGCTTTCAGAAGACAAAGGTTTACCGCTTTGGTACCGAATCGGCACTTATATTTTTGAATGCGGAGCATACCTGGGAGCGTCTTTAGTTTGTTTCAGAAACTGGAAAAGCCCCCACATGGTCAGCGGGCGCAACGTCTGGCTGGGCATCGGTCTGGGGATGCTCTTCTATTTTATCGCCGGGGTGCTATTTGGTATTTGGGAACTGTATTTCGAGGTCAGCCCTGACGTAAGTCCAGCAGATGCGTTTTATCTGGGTAGCTATGTAGTGCTGATTGGAGGCATGGTCATAGCTGTGAGTTCTAAGCGCCTAAATCTAGAAATTTGGCAGTGGGGTTTGTTAGCGGGAATTGCAGCCTTTGGGATTGTTGTAGCTATCTGGGTTGCTGCACCTGACTCTTGGAGGGCACAGCTAGGAATGGGTGTTCCCGCCCAGGAAGTCGTGACAGGAGCTGCACCAACCGAAAAAGGAAAAGGAAAAGCCCCGGCTATAGAAAATTCGTCTCAGTCAAAAGCAAAAGCAGCCACGGCTGCTAAACCCGCAGCCGAAGAAGAAACAGAATCAAGTAAAGCTCCCGCATGGGTGATGGCACTTGACGAGCAACTGTCGCCTTACGCCTATGCAATCAATTTGTTTTACATAGTCGGGGACGTTTTTCTGCTGATTATTGCTACTGCGTTGCTGCTGGCGTTTTGGGGAGGACGTTTTTCCCAATCCTGGAGGATGATTGCGGCGGCAACTTTTTCGCTTTACATCGCTGATATGTACTTTAAATGGCGGGATACTCAGGCTGAAGGTGCTTATCAAAGTGGCAGTTTGCTGGAAGTGTTTTTTGTTTTCAGCGCCATCCTCTTTGGAATAGGAGCTATCTTGGAACATGACATCTCAACCCGTTCGCGCCAGAGCAGGCGGACTCGCCGCGCCGCTTAGCGATTGGAGATTGGGGTTGCCGAAGCAAGCAGGGACGCGAAAGCTTTTTTAGCCTTGTCGGCTTCTGTCAACTCCCAATCGAAGATGAAAATATCACTGTTCGCCGATCGCACTTGCTGCGTCTTTTCACGTCTTTTTGCTGGAAAACTTGGCATGACGCCCACAAAACTCTCGGATTCAGACAAACGCGAACTCCTCAGGCTGTACCGACAGTCCGATGAGAATACGATCGCTCTGGCCAAGCGCTACGGAGTGAGCAGTTCGACTGTCAGGCGCATCCTTCAGGGCGCTTTGTCAGAGCCGGAATACGAACTTTTACTCCATAAAAAACAAAAGCGTTTGTCCGATCTCCGCAGCGATTCTGAACCGACACAGGCCAACGCCGCGCCGGCGACAGAGTGCGAAACCGCTCCGGCGGCCGGTGCGCCCCTGTCCGAGTCAGTGGGTGTCCCGCAGTCTGTCGCCAATTCCAAGCCGACAATCCGACAGCGTGCTGTACCAGCGGCCAAACCAAGCCCAGAACTCGAAATCCCAGCAACTTTACAGTCGGATTTGCAGGTTTCAGATTTACCAGCTCCCGCGGCGCCCAATCTTGCTCGTGACAGCCGCCGAGCTGCTGTGACTGGGGAACTGGGAATGCTCGCAGATGAAAATTTTAGCGATTTCGACGAAGATCGGGAGGACGACGGCGAGGATGATGATGATTTAGATGACGACTTCGACGAAGATTTGGAGGATGAAGATTCTCTGTTTGAAGGAAGTCTGCTGGGTGCGATCCAGTCGGGGGAGTCGATCCTCTTCGAGGGCTTCGCTAACGAGCCGAGGGCTACAGGGCCGATTCAAGTTTTGCCTTTAAGTGAAGCCACCCTGCCGAAAATTTGCTATTTAGTAGTCGATCGGGCGGCGGAGTTAATCACTAGACCTCTAAAAGCTTTTGGCGAACTCGGTCAAATTCCGGCGAGCGAAATTCGCGAGAAAACTCTGCCAGTCTTTGACAATCACCGAGTAGCCCGCCGATTTTCTACCAACAATCAAAGAGTTTTCAAAATTCCCGATGGCAGGCTGCTACAAAAAGCTGCGCCTTACTTGCTAGCCAAGGGAATTACTCGGCTGTTGATTGACGGTAAGGTTTATTCGCTCTCTTCTGTACAGGAATTAACTTAATATTCTGCGGTGTCTGACTCTTCGGGATTTGCCTGAAATTGGCCACGGTTCGCTTGGGAATCTGAAAGGTTCCACAGCGGTTGCAGCAGCGCCGCGACGATCAGTCCCGCACTAATGCTCATCGCCAATACTAATCCTACGGGCAATTGTATGGATTTAAAAAAGATAAAGTTTAAGGCTACTGGGGCGGCGTTCTGCACTGAGATTATGCCGATCGCGCTGGCTAAAATTGCGACTAAAAAACTAATGGCGAGCAGAGGAATTGTTTTCATAAAAGGCTTGACAAGCTAATTATTTAACTGATATTATTACTTCATAATATCAGTATTATAATGGAAATATGTCTCAAATTAATATTTTCGCAACCATCCCATTATGAAATAAATATATAATAAAAACATAGTAAAAGTCAAGGAAATACGAAAAAAAAATCGATTTTTTCAATATTCTTCAAAATAAAAAGATTACACATCGCAATTTTTAACAAGTCCCGCTGTACTGCACGTAAATAATTGGCTGCCATCTAAACTAAATTGAATGAGGTTAACGTTACCTGGATGTTGGTAATTTAACGTCACTTCATTTTCCAAATTCGATAATATCGCACTTGGGTCAGCAGCAGCAGCAGCCAGTATTAGTTTGTGGGGATGAAATGCGATCGCCCAAATACCTCTATTACCCTGTTCCAAACAAAGATGATGCACGTTCAGAGGATCTGCAATAGGTAAGGTGCGGGCTGCGCACCCTACCATTTCAAGGCCTGGGGGAAAAACCCCGCATTGGCACAGTTTGAGAGTTAAACAGGTTGTAAGTGGGAAATTACCTTTTCCATGTATTCGGCAACTTTGGTTTCTTTGTCCGCAGAGTTGGTTTCCATGTAAACGCGCATCAAAGGTTCGGTTCCCGAAGGCCGCAGCAGTACCCAGCCGCCGTCTTCCAGATAAAGTTTAATCCCGTCTTTGCGTCCGATTTCCTTAACGCCAATACCCGCTATTTCCGTGGGTGGATTCTTGGTAAAAGAGTCCAAAACGGCTGCTTTGTGGGCGTCTTCTAGGTGCAAGTCCAAGCGTTTGTTGAACAGGGGGCCGTCGGCTTCTTTGATGGCTTCTTCGACTAACTGAGAAAGCGGTTTGCCTTCGTAGGCGATCGCCTCAGCAACTAGCATATCAGCCAAAATCCCGTCTTTTTCGGGGATGTGACCCAAAACGCTCAAACCGCCAGACTCTTCGCCACCGATGAGTACGGCTGTTTCCCGCATTTTTTCGCCGATGTATTTAAAGCCGACTGCGGTTTCATAGATGGTTAAACCGTATTTGGCTGCCATATTGTCCAGCAAGTGGGTAGTTGCGACGGTACGGACGATCGCCCCAGTCAAGCCTTTATTCTTAACCAAGTGACGCGCCAACAGCAACAACACGGTGTTTGGAGTCAACACGTTTCCCAACTCATCAACAATACCAAAGCGATCGCTGTCGCCATCGGTAGCCAAACCCAAATCGGCTGCATCCTTCTTTACAGCTTCCACCAACTCGACTAGCTGTTCGCCCTTGGGCTCGGGCATTCCGCCACCAAATAGTACGTCGCGATAGGTGTGAAAACTTTCCACATCGCAGCCGCAGTGTTCCAAAACGCCGTCGAGATAGCCGCGAGAAGTCGAATACAGAGCGTCGTACTTCACCTTCAACTTAGCAGAGCGAATCCGCTCCACATCTATCAAAGTATAAAGAAACTTCAAATATTCGGGTTTCGGGTCAAAAGTGGAGATTTTATCGTTGTGGCTGCCTTTGGCTGGGGCATCAGAAGCACCAGCAATATTTGCCACAATGGTATCAGTAATTTCCGGGGTAGCCGGGCCCGCGTAGTCGGGGATGTATTTGATGCCGCAGTAAGGTGCGGGATTGTGCGAAGCCGTGAACATCAGGGCGCCTGCGGAGTTGAGATGCTTGGCGCTGTAAGCGATGACTGGTGTGGGGCAATCTCGATCGACCACCATCACCGTCCATCCCAAATCTGCCAAAACTTCCGCGGAGGTACGGGCGAACTCGTCTGCCAGAAACCGGGTATCGTAGGATACCAGCACTGGGCGGTCTTTGGTGTAAGCAGTTTCTAGGTAACTGGCGATCGCCCGCGTAACCTTTCGCACGTTGGCAAAAGTAAAGTCATGGGCAATCAGTCCCCGCCACCCATCGGTTCCGAACTTGATTTCTGTTGAATTGCTGGCGCTCATTTTATCCACTTCCTCTCGTCCTACTAATCCTACCCGAAGCCATATCCTTAAAGACGTACTGACCGTGCTGTTTTTGAGGAGCCAGGGCCCGTGGGGCCTCCTCGACCTCATCCCGCAGCTTCCGGGGCGCCCTCATGCTTTCGGCAGAGGCATCGAACCGGGCAGACTTGGTAAAATTTCAAAGCGATCGGGCAAATCTATGGAGATTTTGGTTTGAAAGCGTTGTTGGGCGATCGAACTTTTGGGCGATCGAACTTTTGGGCGATCGGGCCTGTAAGGGATTGCTTAGCTTCCTGATGAAGCTCAGAAAACTGCTCGAAAAAAAAACTGCTCGCCGTAGCATTAACGAGACGCACATAAATTTTATTTATGCTCAGCTCAAATTTAATAATTTATTTATAAAAAGGCCAGGTGCCATGTGTTAAGGTTTCCTAACAACTGCAAGGCAGAAGATAAATTTATTGCTTCACCACCGGAAAATCAATCTAAGTCGCCGATCGATCGTGATGTAGCCTAGATTCTTTAAAAATGTAGGGCGATCCTCTTCGTTGGCTTCGCTAACGACAAAAGCGAGTTCAACTAAAAATATAAAATATCTCAAGGAGTATTTTTTTTCAAGGTATATTTGACTTTAATTCTGAGCTTTTAAGATAAATTAAATTTACTTTTAGGCATCTTTAAAGGTAAATAAAAAAAGCGCTACCGCTCGATCACAATTACGATGTGATCGATCGCACAAGCGATAACGTTATTAACGTGCAACTTATATAAAGTGCAAGCAGTGCAGCTAAATGGCTGATAGTTTTAAGCATAATGGCTGATGACTGTTAGCGTACAAATCCGGAAAATTGTATTTAGGAAAGTTAATAATCAGGGGAATCAATCGGTGCTAATTCACAAAAAACGAGGTTTCTCATGACAGGTATTTTACAAGGATATTCAAAGTCTTTAGCTGTAGCAGATGACATTCCACAGGGACAGAGTTTTGCCCCGCAGGAGATCACAGGCTCGGACAATCAACAATTGCCAGAGACTAAAGGCGTCAACGTTTCTTCTTTGGCGGTTAGCTGGGCAAAAAAATATTACAGTACAATCGCGGCACGAGAAAATCAAGCACATCGCCAAATTCCTCAAAGTCCAGAATCAAGCAATTTTGAGAGTAATCGAGCCAAGATAGTTGACAAATTAACAGAAACACTGAAAGTAGCCAGCGAGATAGCTTGGGGTAAAGTAGAAGCGGTTTTAGGGGAACAAATAGAGCGGCACGCGATCGCTCCTAGCTTAATTAATCGTGAAGAAATTGCCCGCGACACTCGCACCTTATATGGGAAAGCAATAGACGCTTACGGCGATAGAGAACCTGTTTTCCGCTTGTCTGTGCTGGTGGGGAAAGATATTGTCCGAATCAGGCGCAAATACTCAGAGACAGATCCGCTAGTGCTGGGATTTGTGACGTTGGAGTTTCAATATACTAGCAAAATCTTGTTAGGATGTCTTTCGGAGTCAGAGCGATCGGAATTTGCACCCTATTTAAAAGTTGTAGACGACTACCTGCACATTCCCCACGGAGAGATTAACGAGGCTGCGGCGGATCACGCACCCAATTCAAAAGCTTTGTTAGCGGTTCAGCATTTGTTGCAGCAGACGACTCAAATTGCTAGTGCAGTGTACGATCGCGCTAGCGCCCAGCATCAAGGATACCGCAGCAACAGCGGTTATTTGACCGATCGGGATGTCAAAATTTCAGGTATCCGGGATGTGGAAATTTTTCAAAGCTATCTGTGCTGGTGCGTTTTAACAGGAAGCATTGGCCCGGTACAACAAGAATTGTTCCCAATTTGCGTGATGCTCTACCCGAAACTTCATGTAAGTTGGGAGTTAGTCCAAGATATGCTGCTAATTTTGTTTTGGGAAATATCCGATCGCCTCCCGGCTGCGGATGTTATGGTATTTTTACCTTACTTGCGTACCCTGACAGAGATGTTTTCCAGCCATGTGTTTGAAAATTAGGGAATTGGGAATTGGGAATTGGGAATTGGTAATCGGTAATTGGCTCAAAATTTACTAATTAGTTATTTTAAAGTCAAAGCTGCAATTGCCAAGCAACCCCAACCGAAAATAAAAGCAACTCCGCCCAGCGGCGTAATTGCACCCAGCCATTTAATGTCAGTCAAACTCAGGGCGTACAAACTGCCTGAAAAGACGATCGTACCCGCAATAAAAGCCCATCCAGCGGCTGCAAAAAAGGTTTGAGACTCTTGGAGGCTGTTTAACAACAAAGCGACGAGTAATAGAGCCAGAGCATGGTACATTTGATAGCGGGCGCCGGTCTCAAAAATTGCTAAAGCTCGATCGCTCAATTGATTTTTCAAAGCGTGGGAGGCAAAAGCCCCGCCCGCAACTGATAAACCTCCGAATACGGCTGCGGCTGCTATGAAAATGCGCGTTATGATTAGGGTTGACATAATAGTTTTTTATTAGGAATTGGGAATTGGGTGGTAAGTTAACATCAATAAAGTTATTTTATAAGTCTTTGATTGGTCAACCGCAGATATCAGGCTGATAGACGCGGATAAACGCAGATATTTTCAAGAGATAAAGGTGAATGAATACAATTTGTCTATTAATTTAAATCTGCGAAGAAAGGTGCGGAGCGCGCACCTTGGGTTTATGCTAAATTAGCTTTTGCAGATATTTCTAGTTTATTTTCGCACAGCTTCTAGCAAGCGAGAATAGTAAAAGCTAGTGCTATTCATGGCTGTTCTGTTAATCACAAAACCGTTGCTTTCTAGGATTTTGATAATATCTGCTTCCCGGTGCTGGTAAGCGCGGGTAGTTTTGCTAGGGCCCGGGAAAAGTTCGCCAAATTTTTTGAGGGCGGTAAGTGCTAAAGTTTTGGGGGCAAAACTGAGAATTAGTCGCGATTGGGCGATCGAACTTAGGTGTGCGATCATTTCTGAGGCCTTACTTTGAGGATAGTGGATCAGCACGTCCAGACAAATAACCGTGTGAAATTTGCCCGTTAAAGCTTCCAAATCTTGAGCGGCGAAGGATATGTTGTACAGCTTCCCAGGAACGGCTGTCGATCGATCGTAGGCTTCTGCTACCATCTTGTCAGAGATATCGCTAGCACAAACAATTGCTCCAGCCTCAGCCAGGGGAATGCTCAGAGAGCCTACACCGCAGCCAGCATCGCAGATACTCAGCCCGGGCAAATTGCCGTCTGCTTGCAGCCAGTCGATGACTGTATCCACTGTTTTCTGGTGCCCGGTGCGGATGTCTAGCTGCACTTTGTTGACTTTGCCGTCGCCGTAAATTCGCTGCCAGCGATCGAATCCTGTCGAGTTAAAATACTGTTTAACTATAGTCTTGTCGTCTACCAAATTCATCTGTTTGCCTGCTGCTGAGTTATTGCCAACGGTTTGATATTATAGCAGTTGACAGTTGACAGTTGACAGTTGACTGTTGACTGCTGACAGAAGAGCCCGCCCGCGGAGTCGAGGGGTTGACAGTTGACAGTTGACTGTTGACTGTTGACTGTTGAACAAAGGAAGAGGGGAAGACGCGAAGAATTGCCCAATTCCGAATTCCGAATTCCGAATTCCCAATTCCCAATTCCCAATTCCCCAATCTAAAATCTAAAATCTAAAATAGTCTGTGCCAAGTCAATTCTTTGGTTGCTGTGTTTAAATTCCAGCGCAACAATTGACTTGCAGATTGACCGATAATTCCCGGAAGCCCGATCGCCTTTCTGGGAGATTCAGTAGCCAGGGCGATCGCTGTTTGGGCATCGCAAATCCCCCACTTCACCAAATTTTGAACTCCTGCCAACAGCGGTAGAGTTGTACCGGCCAAAGTAGCAGATTCCAGGGGCGAGTGGTAATCCAATCTTACCCAAGCCGTACCTTTTCTGACTTCAATTTGTCGGGAATCCCAAGGATAAACACCATCAGGCAAACCCAAAGGAGCCAAAGCATCGCTGACTAAAAAAACACCTGTTTCGTACCTGCCACCGCGCAGCAAAAAATCGATCATGGTTGGAGAAACGTGCTTGCCATCAGCAATTAAACCGCATTTTACACCCGGATAAACGATCGCTGCTCCCAACAAACCCGGTTCTCGGTGGTGCAAGCTCGGCATCGCATTAAAAGCGTGAGTTACCATAGAAGCTCCTCGATCGAATGCTTGTTGTGCTTGCTCTGCCGTCGCTTGAGAATGTCCGAGACTGACGGCAATTCCCAAACTTTGTAAATAGGGTATGACGGAGCCAGTGCTGTCTAATTCCGGTGCTAAAGTAATTATCTTGACAATATCGGCACAATCTCCTAAAACTTGCTTGACATTTTCTATAGTTAGGGGTAACAAAAACTCAATTGGGTGAGCTCCTCGCTTCTGGGGGTTGAGAAAAGGGCCTTCGAGGTGAACGCCGATAATTTCGGCTCTTTTCGATTGATTGCTGGCAGGAGCAGCGGTTTTTGCACTGCGGATATAATCAGCTATCGCCCTGAGCGATCGTCTAAACTTATCCAGAGAAGTTGTCACCAAAGTCGGCACAAAAGCATCGACTCCCTGATACCATAAAAATTGACAAATTTTCGGTAAAACTTCAATATCTTTGCTTTCTAAATCGGGGAAAGCCCAACCAAGGGCGCCGTTAATCTGCAAGTCAACACCGCCCAGAGAAATCAAATCGCCTGCTGCATCCAGCACTTGCAAATTCTCAGGAGCAATCCGTTTAAATACGGCGTCCATCGGACAAACTTTTTGAATTATGCCGGCTTCGTCAACAGCCAGCATTTGCAAATCCTTGCAGCCGGGAAGGCGAGCATTGAGAATATCTGTATTAGTAGCAGTTGGGGTTGTGGCTTCAGTCATCCGATTTTAGATTTTAGATTTTAGATTTTAGATTGGCTCGCCTCGATACATCTGCGGGCTGGTGATGAGGATGCGGAGCTTTTTGCTGTCAGTAGGGTGACGGGCGACCAAATTGCTTTCAAGGGTCAGTTTTGCTACAAAATATCTTAATTTGAGTTAACGGCATAATTTAAAATTACCATTAATCTGAAATCTCATATCTAAAAATTGCATGAATCAACCGACAGTTGGAATTATCATGGGCAGCGATTCGGATTTGCCAACCATGTCTGAAGCGATCGCAGTTTGCGAAGAATTTAACGTACCGTGCTCGGTAGCGATTGTCTCCGCCCACCGCACCCCCGAGCGCATGGTAGAATACGCCCAAACCGCCCACGATCGAGGCTTGAAAGTCATTATCGCAGGTGCAGGAGGAGCGGCGCACCTCCCGGGCATGGTAGCATCTTTAACACCGTTGCCGGTGATTGGTGTCCCCGTGCCCAGCCGTCACCTGCAAGGGGTAGATTCGTTGTACTCGATCGTCCAAATGCCAGCCGGCATACCCGTAGCAACAGTGGCGATCGGCAATGCTAAAAATGCTGGCTTGCTGGCAATTCAAATATTAGCAGTTTCCCAGCCTCAATTGCTAGAGCGAATCTTGGATTACCGCAAAACTTTGTCCGAATCTGTAATGAAAAAACAAACTCAGCTAGAAGAGCTAGGCTATCAGAAATACCTCAAGATGAACAAATAATCTCTAAACTTGTGTAGTACAATTGAAAAATTTTCGGAATCTTGGTGAGCTGATTAGTTGTAAAGAGGGTGAAAATGATTAAAATGACTGTCGGAAAGAAAAAGTCGAAACAAGTCAGGCAGGAGTCTTTAAATTTGCCAGCAGCTAAAATTTTGACGAAAGCCAACAGGTTCAAAAAATTACAAAGGACGATCGCCCGCCTGAGTCCGAGCTGGCAAGCCTGCATACCTTTAGCGGTTATCATCGTCTTCATTTGGGGATATGCGGCGGTAGCCCAAACCCCTCCCAAGCAGACTACAGAGGAACAATTGGCCAGCCTCAAGGTGGGCATGGATACCATGTGGGTGATGGTCGCTGGAATGCTAGTGTTCTTTATGAACGCCGGTTTCGGGATGTTGGAAACGGGTTTTTGCCGGCAGAAAAATGCAGTTAACGTGCTAGCAAAAAATCTGATTGTATTTGCCCTTTCGACGATCGCATTTTGGGCGATCGGCTTTGCATTAATGTTCAGCAACGGCAACGGTTTTATCGGCAGCAGCGGCGGATATTTCCTATGGAATGTAGCTGATAACAGCCCCGCCACAGGAGATGCTTATCAAGGCATTTTCAAAGCCTTAAACTGGACGGGAGTCCCCCTCAACGCTAAATTCTTTTTCCAATTAGTCTTTGCCGGAACTGCTGCCACGATCGTTTCTGGGGCCGTTGCAGAGCGGATTAGATTCCTCGACTTCTTAATTTTCAGCTTGCTGCTAGTCGGCATTGCTTACCCGATTACCGGACACTGGATTTGGGGCGGTGGCTGGCTGCAAACAGCAGGTTTCTACGATTTTGCCGGTTCGGCAGTAGTTCACTCGGTAGGCGGTTGGGCTGCTTTGATGGGAGCGGCATTTCTCGGGCCGCGGATCGGCAAGTACCGTAACGGCGATACTGTGGCGATGCCGGGACACAATATGAGCATTGCCACCCTCGGCTGTTTGATTCTATGGTTGGGTTGGTTCGGGTTCAATCCCGGTTCGACAATGGCTGTCGATCCCAATGCGATCGCCCACATTGCCATCACCACCAACACCGCCGGCGCCTTCGGAGGCGTTGCTGCGACGATTACAGCTTGGCTGTACCTCGGTAAACCTGACCTTTCGATGATTATCAACGGCATCCTCGCCGGTTTAGTCGGGGTGACAGCGAGCTGCGCTTGGGTCAACATACCCAATTCTGCCATTATCGGTGCGATCGCAGGTATCCTGGTAGTCTTCGCAGTAACATTCTTCGACAATTTGAAAATTGACGACCCTGTAGGTGCAACTTCAGTTCACTTAGTCTGCGGTATTTGGGGCACTCTGGCAGTTGGCTTGTTTGCTGACGGCCCTACAACTGGAATTTATACCGCTGGGCCGAAAGCGGGATTGTTCGTAGGCGGAGGTTTCGATCAATTACTACCACAGTTGATGGGTATTATCTCTGTAGGGGGCATGACAGTGCTGCTGAGTACGATTTTTTGGGCTGCACTCAAAGCTTTGCTGGGTATCCGCGTTTCTGCTGTTGAGGAAGCCGAAGGTTTGGATATCGGCGAACACGGGATGGAAGCTTACACCGGGTTCGTGAAGGAAACGAGCTCGGGAAACCGAACTGAGGGCGGCTACGGCGGTTATTCTGGGGGTGCTGGAGACAGGACTACCAAACTTTAGATCTAAAACTCTCAAGGGTGGGACGATCGACTTTCTTCAGTTTTCTAGCCCTAGATCGGCAATTTGTACATCTAGGGCTAGATTCTGAAAAACCACACTTTGAAATCGATCGCCCACAGATGCAGTGGCGATCGCACGACGGGAGCCTTTTAAACCCGGTTTATCCGGATGGCGCTGCTTGCTAAAATCGCGCAATGACTTTAACAAACCGAGTTGATGCGTCCAGGATAGGAAAGAAAAAAATGTAACTGTATAAAAGCTGTAAATGCTGATGTAGTAAATCATTCCCCAATTTAAAATCTAAAATCTAAAATCTAAAATCCAAAATCCCTTGATTTCTGGGCGAGAAAGTTTGGCAGGCAGATTTTTTATGGTAGAGTAGTGCGAAAAAGCAAAGTTCTGCATCGCCGCCGCGCCCAACACAGCACAGTGCTTGATTCTTACAAGAATTGAGGCTTTAATTTAGCGGTAAAATTTGATGCAGCAACGAGTGCCAATTATTCGGTGTGATGCCTGCAAATCGCTTGAGTTTATGGAGAAGTTTGGAGGAGTTAGCAGAAGTAGAGCTCATAAATCCCTCTTAGGGATGGAGGTGAGCCGATCGAAAAAAGTCCCGGTTTGGGCTTTGCTATCTCTGCTGGCGAACGGATTTCTGATCGTCACAGTCGCTCAACTAATCGCTAGGGGAAACAACTTGACGGAAACCTCCCCTGCTAGTGCAGCGATGACAGCACCCGGGAGCACAGAGGAATTAATTCGCTCCGTAATGCCCACCAACTCTGCAAAGCCAGTCCTAGACGTACCCGTTCCCGGGCCGCGACACAAATGGTCTTACCAGCAGTGGGTGACGCAGTTGGGCCGGGAAGCTGAGGCGGCAGCGACAAATCGCCCCCCAAAACTGAGTGTTTTGGCTGGGGATTCTCTGAGTATGTGGTTTCCCACGAAGCTGCTACCGATCGATCGCATTTGGCTAAATCAAGGGATTTCCGGCGAAACTTCCGTGGGTTTGCTAAAGCGATTGCAGTTGTTCGATCGCACTGAACCCGAGACGGTGTTTGTGATGATCGGGATTAACGATTTGTTGCGGGGTGCCAGCGACGAAGGAATTTTGGACAACCAGCGCCAGATTATCCGCGATTTGCGGTGGGCGCACCCAAAAGCACAAGTGGTGGTGCAGTCGATATTGCCACACAGTGGGGAACAAGCAACTTGGGAAAATCGCGATCGGCTGCTGGCAATACCCAACAGTCGAATTCGCGCCATCAATCGGCGCCTCAAAGAAATTGCTAATTCCGAAAATGTTTCTTATCTCGACTTGCAGCCACTGTTTGCGGATGCTGACGGCAATTTGCCAACCGAACTCAGCACAGACGGCTTGCACCTGAACGATCGAGGTTATCTCGTTTGGCGATCGGCCTTGCAAATGTTCGGGCAAATACAGTTAAAAAATTAGTCAGTTGTCAGTTGTCAGCTTGCCCCGAGCGAAGCCGAGGGGTTGTCAGTTGTCAGTTGTCAGCTTGCCCCGAGCGAAGCCGAGGGGTTGTCAGTTGTCATTAATGCTGTTCCCGCGATCGAACGTCCAACGTCGGGCCGTCATCAGTCAGATGTTGAAGCAAAAAGGAAGATTTTCCCTCTCTCCCCGTCTCTGCACCTCCCCGATTACTCTGCTTCTACTGCTGATGTCAAGTACCTGCGGATAGATTAAGAAAATATGATATATAAATATTTAGTATATTGTGATACAGAATTATCATAACTACAAATGGTGGAATCCAAAAGGCACATAGTATTGGATAGATACTTGACGAATTTAGATGAGTCCGGCTATAGGAAGTCGGGGAGTTGAGGATTTGGGAATTATCTATAAAAGATTTGTTCCGCTAAAACAGGGACTTAAAACCAAATAACTATTGCATCTAAAATCCTCGCATCTAAAATCGGCTCGGTCTTTCCAGAAAATTGCTGACTATTAGAAGGTAAAAATAACGTGCTCAAAAAAAGTTTAACGATCGGCATCCTCGCACTGTGGCTGTTAAGCTGGCCGCTGATGAACAATGCGTTAGCTCAAGATGCTCCTGCTGCTGCTCCTGCGGCGGCTGCGGTGGTAGCAAGTCCGATCGACACCGGCGATACAGCCTGGATGTTAATCTCGTCAGCACTGGTACTGCTAATGACACCGGGGCTAGCGTTTTTCTACGGAGGACTGGTGCGATCGCGCAACGTCCTCAACACCATGATGATGAGCTTAGTCATGATGGGACTGATCGGCGTCACGTGGACTCTGTGGGGCTACAGTTTAGCCTTTGACGTTTCCACTCCCACATCCCAAGGCTTTGGTAAAGGGATCGAAACCTTCATCGGCGGGTTCGACTGGATGTTCTTGAACAACGTCGCAGCCGACAAACCAGATCCGATCGGCTACGCACCGACAATACCGCACCAAGTATTCATGGTTTACCAGATGATGTTCGCCATCATCACCCCCGCCTTGATTTCAGGGGCGATCGTCGAACGGGTAACATTCAAAACCTATTTCTGGTTCGTACTGCTGTGGTCAACCTTCATCTACTCACCTTTAGCCCACTGGGTTTGGGGTAGAGGCTGGCTGGGAGCGATCGGAGCATTAGACTTTGCCGGCGGCACAGTCGTACACATCAGTTCCGGGGTATCTGCGGTTGTCGCAGCTTGGGTAATCGGGCCCCGCAAAGACCACTTGAACAAGCCCCACACCCCCCACAACGTACCCTACGTCTTGCTGGGAATTGGGCTGCTGTGGTTCGGCTGGTTTGGATTCAACGGCGGTAGCGCTTTGGGATCGGGTTCCTTAGCAACAGTGGCTTTTGTCACCACCATGATTTCAACCGCAGGCGGCGGCTTAACTTGGACAATACTGGAATGGGTACTCAGAGGCAAACCGACAGCAGTCGGAATTGCGAGCGGCTTCCTAGCAGGATTGGTAGGAATCACACCGGCGGCGGGATATGTCCTGCCAGTAGGGGCGCTATTGATCGGATCGATCACTGCGGTTTGTTGCTTCTTTGCCGTTAGCTTGCGAGCTAAGCTAGGATTTGACGACTCCTTGGATACCTTCCCGGTTCACGGCGTCGGCGGAACTGTAGGCGCGATTTTGACTGGCGTGTTTGCGACTAAAGCGGTTAACGCAGCCGGAAATGACGGGCTGTTTGCCGGAAATCCGGGGCTGCTTGTGACCCAGTTTATCGGCGTTCTAGCTACTTACGTGTTTGCGGCTGTCGGCACTTTTGTGATTTTGAAACTTTTGGGGCAGTTTATGGAACTGAGAGTTGCGTCATCTGCTGAAGACCAAGGTTTGGATATCGGCCAACACGGCGAAGAAGCTTACGGTGAGGATTTTGCTGGCGGTTTCAGTTCCTTTGAATCTGGTTCTCCTTTTTCGCCGAAAAAGGTAGGCTGATTTTATCGATAAGTTCGATCGCGTAGAGATGCAGGTATATGCGTCTCTACGCTTTTTTTTCACCAACCGCGAAGGCGCCAAGAGCGCGAAGGAAGAGGAGGAAGAAGGGTTAAGATCAGAGAATTATCCGTTTGATATCAATTTGTAACCCAACTGTCTCATTCTTGTTTCTTCTTCCTTCGTGTCCTTCGCGTCTTCGCGGTTAATTCGTTCTTGGCTCGGACTTGCCGCTTGTTTTAAGTTTTTTTACGAACCGCGAAGGCGCTAAGAGCGCGAAGGAAGAGCAGGAAGAAGGTTTAAGATGAGAGAATTATGCGTTTGATGCCTTCTTTGAGGATGGGAACGTTGAAGTTGATGAGCAGGCCTAGGGTTTTTTTGGTCATTTTTAGATAGGAGATAACTTGGGCGTCGTGGATGGGGGCTAGCTTTTCGACAGCTTTTAGTTCCACAACTAAGATATCGCCCACCAGAAAGTCTAATTGACCTTCGCCGACTCGATGACCTTTGTAGTTGATTGCTACTGGCTTTCTAGGCTCACAAGGTATCCCCCGCAGCCCAAATTCAACTTCTAAGGATTCTTGATACACTGATTCTAAAAATCCTGGGCCTAACAGCCGATGCACTTCAATGGCGGCCCCAATCGCTCTATAAGCCAACTGTTCCACCTGTTCGCCCAACTGTCTCATTCTTCTTTCTTCTTCCTTTGCGTCCTTTGCGTCTTCGCGGTTCATTGCTTCTTCCCTCTCATTGACCATATAAACACCTTAACCGCTGCTCCCTACTCAAGCAAATAATCCCGATCGCGCCCATACCTTCTAAAATCAAAGGTAATTAACCTAGATTTCAAATCGATACCAGATGGATACTAAAGCTTTTAAACGATCGCTCCAACAGTCTGAAAACTACCACCGCAAGGGTTTCGGACACGAAGCTGAGGTAGCTGACGTGATGCAGACAGCTTATCAAAGCAGTCTGATCCAGCAAATTCGTGACAACAATTACAGGCTCCAACGCGGCGCTGTCACCATCCGGCTGGCTGAGGCTTTTGGTTTTTGCTGGGGGGTGGAACGCGCTGTGGCTATTGCTTACGAGACTCGCCAGCATTTCCCCTCGGAACGGATTTGGATTACTAATGAGATTATTCATAACCCGTCTGTCAACCAGCATTTGCGGGATATGGAAGTTGGTTTTATTGCTGTGTCCAAGGGACAGAAAGATTTTTCGGTGGTGGATAGCGGCGATGTGGTAATTTTACCTGCTTTTGGCGCGAGCGTCCAAGAAATGCAGTTGCTCAACGATAAGGGCTGTAAGATTGTTGATACTACTTGTCCTTGGGTTTCTAAGGTTTGGAATACTGTTGAGAAGCACAAGAAGAAAGATTATACTTCGATTATTCACGGTCAGTACAAGCATGAGGAAACTGTCGCGACGAGTTCTTTTGCTGATAAGTATTTGATTGTGCTGAATTTGCAGGAAGCTGAATATGTCAGCAATTATATCTTGCACGGAGGTGACAAAATTGAGTTTATGGCTAAGTTTAGCAAGGCTTATTCGGCTGGTTTCGACCCGGATCTGGATTTGGTCTCTGTCGGGATTGCTAACCAAACTACTATGCTCAAAACTGAAACTGAGAATATTGGTAAGTTGTTTGAAAAGACGATGATGCGGAAGTTTGGCCCCGAAAACCTTAACGAACATTTTCTGAGTTTTAATACTATCTGCGATGCAACTCAGGAACGGCAAGATGCTATGTTGAATTTGGTTGAGGAAAAGTTGGATTTGATGTTGGTGATTGGGGGTTTTAATTCTTCTAATACTACTCACTTGCAGGAAATTGCGATCGACAAAACGCTTCCTTCCTACCACATTGATTCTGCCGAGCGCATTCTACCGGGAAATCGCATCGAACACAAGCCTCTAGGCGGAGATTTGGTTGTTACCCAAAATTGGTTGCCTGATGGTAATATTGTGGTCGGCGTTACTTCGGGTGCTTCGACTCCTGATAAAGTGGTTGAGGATGCGATCGATCGCATTTTGGCACTCAAAGCCGCTGTTGTTGCGTAATTATCTTTAGGACTTGTGCGCGGGCTACCAGAAACCGGGTTTTTTACCAAAATATTTGCCCAAAACCCTCAATAAGAGTTCAAAAACCCGGTTTCTTTATTCGGGTGCGTCCACAACTAATCTTATTTCACAATTCTTCGGGTGCGTCGCTTTTTATAATTCTCAAAAAAAATCGACTTTTCCAGTAGCGACGCACCTGTGATTGCGCCTCCAGCCAACAATCCTCGGTTTCACTTTTTCCCAACCAGATAATTCTTCGGTTTGTTTCGTTAAGCCTATCAGCTCCCAAGTGCGTCGCTCGCTTGATTGTCGATTTTTAGGCAACGGATTCAACAAGAGCGATGCAGCCTACAACTACGTCCATAAATTATATTTACATAAAAAATAAAAAAATCGCCTTTTTTTTGAGGTGAAAAGCTTGACGCGGCTCGGTTGATAAGGTATCATTTAATAATGGGAATAGTGGCATTTTTAAAACTTAAGTCACCACTTCCATTATCTAAAATATACCTTAAAAATCAACCAAAATCAATAGGTAAAAACTCCTTCTTTTGCGCCGCGATTTGAATTTGAAATAGTTACAAAGGCAAAAGCGATGCCAGAGAAAATGGGAATTAAGCTGGGCTGCCCCTGACAGACAGATTGTCTGTTTTTCGTCTCCTACTTAAGGAGGATGCGAGCAAGAGCGAGACTAGACTACAAACAAGATCATCGCAGATTTGAGGCTTAAATTTATCTGCTTTGGCCGCCGTGTGTGCCCGAGCAAAAAATTCATCGCCCGCAGCGAGGTACAACCAAAAAAGCAGGACTCGCGCGCCGACAATTTGATGAACAAATCGCTGACTCGCCAAATCACCGCAGGCATCGGAATGGCCTTGGCGCTGCTAATTTTCAACGCGGCAACTTCCTATCGCAATACTCTCAAGTTAGTGGAAAACGAACGCTGGGTGAGGCACGCTCACCGAGTTTTAACGGAATTAGAAGCCACACTTTCCACGCTAAAAGATGCTGAAACCGGGCAGCGCGGTTATTTGCTGACGGGAGAAGAACGGTATTTAGAACCGTATCACGCGGCGATCGCCCGCATCAACGCACAAGTAGGCGGATTGCAGCAGTTAACCGCCGACAACAACCGTCAGCAACAGCGGATTACTGTGTTGAAAAGCGCGATCGACTCTAAATTAGCCGAACTTGAAGAAACTATCAATCTGCGGCGCCAAAAAAACTTAGCAGCAGCCATAAAACTGGTAAAAACCGATCGCGGAAAGCAAATCATGGACGGGATTCGGCAGCAGGTAGCTGTAATGGTAGCCGAAGAAACTCAGCTATTGCAGCAGCGCGCCCGAGAATCCCAAGCCAGTGCTAATTTGACAATCCTCACTTTTACCGTTGCTGCTGTAGTAGATTTGCTGTTGCTGGTGTTGGTTTATTATTTAGTAAAGCGCGATCGCACTTTGCGCGACAATACTGAAATCAAGCAAAATCAACTCCTAGAACAGCTAGAACACGATCGCAATTCCATAAAATTAACCGAAGAACGTTTCCGGCTCGCCATTTTCAACGCGCCACTGCCAATTATGCTGCACGCAGAAAACGGAGAAGTGTTGCAAATTAACAGCGTTTGGACACAACTCTCGGGCTACGAATACTCAGAAATTCCTACAATTGAAGATTGGACAGAAAAAGTTTATGGCACTCGCAAATCGTTAGTGCAAGCAGATATTGAGAGGCTGCACCAATTAAACGTCGGCGTTTCTGAAGGTGAATATACGATCGCCACAGCCAGCGGCGAAAAACGAATTTGGGACTTTTATTCCGCACCTTTAGGCAAGCTTTCCGACGGCAGAAGTTTAGTAATTAGTACCGCCATTGACATCACGGCGCGCAAACAAGCAGAATCGGAAATTCGGATGCTCAACGCTACGTTAGAACAGCGAGTGGAACTCCGCACCAATCAACTGCAAGCAGCTAACGAAGAATTAGAAGCTTTCACTTATACTGTCGCCCACGATTTGCGTGCTCCCCTGCGGGGAATGCAGGGATTGGCTGAAGCTTTATTACAAGATTACGGCCAACTGCTCGACGAACTAGGTCAAGAATACGCCCAGCAAATTGTGAATTGTGGGCAACAATTAGAAGATTTGATCCAAGATTTGCTAGCATACAGCCGCCTGAGCCGCACTGATTTATCGCTGCAAGTTGTAGAGTTAGAATCTGCTGTCGCTGAGGCAATTGCTATGGTACAAGCCGATGCTAAGTCCAACAGCGCTCAAATTACTATTAGCTCGCCCTTATTTGCGGTAATTGCCCACCGGGTTACTTTAGTTCAAGTCATCGCAAATCTGCTCACCAATGCCCTCAAATTTGTGGCAGGCGCATCACCGCAAGTGCAGATATCGGCTGAAGAAATTCAACTACCTTCAGAGGCAGGGACAAACAGACAGACAGCGGGAGAATGGGAAACAGGGACAGATACACGCTGGGACAATTCCCAATTACTGATTTCCAGCCGGCAATTGCCCGTTAGCGTTAGCGAAGCGATCCCTTCGCCGAAGGCGTTCCCGGAGGATAGGAAAGCCATCGAACACGATCGCTTTATCCGTCTTTGGGTAGAAGACAACGGCATCGGTATTGCTCCGGAACATCAAAAACGGATTTTTCGCGTCTTTGAACGGCTCCACGGTATCGAGTCATACCCCGGAACTGGTATAGGATTGGCTATTGTACAAAAAGCAGTCGATCGCATGGGCGGTCAAGTTGGGGTGAACTCTCAATTAGGACAGGGCAGTCGATTTTGGATATTGCTGAGGAAAGGATGACGCAAACGCAGACGATTTTGCTGGTGGAAGATAGCCCGGTTGATATTCTGTTGATGCAGCGGGCGTTTCGCGATCGGGTTTTTGCTAATATTTCGCTGCAAATTGTCCGAGATGGAGATGCAGCGGTTTTTTATTTAAATGGTGATGGAGAATACAGCGATCGCGAGCGGTATCCTTTGCCTAGGATAATTTTACTAGATTTGAAGTTGCCCAGGCGATCGGGTCATGAGGTTCTGGGTTGGCTGAAGCAGCAGCCGCAACTCAAACGCCTGCCTGTGGTTATTTTGACTTCTTCCAGGCAAACATTAGATGTCAATCTAGCTTACGATTTAGGGGTGAATTCTTATTTAGTTAAACCTGTCGGGTTTGCTTCTCTATCGGAAATGATGCAGAATTTTGGTGAGTATTGGCTCAACCATACCGAGCTGCCGGAATCTATAGAAATTCCTGGTTTGTCGTGACCGTTTCCCCGTTACCAGACTCTGCCAGATAGCGAGTAATATAAATCACTCGCCACAGTGGTGAGGACATAAATAACCTCATGAATAGAGCCGATAACCCATAGCATAAAAGGCTTGATTTCCTGACTGTGCAACTATTCAAATTCGGTCTTCCGGCTCTTTTGTCAACTGTCCACTGCTATAATACCAGTTCCCGAAAAAAATGCAACTGTTGCCTCGCGACTCAAACTGCGATCGCCCGATCGCTGATTCCCAATTCCTTAATTTAAAAGATCGAATCTCAAATGGTATAAGTTGGTAGTGACGCGTTCTGTGTCATGTGTTCCTCGGTGATGAAGAGACAAGATTGCCTCAGTCCTTTTAATCAAATTTCGGAGCAACGTCCTAACTATTTTTGCAATCTTGTCTAATCAAAAAAAAATGACCACAAAGAATTGGTTGAAAGCCGGAACCCTTGTAAGCGACAAATTAAAATCAGACTATTCATTACTCCAATCCTGTTCCTTGCAGGGAAAGTGCTGTCAACTGTCCTTTCGTCAACTGAATGAAGAAAGCTACATCAACCTGGTTCTAAATGGTGAGTAGGGGGTTTTGAGGAGGGTATTGATTAATACCCACAAGGCTAGAAAAAACACCTTAACTCATGTATTTCTGAGCAAATAGTGGCTGCCAAGTATCCAGAATGCAAGCAGTGAGATATAATCAAATACAAGCCAATATAATCAACTTATTTCTCAGTGCTATTAACTGGCTAATTAAATAGATTAATCATCAGTAGTAGCTATAAATAACATATTCTCAGATTCAAGAATGTTTCTGCCAATACAAAAAATAAAAAAAATCCCATGCTGTGTATCCTGTTGATCGACGACAACCCGAACGATCGCCTGATGATCGATCGAGAACTGAGAAAAACTTTTACCGATTTAGAAATCAAGTCGGTGATTGATGCCCAAACTCTCGAACAAATCCTGGTAGCAGGGGGGTTTGACTTGGTAATTACCGACTACCAACTGCACTGGAGCGACGGATTAACTGTTTTAAAACAAGTTCAAAGCCGCTACCCAAACTGTCCGGTAATTATGTGTACCGACAGCGGCAGCGAACAAGTGGCAGTCGAATCAATGAAAGCGGGTTTGAGCGATTACGTGTTCAAAGGGCGGCACTTCAAGCGGCTGACCGGCTCAGTGCGCGAAAGCTTGGAAAAACAGCAGTTGCGCGAGAATTACACCAAAACGTCGGCGCAGTTGGCAATTTCTGAGGAAAGGCTGAGGGTGGCAATCTCGGCCTCGCACATGGGAACTTGGGATTGGAATATATTAACGAGCGAGGTGGTTTGGTCGGAGGGACACGAACGGTTATTCGGGTTGGAAAAAGGTAGTTTTTCGGGAACTTACGCAGGGTTTTTTGCCTGCGTTCACCCGGAAGATCGCGATTCTATTTCTGGGGCGATCGCCTCGTCTTTAGAAAATAAAATAGAATACCAGCACGAATTTAGAGTTATTTGGCCCGACGGCACCTTGCACTGGATCGCGGGTAGGGGCAAGTTTTTTTATGATTCTAACGATCAATCGGTGCGATCGATCGGCGTGGTTTGGGATATTACCGATCGCAAGTTATCCGAAGCCAGAATACACGAGAGCGAGGAGAATTTGCGGTTTGCCCTAGAAGCAGCTAATACGGTGGCTTTTAGCTGGGATCTTGTTTCTGGGGAAGCCCGCCGCTCGTCCAATGCCCAAACACATCTGTGTTTGGGCCCAGACAGCAGGGTTGGCACTTTTGAGGAAAAAAAGAATGCGGTGCATCCAGATGATGGCGACAGCTTTTTGGCTGATTTGGATGCCGCGCTCAGCGGCTCGGGAGTTTACGACTCGGAACACCGCCAAGAGCGCCCCGACGGTTCGGTGATTTGGCTTCACGATAAAGGGCGGGTGGTTTTTGACGCATCCGGTAAACCAGTGCGGCTGTTCGGCGTGGCGATCGACATTACCGCTCGCAAACAGTTAGAATACGATCGATCCCAAGCTTTGGCGCGCGAGCGATCGTATTTGCACCGCCTGCAACAATTAACAAGTGCCTCAGTTGCGATCAACTCCACGCTGTCGGTAGCAGAAATACTTCAGTTAGCGGCAGATAGCGCCCGCCAAATTCTGGAAGTCCACCAGGTAGCCGTCAACCTCAGCCCTTCCGCCCACTGGGATGCGGGAATTAGCAAGTTTTCCCTGTCCGAAAAATACGCCCAGTGGCAAAATTACTGCGAAGAACCAGACGGTACAGGGATTTACCAACAAGTTTGCCAGCAGCAACAGGCGATGCGGATGACTCAAAGCGAGTTAGAAGCTCACCCGGCTTGGCGGGGGTTCGGCAAGGCTGGGGGGAATCACCCGCCGATGCGGGGGTGGCTGGCGGTACCGCTGACGGCTCGCGACGGCAGAAATTTGGGATTGATTCAGTTGTCGGACAAGTACGAGGGGGAGTTTGGCGAAGATGACGAAAGTATTTTAATGCAGTTGGCTCAGGCGGTGTCGGCGAGTATCGAAAACGCCCGACTTTATGAGGAATCTCAGCAAGCAAATCGGATGAAAGATGAGTTTTTGGCAACTCTTTCTCACGAATTGCGATCGCCATTAAACGCGATTTTGGGCTGGGCGCAACTGTTGCGTAATCGCAGTTTCAGTCCGGAGGCTACTGCACGGGCTTTGGAAACGATCGAGCGCAATGCGAAATTGCAAACTCAATTGATTGAGGATTTGCTGGATATTTCCCGAATTATTCGCGGCAAGTTGACCTTGAATCCTTGTCCGGTAAATTTGATTTCGATGGTGGAAGGAGCGGTGAATACCGTGCGTTTGGCAGCCGATGCTAAGTCGATCGAGGTGCAGTTTGCAATTCTAGATTCGGGCTGCGATACTGCGGAATTTTGCCAGCTCGGGGAGGTTTCTGGCGATCGCGAATCTCAGTTAAATCCGAAATTTTTGGTATCGGGAGACCCCGGCCGCTTGCAGCAGGTAATTTGGAATTTGTTGACGAATGCGATTAAGTTTACGCCCCGCGGCGGGCGAGTGGAAATTCGCTTGCAGCGACTTGATTCGGAGGTTGAGCTGTCTGTTTCCGACACGGGAATTGGAATTGCAGCCAATTTTTTGCCCTACGTGTTTGAATCTTTCCGGCAAGCGGATGCTACGATTACTCGCAATTATAGCGGTTTGGGGCTGGGGCTGGCGATCGTCCGGCAGTTGGTGGAACTCCACGGCGGCACGGTGTGGGCCCAGAGTCCGGGACTGGATCTGGGTTCGACTTTTACTTTCCGCCTCCCTTCAATGCCACTAAATTCGATCGCCCGCGAGGAAGCGCCTGTGTTGGTAGGGGGCGGTAATTTGCTGGGAGTAAAAATTTTGGTGGTTGATGACGAGGTTGATTCGCGGGAATTTATGATGTTTGTCTTGAGCGATTCCGGGGCTGCTGTCAGGGCTGCATCCTCTGCTGCTGAAGCGTTTGAGGTGGCTTCGGCTTTTTGTCCGGATATTTTGGTGAGCGATATCGGAATGCCGGAGGAAGACGGCTATTCGCTCCTCAGAAAGCTGCGCTCCTTGAAAAGCCAAAACCGAGGGAAGTTTCGGGCGATCGCCCTGACGGCTTATGCTAGGGATGAAGACCGCGATCGAGCTTTGAAAGCTGGTTTCGATCGGCATCTGCCTAAACCCGTGCCACCCGATGTCTTAGTGGAGGCGATAGTCAGTTTGAGGCAGCAAGCGATCGCAATTTAAAAATTGGTAATTGTGTTTGTAGTAAGGAATGCGAGTCCTTAAATAATCAGGACTAAAGTCCTCACTACAAACCTCAATCATAAAGGTTAGTAGTGAGGACTTTAGTCCGCATCAAAATTCCAGGACTTGCATTCGGCACCATCGAACCTCTCATAAAATGCCGCTCCAATGATTGGTTTGTGTTAATATGCTAAAATATCCAAAAACCACGCGGTAATTAAGTGGACAAACTGCAAACAGACATCAACGCAATTTCCTCTCAGATCGAAGCATTGCGCCGGGAACGCCAGCAGCTTAGCACCGGGGCGATCGCCCCAGCCGGAGATTCGCCCCAAGCCATCGCGGATGCTTACCGCCGTCACGCGAGAGAAACAGCACAAGTGTCGGCAGAAGTCAAGGGCATAGATGATGCGATCGCCGCTCTTTCTGCTCAACTTAATCAGAAACAACAGCTATCGGTAAACTTGCAAAGAAGGAACCCGATGGAGGAGCAGGTTGAAGAGGGCAGAGCGCGGGCGGAGGGACACGCGGAACGGATTAACGAACTGGCGGCCCAACTGGCGGGGGAAGTGAAGGAACTTAAAGCGATTGCCGACCAAATTAGCCCCAGCTACTGGCAGATTTATTACAAGCCTTTTATTACTGGTTTTAAAACTATTTCTGTTCCCTACGTGCGATCGGACGGGGATGTTTGGACTATTGTCAATCGAGTAGTTTGAGAGGCTGCGGGAGCAGAAAGTATAACCACTCAAAACGTTTTTTCTGTCCCTCTTCCTCTATTTCAACCGCGCAGCAGTTGCTTAATAGTGCCGACCAATTCCTGAGGGTGAAATGGCTTGGCGATGTAGGCGTCGGCTCCTTGTTTCATTCCCCAGTAGCGATCGAACTCTTCGCTTTTGCTCGAACACATTACCACCGGCAAATTCTGAGTTTTGGGGTCGCTTTTGAGCCGGCGGCAGACTTCGTAGCCGTTCATCCGGGGCATCACGATATCCAGAACGACTAAATCCGGGCGGTTGGCTTTGATTTGCTCTAGAGCTTCTACGCCATCACTTGCTACGGTGACGTTGAGTCCCCTACCTTTGAGCAAGTCGGCAATCATCTCCCGCAGAGTGACGCTATCATCAACAACCATAACTGTACTCATAGAATAATCCCTACCAAGTTTCTGGGTTGAAACGTTCGCATTAACGTTTGCATTAACGTTCACCTTTAAAGGTGTCTTTTCCTGATTGAGATTGCGCTCTGCTAGATGTAGTTTACCCACTTTTGCCGATCTCCCAATCATTTTCTAAATAATTATCGCGAAACTAAAGATCCGCGCAATCTCGGTTGACATACGAGGCTCTGTCCGTTAGTCTATCATTTTCTTTCTAAAATGGTACTTTTGTCAAAAAATCAGGGTGCCGTTTGGTTCTAGGTGTAGGGTCGAGGACGGTGGCCGTCAGGAGGGCTGGATCGAAATTTGTCTAATTTTGATTTTTTGTGCCCATAGCCGATAGTTTTTGGTCGTAGAGCGTCTCTAAACCGATCGGGCGCTGGCGATAGGTGCCGCTGGATTTTTTGCTACCGTTAGCAACGATTCCCAAGACGCAAGCTCCAGAAATTTTTAATTCTTCTAAAACTTTGCGAACTTGCGATCGGTCTGTTTTGGCAATTTGCACGACCATAATCGTAGCGTCTGTGTGAGCTGCGATCAAGTGAGCGTCTGCCAAGCCTGCTAGAGGCGGGGTGTCATAAATCACTAAGTCAAAAAATGCTTGAAATTGCTCCATTAGATACTGCATTTTTTTGGAAGAAAGCAGCTTGATCGGATCCGAGGGAATTTGGCCGGCGGTGAGTACGAACAAATTATCTTGGTTGGGCGCTCGCACGATCGCGTCGTTGAGGCCCATATCTGTGGAGATGGCATCGCCGAGCCCGCGCACGTTCGGGATTCCTAGCTTAGCGTGCAGTTGCGGGCAGCGCAAATCGGCATCGACTAACAAGACTCGCTGTCCGATGGCGGCTGCTGTGGCGGCCAGGTGCAAAGCTACTGTAGATTTTCCGTCTTTTGCTTCGGCAGAGCTCACTAACAGCGATCGCAGCGGCCGGTCTGCACTCAGCAAGTGAATGTTCGTGTAGAGCGATCGAAATGCTTCTAAAAATGGATAGTCCAAGTCGCTGAGAATATTTTTCCCGGGCTGCATCGCCACAGTCGGGGTAACTCCGAGGGGTTCGAGAACTTCCACTTTTGACTTCGAGTTCGATCGAGCTGATGTAACTTTTCTGGCTCTGGCGGGCCGCGGGCGCTGGTTTTTTTTGGTAAACGGAATCACCCCGAGCACGGGCAATCTTGTGGCTGTTCTCATTGATTCTGGAGTGTGGAAAACAGTGTTTAACACCTCTACCAGCAAGCCGATTGCTATGCCCAGCAGCCCGCTTAAAATTACTGCCAGTGCTAGCTGTTTTTTGGTGTGTTTGACGGTAGCTGCGATCGGTTGACCGAATTTGTCTAGCGGAATTTCCGGCGGATTGATCAGCACCCAAGGTATTTGCTGCTGAGCCGCATCGATCCGCAAGGCTTCTCGTTTTGCCAAAAAGTCGGACAAACTCTTGTTAACTACTTGCTGTTCCCGCTGTAAATTGTCGTACTGCCGCGTTGTTACTGAAAAATTTCTAATTTTTTGGTTGAGGTCATTTTGCGAATCAGTCATGGCGCGATCGCGCGCTTCGATTTCTTTAATTTGCGTCTCTAAAGTTCCCATCACCACTACTCTTGCTTGCTCAGTGGCGGTTAAAATCAGTTCTTCGCGACTTTTTCGCAGCGCTATAACTGGCAAGCTGTCTTCTCTGTACTGAGCTAATTTCATTGACAAATCCGAGTCTATTTTCTGGATTTGACCTAAGAGTCCAGCGTAAGCTTGTCCTTGGGTCATCAGCACACCTTGGGGGTTATTTGCCTTCAGTAATTTCTCATAGCTTTGGTAGAGGTTCCGCAGCCCTTTTATTTGTACTTGAATTGCTAGTTGCTGACCCCGAATGCTTTGAGCTTGTTCTGACAGAGATTTGCCCTCTAGCTGCGGATCGAACAAGTTGCTCTGCTGTCGCAATTTTTGGACTTGCAGTTGCAAAACTTCAACTCTTTCTCGCAGCTTTGGCAGCTCCATATCTATAAATTTTATGCCTTGATTTATGCCTGTCAGCCTCTGCTGCAAGCTGTATTCTAGATAAGCTTTAGAAACTTTATCCAAAACCCCGTAAATTTTATTTTTGTCTGTATCTTTGTACCGAACTTCTAAAATTTTTGTACCTTGCTGTTTGCCATCTTTTGTGTAGCTGAGGCGGTTGATCGACAGTTTGGACATCAGTTCGGCGTAGGTCATGTTGGAATACCAAGTTCGCAACTCCTTAACTACTGGCTCCATCATTCTGGGACTCCGCAAAATCCTAATTTGCGTTTCGTAGTCTACCAAACTAATTCCTTCTATATTAATTTTTGCTAAGTCGGCAGCAACGGTATTGTCTAATTGTTTGGAAAGCAAACCTTCTGCGGTGGCAGGTTCGACTAATAGGGAAAAATAACCTTCATACTCCAGGGTGATTTTTTTAGCTGTCAGGAAGATTGCCGAGCCTGCGAGGGCGCTCAAACCAACGGTTACTGCCACCATTACCGGGAGACGGCGGCGCAGGACGCCTCCGAGCCAGGACAAGTCTAGCTTTTCTTCGTCTGTCTCCTGGACGAACTGATCTCTGTAGTTTTGACTGGAGAATTGCGGCAGTTTGCCATTTGACTGTGGTGTGAAGGGTTTGTAATCTTGTCTGCTATCCATATTCGGCCTGGGTATTTTTGATGTTAATATTTTTGAAGCTGTCGCGCTGCCACTATGCAATCCTATTGTTTAGTTTATTCTAGCCTTTGCCAGCAATTATCAAGTTCGCCATCCGGGTTGCTACCTGAACAAAGATCGGAGAATGCTGAGAAAATTTAACACTCCCGTAGCTGGGCCGACAGGCGCGACGACATTGTTGATGCGGTCTAGGAAGTTCACGAGACCGCTGCGGGAGACGATAATCATGTCGTTGTTGCGAAGTTGGGGATTGACTTCTTCGTTGATTCCTTGAGTTAAATCGACTTCGATCGTCCGTTTAGTAGCTGTACCGTCCTGATTGATGCGGACTAGCTCTACGCTCTTTCTTTTAGCTCTGGTATTGCCGTAGCCGAAAAATCCTCGGGAAACTAAAGCTTGATTCAGGGTGGCATTAGCTGGCAGCCTTAAGGGATCGAGGGATGTTGTGACTTCTCCGACTACAAAAATGTTGATGCCGGGGGGAGCAAAGTTAGTGTTAGCCAGTACGCCAGCTTCTGCGGGGTTGACTAGGGTGGCTTTGGGAACGATGATCGTGTCTCCTTGCTGCAAGATCGTATCTTGGCTGGCGTCGCCGGACTCTAGGAACTGCCACAGGTTGACTGGGATAATTTGTTCGCCCCTTCTGGTGATGCGGCGCACTTGGATTTGTCGGATGTCGGCTTCGGAGGTGATGCCGCCGGCTAGCTGAATGGCGCGGATGACGGTGGGGAAGCCTTCTCTGCTGAGATCGCTTGTGGTGTTGCCGCCGATGACTACGTAAGCCCCCGGGCGGGTGACTTGACCGACGATCGAGATCGATCGAGGTTTTTCTGGCGGTGGCGAAAAGTTGGCCGTCGCAAATCGGCGGGCTTCTGCTTGGTTGAAGGTGGCGACTGTGGGAATGACGATCGTATCTCTGTCCTGCAAAATGATGTCCTGAGAGATGTCTCCTTCTTCCAAGAATTTCCACAAGTTAACGTTGAGCACTCGATCCGGGCCGTTGGTTTGCGGGCGGCGGACGCGGATGTTGCGGATGTCAGCGACACCTGTAACACCTTCTGCGAGTCTTAGCGCTTGGGTGACGGTGGGATACTGTACGCTGGGCGTTACGCCCGGGCCTGAAGTCAGGGTGATGACGAAGTTTCCAGGCCTGGTAACTTCTCCGATGACGCCGACGTTGAGGGGGCGGGCGGCAACGAGGCTGACTGTAACCACGGGGTCTTTGAGAACGCGGCGGTAGGCGTTGCGGATGACTTTGGTGGCTTCTACTAAGCTCAGCCCGCGGATGGAAATCAGGCCGATCAGCGGCAGGTTGATCGAACCGTCGGATAGGACTTCGTAGCCGCGGGTGAGATCCGGTACTTCCAGGACTTCGATCAGGATGCGATCGCCACCGCCGAGTTTGTAGCTTTCTACCGATCGTCCGAGGCTCCCAGATGCCGGTGTGGTGGCGCCGGGCCGCAATCGAACTTGCGCCGCCGAAGATAGAGGAAATCCGGCAACCATAACCGTGGTAGCGATCGCACACCAAGTCAAACTCAAGACTGGGGCGGTGATTTGTTTGGGAAAATCGGCGTTAATCACAGGCTACGTATTTTCTTTTGGGATCCTTCAATAGTCTAATCTGTCACCATTCAAATGCCATCAGATCGCTAGCCCTACCCCAAAATCACCAACCGCTGCCAGCCCGGGAACCCAGCCTTGATATCTTCTATAGTATATGGCTGTTGAGCTGGGCGCGGGCGATCGACAGCGGCGTGAGTTTTTTGTTAGTTTGGTGGAATTAGCCCGCCGTTCACTTATAGCCTTTCTTAAAAAGGTGAGGTAAAGGTTTAGATTTTTGATTGGGGAATTGGGGAATTGGGGGATTTAGAGATTGAGAGATCGATCGGTCTTTTGCCTCATCTTTTTGAGAACTGCTATCATATTTGTCTCACAAGAGGTATAATTTCATGGCGAGAATGATTCGGGAGCTAATTTTTGGCAATACTTATTTGTTGTATTTATTGACCTCTGTGGCAGTAATTAGCACAATTTTGATTTTTCAGTTAGCTGCACAAAAAAAAATCGGTTTGCTCTGGGAAAAATGGTTTGCTGTTGCTTACGTATTCATATCTCCCCACGTCAACCTGCCTCCATTTAACTACCTACATTTTATCAATCTTACTGAGGCAGGTGACAGTAACGTCGCCAAACTTCCCTGGGTTTTTTATCCCTGGGTCATGTTTGTTTTGTCTGGGCGATTTATTAGTTTCTTCCAAAATCAATTTGTCGAAGCTTTATTATATTTAGTTTCAAGAAACCCTGGATTTTCCCTGTATTGTTTGCTACCAATAACATCCACACTGTGGTCGCTAGTTCCCGAAATCACGCTCAAAACCGGGATGGCATTTACAGCTTTTACGATTTTTAGTTTTTATCTGGGCGCGCGATACGAGTGGCGCGAATTATCTGGGTTGCTGCGGTGGGGCTATACATCGCTGGCTATAGTTAGCGTTTTGCGGAACCCGAGGATCGGAGCTGAATTTGCTGGAATTACCGGCCACAAAAATGCTTTCGGCAGCCTGATGGTTGTGAATACAGCACTTTGGTACCTGCACTATACCCAAGGTGCTAAAACTCAGAAAGAACGCTGGATATCTCTAGTATTGATGTTTTTTTCCTTGTATTTGGTGAGAGCTACTAGCTCCGGAGGGTCTCTGGTTAATAGTTTGATGCTGATAGTTGTCGTGTCTTCTTTAAGTTTTCTAAGTCGGTTAAAATTTCAATGGGCTTTTACTTCTATAGTCGGTTTTACTGTGTTGGGGATTATTACCAGCGTTTATATCATAGACAACTTAGAGGCGATTGTGGTCGGTGGACTCGGCAAAGATTTGACGCTGACTGGGCGGACGGAATTTTGGCCACAATTGATTGCGGCAGCCAATCAGCGCCCTTGGTTTGGCTATGGATTTGATGGCTTTTTTCAGCAAGATGAAATTGGTGAGGCAACTCCTGCTTATTTCATATATACTGCCAATGGATTTCAACCCAGAACAGCTCACAACGGTGCTATAGCAGTATTGCTATCTTTCGGTTATCCGGGACTGATATTAATCTTATCTTCGCTGGTGACTAATCTGGTTTTGGCAGTGCGGCAACTGAGTCGGAGCCTGCTATCAGAATCGGGAGTACCGATTATTTACTTGGTGTTTATCATATTAAATAACATTACCGAAGGCTCTTTAGGTGATATTGGGGATGTGTGGCTGGGTTACGTGTTAATCACAGTTAGACTTTGTATCGATAGTAGCAAATCTCCATCCAATAGCCGCGGCATTTACGGAGGGGATGTGCCGCAGCCCCTGCATCCACATTAAATCGGAATTAAGTTGCAGAAGTTGAAAATCCAGACAACTATGATATACCATATGAATGAGTCTGGTTTTGTGATGATTCCCCAGCCATTGAAAAGTATATTTATTTCTGATAAGGGCTTCAAAATTTCTGATGTTAGATAAGCTAACTGCGCTAAGTCAAAAGCTCGGTGCCGGTCTGGGGCGGTTAATTGGCAATCTGGTAAGGATGCTGGCCGGTCAAGGTTTGCAGGTGAGTTTGGGGCTGTTTGTAGGGGTGTGGGTGGCTCGCTATCTGGGGCCAACACAGTTTGGGTTGTTAAATTACGCGATCGCCCTTGTGTCTCTGTTTGCTTCGGCGACGGCGATCGGATTGGGTACTATCGTAGTGCGCGATATTGCTCGCGATCCTGAATGCAAAGAAGAGGCTCTGGGGACTGCTTTTATCATACAACTCGTAGGAGGAATCATTACTTTATTGCTGTCGGTGAGCGCGATCGCCGTACTGAATCCAGACGAGAGTTTAACTCTGACATTGGTAGCGATAATCTCCGCTGGAACAATGTTTCAATCCTTTGAAACCATCAATTTTTGGTTTCAGTCCCAAGTTCAATCTAAGTATACTGCGGTTGCGAAAAACTCCGTATGTTTACTCATAGCAGGCATCCGCATCGGATTGATTGAACTCAGAGCACCGCTGACGGCTTTTGCGTGGACGACATTCGCAGAGGTGGCTGTGGGCGGATTGGCGATCGCCCTGGTTTATCAAAGTAGGGGTAATGACTTCAAGTTGTGGCGGGTGAGTTGGCGGCGGGGCAAACAAATGGTGCTGGAAAGCTGGCCGCTGGTGCTGTCTAGCTTGGCAGTTTTCATCTATTCTAAAATCGATTTGATTATGCTCGGTGCTTTAGATAAAACTGAGTTGGGATATTACATAGTTGCAGTTAAAATATCGGAAATTTGCGATTTTTTACCGCTGATTGTCGCGTCTTCTATTTTTAGCAAACTCGCACAGTTAAGACAAAAAAATTATAGCGAATACGTAAAAGAATTTCAAATTTACTCGGATGCTATGTTATTTTTGTGGTTGGGAGTCGGGGTGCCAATTAGCCTGCTGGCTCCTGTGATAGTCCAGACTCTTTATGGCGATCGATATGCAGCTTCCGGCGGGCTGCTGTCAATTTATATTTGGACTCAATTTGGCACCAACTTCGGGATAGCGAGAAATACCTATTTTGCTCTCGAAGGTCAACTGCGATACAATCTTTACTTGACAGTAACAGGAGCAATTTTTAATATAGTATTGAACGCTTTACTGATTCCTCAATATGGAGCTTGGGGAGCAATTACTGCCACGTTTATAACTTATTTTTATGTAACTATTTTAGTTAATTTTTACATAAAAGAATTAAACCCGTTCGCCAAAATAATTATGGGTTCGTTAAATTTATATAAAGCAGCTTCTAGGCTGCTCGGGGCGATCGGCTGATTGAAATAAAACCCAACCTGCCGCACCGCTGCCACAATCTCGATGATGGCAGTGCGGCACTAAAACCCTTTCAAAAATGTCAAACAGAATATCTATAGCAGTGGACAGTTGACAGCTTGCGCGCTCGCGAAGTCGAAGAGTGGACAGCTTGCGCGCTCGCGACTTGCCCGCCCGCGAAGTCGAGGGGAGTCGAAGAGTTGACAGCTTGCGCGCTCGCGAAGTCGAAGAGTTGCTTCGTCAAGGAAATCAAACGGTTTCTGCTAGGGGCTATAGGCTCTATTCATGAGGTTATTTATGTCCTCACCGCTGTGGCGATTGCTCTATAAAATTTTCAATAAATGTTTAATTATTACCAAAGGTTATGATATTATTTGAAAAGTCCGGGTGGTTAATAGATTGTCAAAGGCTCAAAAAAATATTTATTTATTATAAGGACTTAAAACTTTCTGATGTTAGATAAACTAACTGCGGCAAGTCAAAAACTCGGGCCAGGTGTGCGTCAGGTACTCGTGAATCTGGCGTGGCTGTTCACAGACCAAATTTTGCAGATGGGTCTGGGTTTGGTGGTAGGGCTGTGGGTGGCCCGCTATCTGGGCCCCGTTCAATTTGGCTTGCTCAACTACGCTCTTGCCTTTGTATCTATCTTTAGTTCAGTAGCAACAATGGGGTTGGGCAGTATCGTCATCCGCGATATCGCCCGCAATCCTGAATGCAAAAACGAAACGCTGGGGACAGCCTTCGGGCTGCAATTTACAGGCGGCTGCATCACTCTGTTGTTAACTGTCGGGGTGATTTCGCTATTCAAGCCTGACGATAGCCTGACACGCTGGCTGGTGGGGATCATCGCCGCCGGAACTATCTTTCAGGCTTTTGAGGCGATAAATTTTTGGTTCGAGTCCCAAGTACAGTCAAAATATACAGTGCTGGCGAAGAATGCAGTCTGTTTTTTGGTAGCCGGAGTCAGAATTGGATTAGTGCTAATTAAGGCGCCGCTGCTTGCTTTCGCCTCCATTCGATTGGCAGAGGTGGCAATGGTAGGAATGGCTTACGTATATTTTTATCAGCTTACGGGAAATAAAATTAAGGATTGGCAATTCAGTTGGGCGCGCGGCAAGGAACTGCTGCGGGAGAGTTGGCCGATAATGCTGTCGGGATTGGCAGTTTTTTTGTACTCAAAAACAGATCAGCTCATGCTGGGTGCAATGGATAAAAATGTTGAACTGGGATATTATGCGGCGGCTGTTAAAATCTCGGAAGTCTGCGATTTCTTGCCGATGATAATATCTGCCTCTATTTTTCCCAAATTAGCAAATTTGAGGGAGAGAAATTATCAAGAATACCTGGATAAATTTCAAATTTACTGCGATACGATGATGCTTTTTTGGTTGGGAGTAGCCATCCCGATTTCGTTGCTTGCTCCGTGGATAGTGAATTTGCTTTACGGTCAAAAGTATGCAAACTCAGCAGCGGTACTGGCAATCTATGTCTGGGCGCAATTTGGAAGTAACTTTGGAGTAGCGCGGAACACCTATTTTACGATCGAGGGTCAGTTGCGCTACAGTCTTTACTTGACGGTAGTCGGCTCATTTTTAAATGTGGGTTTAAACTGGTTGCTGATTCCTAAGTATGGAGCTTTTGGTGCTACGGCAGCTACTTTGATTACTTATTTTTACGTGATTATCTTAGTCAATTTTTTGATTAAGGAATTGCGCCCCTTTGGTAAATTAATTTGGCGATCGCTTAACTTGTACAATGCCATTTCTCGGTTGATAGGATTAGTAAAATGATTCAGATTAAACCCCAGATTCAGCATCAATCTAACTGCCCCACATCGGGGACGACTCTGCATCCGGAAAAAATTTTGTGGCAGGGTATGCACGTTTGTGTTGAAGCGAGGTCTAAGGACTCCGGTAGTAACATAATTGATGTATTGAGAGTCGGTCACAGCTACAACCACTCGCTGCAACTCGATCTCAAAAAAGCTGAGGTTTTTTCTGGCAACAGTTACGCTAAGGAATGGTTGGGAAAACCATTATTAAATTCACTGCAAAATCCTCGCACCGAGCAACTTGAAGTTACCAAAGAAATATTCAAGCAGTGCGATCGGGTGATTATTTTAAACTGTATCGACTTTCTTTATGGGCACTCGCTGCTAAAGTTACTGAACGCACAAAGACACTTGGATCGCCACCCCGAATTTGGGTTAGTGGTGATAGTGCCGAAGTTCTTGAGGTGGATGGTTCCCGATGGAGTCGCTGAAGTCTGGACAGTACCTATTACTTTGAAAAACGGGCGCGATTATTATCTCAATTTTGCGGCATTTGTGGAAGAAGAAATGAAACGCTTCGAGCAAGTTTATGTCAGCGAAGCCTATTCTCACCCCAGCCAGTTCGACATCACTAAGTTTACGAGAGTTCCCACGCACAATTTTGAAGAAGAAGAGAGAAAAATTACTTTTATTTGGCGGGAAGACCGCCTTTATATCGACAATTTGCTGTTCCGAGTTTTGAGAAAGCTAAATTTGCTGTCTTGGGGGCTGGCGGTGCAAAATTGGCAGGTGCGGAGGTTGTTTGAGGGAATTCGATCGCGCGTACCCTCAGCAAAATTTGTGGTAGCTGGTTTAGGCACAAAGACTCAGTTTCCCGAATGGATTGAAGATTGTAGGGTTCAGGGGTTTAATGAAAAAATCGAGCAGGAAATCTGCGAACTTTATGCTAGCAGCCGTTTGGTAATCGGACTGCACGGCTCTAATATGCTGTTGCCTTCGGCTCATGCTGGGATGACAATAGATTTAATCGATGAACGCTGGGGCAACTTTGCACAAGATATTATCTATCAAGAGAGCAACCCGAAAATGGCTGCTTTTCGCTATAGATTTTTGCCCTATCAGACGAAGGCTGATACACTGGCATTCATAGCGGCTGTGATGGTTGAGACTTTTGATGAGTTTAAATCTCACATGACTGCTGATATTATTAATTAAAATGGTGGAGGACAGCAGGCAAATATGACGAACTCTAAAGCCATAGTAACGCTGACAATTGGGAAAAGATATTTGGAAAATTGGCAAAATTTGTGCCAACCAAACTGGCAAAAGTATGCTGACAGACACGGCTATGATATTATTTGTATTTCATCTCCTTTAGATGATTCTGAACGGGCGCAAAACCGATCGCCCTGCTGGCAAAAGTGTCTGATTCTCGGGGAAGAATCCGTCCAGAAATACGATCGCGTAGTCTGGGTAGATGCAGACGTTTTGATCAACTGGGCGAATGCTCCGTGTATTGTCGAAGGGGTGCCTGTCGATCGAGTAGGTGCGGCGGCAGAATGGGCAACACCGAACGAACAGCTATCTACTGAAGCTAGAGAGAGATTGTTTGAAACCTGGGGAATTACCGACGAAAAAGACGAGCGGGGGACTTATGTTAAATACGGTATTCCGGGGGAATTCGATCGCATTGTCCAAGATGGTATTATGGTACTGTCGCCGTCTCACCACCGCTCGATTTTAGAAAAAGTTTACCATGAATGCGAAGAAACAGGATTCGGTGAGATGCCTTGGCTGTCTTACGAACTGTTAAAAGCCGATCGCGTGCAATGGATCGATCCGCGCTTCAGCACTGTCTGGAACGTACACAAAGCCTTGTATTACCCATTTTTGCTGCCAAAACCGCAAACAGAATCAAGTTTGCTGGCTCGCGCTAAAAGCAAACTTTTAGCCAAAGGGGTGCCGCCGCGATTGGTAGACAAACGGGCTAGCGAGTGTGCGACAACCGCTTTAATGAATACTTTTTTTCTGCACTTTGCCGGGACTGCGGGAGAAATGAGACTGGTAGATTTAGAATCTACTTCTTGGCGCGATTTGCGCGACGCTTAATTTTTGACAGTTGACAGTTGACAGTTGACAGTTGGCAGTTGACAGTTGGCAGTTGACAGGAAAGCAGCTTGCCTGAAAAGCCGTTCGTTGGGTAGAAGGGTTGACCGCTTGAGGGCGACCTCTCCCGGTCAGTCAGAGGATTGGAGTAATTAATAGTCTGATCTTAATTGATCCCGATCAGGCTTCCGGCTTTAAACCAATTCTTTCTGGTAAATGCTCGGAAATGTTTTTGTCCGCAGCGAAACTTGCATACAATTATCAAAATAGTAGAGTAAGTAAATGCCCGATTGGCAATTGAAAACCCCCGTTGCTTTTATTATTTTTAAACGCCCCGCAGAAACCGAAAGGGTGTTTGCAGAAATTCGCAAAGTCAAGCCGCCGAAACTGTTAGTAGTTGCTGACGGGCCCCGTGCAGATAGACCAGGAGAAGACCGAGATTGCGAGCTGGCTCGCGAGATTGTGGAGCGAGTAGACTGGGACTGCGAAGTGTTGAAAAATTACGCTGACGTAAATCTCGGCTGCCGGCGGCGGGTTTCTAGCGGTATAAATTGGGTGTTCGAGCAGGTGGAAGAGGCGATTATTATTGAGGATGATTGTTTGCCCGATCCGACGTTTTTCCGTTTTGCCGAAGAATTGCTCGATCGCTATCGAGACGATCGGCGGATCATGTCAATCTCCGGTCAAAATGTCCAATTCGGGCGCAAAAGAACTGATTGCAGCTACTATTTTTCTCGCTACAATCACTGTTGGAGTTGGGCGAGTTGGAGGCGAGCTTGGAAACACTACGATTTAGACATGAAGCTGTGGCCGGAAATTCGCGACGGTAATTTTTTGGTCGATGTACTGGGAGATCCGCAAGCTGTGAAAGTTTGGACTAATACTTTTCAGCTTTGTTATGAGGGGAAAATAGATACTTGGGATTTCCAGTGGGCATTTGCTAGCTTTATTCAAAGCGGGCTGAATATTCTATCTAATGTCAATTTAGCTTCTAACATCGGACACGGTAGCGGAGGAACTCACACGGCGGATGTCACCAGTCCGTACAACAATATGGCTGCTGAGGCGATCGCATTTCCGATGAAACACCCACCGTTTGTGATTCGGGACGCGCAAGCAGATAATTTTACTCAAAATACTTTGTACGATTACGATCCGCCGCTGCTCAAAAAGGTGCAAAAAAAAGTCCACAGACTGTTAAAAAAAAGCAAGTTAAATCACAGATAAATTTAGATAGCAGGCGGGGGAGATGAAGGTTTTACTGCTCAATAGTTCTGATACAGAAGGCGGTGCGGCCCGCGCCGCTTTCAGGCTGCACCAAGGTTTGCAAGGGATTGGGGCGCGATCGCAAATGCTGGTGAAAAATCAGCACAGCGGCGATTTAAACGTGGTCTCGGCACAGCACGGGATGGCGAAGAGTTTTGATAAGATTGTGTCAGTTTTATCTAATTCGCCGTTGCGGCTTTACCCGGAAAAAATTCCGGCGATTTTTTCTCCCCAATGGCTGCCGGATTCCCTGGCTGCGAAAGTTGCTAATATAGATCCGGATATTATTAATTTGCACTGGGTTTGTGGGGGTTATATGCAGGTAGAAACTGTTGCGAAGTTTCACAAGCCCCTGGTTTGGACGCTGCACGATATGTGGCCTTTTACAGGCGGGTGTCACTATAGCGAAGAGTGCGATCGCTATACTCAATCTTGCGGTAGCTGTCCGCAATTGCACAGCAGTCAAGATGCGGATCTGTCGCGGTGGGTGTGGCGGCGGAAAGCAAAAGCATGGAAAAATCTTAATTTAACTTTGGTGAGTCCTAGTGTTTGGCTGGCTAAATGTGCTAGTTCTAGTTCTTTGTGCAAAGATTATCGAGTTGAAGTGATTCCTAACGGCATCGATACTCAAAAGTATAAACCCATCAACCGTGCATGGGCGCGAGAAATTCTGAATTTACCTCAAGATAAACAAATTGTATTGTTTGGCGGTGCCAGCGGTACGGGCGATCGCTGGAAAGGATTTAACTTGCTGGTGCAGGCGTTGCAAAGCTTGAGTAAATCGGGCTGGAACGATCGCATAGAGTTGCTAGTTTTTGGTTCTTCTCAACCCAAAAATCCGATTGAACTTGGTTTTAAAACACATTATTTAGGTAAATTTGCTGATGACATTTCCCTAGCCTTAGTTTATGCAGCAGCAGATGTTTTTGTGGCTCCTTCTGTTTATGATAATTTGCCGAATACGGTGATGGAAGCGGCAGCTTGCGGCATTCCCAGCGTCGGATTCAAAATCGGGGGAATGCCGGATCTGATCGAGCACTGCTCAAATGGCTATTTAGCTAAACCTTATGAAACAGAAGATTTAGCTACAGGTATTGCATGGGTACTGGAAAATCGCGATCGACACCAACAACTCTGCACCAGGGCGCGCCAGAAAGTCGAACAAGAATTTAGCTCAGAAATACAAGCTCGCCGCTACTTGTCGCTGTTTTGTGAACTCGCCAGCGCCACCCAAAGTGCAGCGAATTAAACGGGTGCATCTCACTTTTGAAGAGGGCGAAGCATGACCGCATATAAGTTATTAGTTACAATCCCATATTGACTGCGGTCATGCTTCGCCCCTACAAACATATTTGCCAAAGTAAGATGCAGCCAATTAAACCAACTGTTTCCGCTGTTCTGGCGTAGCAAAGAAATTAGACTTTCTAAATTGTCCGTTTTCTTTCACAAACACCATGTCAACCTGAGCCAAAGCTCCATCGAGAGGGCGAATGTAACCGCCAAAAATATCGTAGGTGACAAATCCGCGCTCTTTCATATAACTGACAACATCGTATAATTGCGGGCCCCCGACAAAGAATTGAAACAAGGATACTTCCAGTATTACGGCTTCTGTATCTTCGAGCAATTTGCGACAGCCATCTAAAACATTCAACTCGGCGCCTTGCACGTCAATCTTCAGTAAATAAGGGGCTTTTAAGTTTTTTTCCCGGCAGACATCATCGAGGACAACTAGGGGAATTTCTCGGGGAACACCGTCTGCCAGACTGCCTTCTGACTCGTTGAGAGTAGAAGAACCGTAAAGTTGAGGGTGAACGTTAATCGTAATATTTCCGGCTTGAGCGCCGGCGCCAGCCATGATATACTGAGCTTTGTATTTTTGACAAATTTCTTTTAAATTTTTCTCGTATTCGATCAAAGGCTCTACCAGCAAGAAGTTGGTTTCGGGAAATTTCTCGTACAATTCAAAAGTTCCGTAGGCAACGCCGACATCTATGATGGTTTCTGGTTGAAAACCCAACTTGATGAACTGATCGAGCACACCGTACATAGATGTTCTCATGCCTTTTCGTGGGACATCGAATCCCAAAGGCTTGAGCATTGTGTAACCAATTTTTTTGAGAATTTGCCTCATAATTCTTTCCAGACTACAATCATATTGAATGACACTATTATAGATTGATGAAACCACACAGCACGATAGCAGCAATCATAACTTGCCACAACCGCAAGCCAAAGACCTTAGCTAGTCTCGCGGCGCTCTTCAATCAAGTGCTGCCAGCAGATGTATTGCTGGTGGTGTATTTAGTGGACGATGCCAGCACTGACGGTACTCCTGAAGCCGTAGCCCAGAATTATCCGCAGGTTAAGTTGTTGCGGGGAGATGGAAATTTGTTTTGGAATGGGGGAATGCGGCAAGGATTTGCTGAGGCGATGAAGCAGGATTATGACTATTACTTCTGGCTCAACGATGACACTATAGTGGAACCGTCGGCTTTGCAGGTGATGCTGGCAACGGCGCGCAGCTTGGCTGAGCAAGGCCACACGCGATCGATCGCAGTGGGTTCGACTCGCGATGCGACAACTGGGGCGCTGACTTATGGCGGCTGGTTGCGTACTAGCTGGTGGCATCCTTTGCATTTTCGGTTGCTGGAGCCGATCGCAGAACCTCAGCAGTGCGATACGATGAACGGCAACTGCGTTTTAATGCCGCGATCTGTAGCTGAAGTAGTGGGAAATCTCGACCCCGCATTCATTCACAGCATGGGCGATATTGACTACGGTTTGCGGTCAGTGCAACAAAATTGTACAGTTTGGGTGGTTCCCGGATATGTGGGAACCTGCTCGACTAACCCGCCGGAGGGCAATTGCTGGGAAGATCCGAATATGAGTTTGCTCGATCGATTTAAAAAGGTACTGCAACCCAAAGGTTATGGGCCAAAAGAGTCGAAAGTGCTGGTACGGCGGCACACGAATATATTGTGGCCGCTATATTGGCTGTTACCCTATGTAAGGTTGATTTTGACCTCAATCCGCCGAGGCCCTGTAGGGTATCGCGGCTAAGATTATTTTCGCAACCACAGGAAATGGGGAAGATTTTTTGATAACACTACCACCTTCCTTGTCGTCGCTATAACTAAAGGTGAACTGCATGGATGAACTTCGCATTGCTTGGCTTGTCCCGGAAGTGGAACTGGGAGCTTACTGGCAGCCTGTTTTGAGAGAATTCACGAAAATTTTTAAGCATACTGTATTTTATACTGGTCGTGTTTGGTCGGGGTTCGATCCGGCTCTGCCGGGAGCATCGGCTATTGAGTTGGTGGGAAAGACTAAGTTTATTGAGACGGAAAAGATCGAAACAGGGTACGATCGCGGTTTTATCGCTGTGTCGCCTCGGATTATCGGTCGTTTGCTAAAATTTAGACCTGATGTGGTGTTTCCCCAAGCTTTTTCTCTGTGGACTGTCTTGGTAATTATTTTTAAGCCGGTTTGTCAGTGGCGAGTTGCGATTATTTATGACGGAAGTTCACCGAATACTGATTTTCGAGATTCGAGTTTTCGGACGGTGGTAAGGCGGATGTTAGCTCGGTTTGCTGATGCTTTTGTTTCTAACAGCGAAGCAGGGAAAAGATATTTGGTTGAGGTGCTCAATGTACCGGAAAATAAGGTGTTTACGAGAACTTATTTGGTGCCGGATGCGGCGGCGCTGCTGAAACCTTTGGAATCTCAAGATTTGCCAAGTTTGGATTTAAAACGGCCGGTTTTTTTGTATGTGGGACGGATTACGGCTCGCAAGGGAATTAAGACGCTTTTGGAGGCTTGCGCTCTTTTGGAACAGCAAGGATATTCTGATTATAGTTTATTGATTGTGGGTAAGGGCGATCGCGAAGAGGAATTACAAGCTTTTGTGGCAGAGGCAGGTTTTGGCGATCGGGTAAATTGGGTGGGATGGGTGGACTACGGCAATCTGGGAGCTTATTTTCAGCTTGCTGATGTTTTTGTTTTCCCTACTTTTGAGGATGTCTGGGGTATGGTGGTACCGGAAGCGATGGTGTTTGGCAAACCGGTATTGTGTTCTAACGGTGCGGCTTCTTGCGAGTTAATTGTGTCTGGCGAAAACGGTTATATTTTCGATCCTAGCAATTCTAGGGAGTTGGCGGATCGAATGCAAGTTTTTTTAGACGCTCCTGATTTAATTGAGTCGATGGGAGAGCGCTCGCGAGAGCTGATTTCTCAAAAAACTCCGGAGACTGCTGCTAAAGCTTATGTCGAAGTCACATCTTTTCTAATGGGGAAGAGGTGAATAAAAAAGCAATAAGGAAGAAGGAAGAAGGAAGAGGGAAGAAGGAAGAGGGAAAAGGGAAGAAGAAAGAGGGAACAGGTTTGAAATGACCTGTTTGAACAATGACCAATGACTAATGACCAATGACCAATTACCGATTACCAATTCCCAATGAAAATTTTATTATCTGCCTTTGCTTGCGAACCCAATCTCGGCTCTGAAGAGGGAGTGGGATGGAATACTGTTATCCAATCTGCTAAACATCACGAAAGTTGGGTATTTACGCGGACGTTTTGTCGATCGTACATTGAAGCAGAATTAGAGCGCAATCCAGTGCCAAACCTGCACTTTGTTTATTTCGATCCCTTTGGGTGGAGCGAAGATTGGAAGGGGAGACAGGGATTGCTGCAACTTCACTATTATTTGTGGCAAATCTGGGCTTATTTTATTGCTCGAAAGCTCGATCGCGAAATTGGTTTTGACTTAGTACATCACGTAACTTATGTCAAACATTGGTCTCCAAGTTTCTTGGCGCTGTTGCCGCATCCTTTTATTTGGGGGCCTGTGGGCGGTGCAGAAGCAGCACCAAAGCCTTTTTGGCAAGATTTTAGCCGCCGGGGCAAAATTTATGAAACGCTGCGAGCGTGGGCTCAAAGCGCGGGAGAACGCGATCCGTTTGTGGGGCTGACGGCGCGCCGCAGTGCCGTGGCGCTGGCTACGACGGAAGAAACCGCAGCCAGACTGCGATTTCTCAAAGCAAAAAACGTGAAAATTTTCTCGCAAGTTGGTTTGTCGCAACAGGAGATTCAGGAATTAGAAAAATTTCCAACTCCGCCGGAACAGCCTGTTAGATTTATTAGCGTCGGTCGTCTCTTACATTGGAAAGGAGTGCACTTGGGACTCCGTGCATTTGCGGAGGCTTCGCTGGAACAATCGGAATACTGGATTGTCGGAGACGGCCCGGAAAGGCAGCGTTTAGAAGCTTTGGCAACAGAATTGGGACTTGGCAATAAAGTATTGTTTTGGGGGTCTTTACCGCGCAGTGAAACTCTTTCTAAAATGGGGGAGTCTCACGTTCTGCTGCACCCGAGTTTGCATGACTCGGGCGGATTTGTGTGTACGGAAATGATGGGCGTTGGGCGTCCGACGATTTGTTTGGATTTGGGCGGCCCGGCTACTCAAGTGACTGCTGAAACAGGGATTAAAGTGGCTGCTACTGACCCCGATCGCGCTGTGCAAGGTCTAGCAGAAGCTATAGTGTGTTTGGCGCAGGATGGTGAATTGCGATCGCGCTTGGGTCGAGCGGGTCAAAAGCGCGTCAGGGAAATCTATGATTGGAACATAAAAGGTCAATTCTTTGCTCAATTGTGCGAAGATGTATGCAAGGGAAAATCAGGATAACTTCCGATTTGTTCGATCGCACAAAACAAAGAAAACTATATTTTTTCAGGCGGTGAAACGTGAGCGTTGCAATCATTACTGGCTCGGCGGGATTAATTGGCTCAGAGGCGTGTAAGTTCTTTGCCAAACAAGGCTTTGACATAGTTGGCATCGACAACAATATGCGCCAGTTCTTTTTTGGTGCCGATGGTTCTACCAACTGGAACCGCCAACAGCTCGAAAAATCTTTGGGAACCAAGTATTATCACTTAGATGTGGACATTCGCGACTACGAAGCTATTACCAATATCTTTCAGCGGTACGGAGAGTCGATCGAGTTAGTAATTCACACAGCAGCCCAACCGAGCCACGATTGGGCAGCCCGCGCTCCTAAAATAGACTTTACTGTCAACGCTAACGGTACAATCAATCTTTTAGAAGCAACTCGCTTGTACTGTCCCAAAGCAGTTTTCATTTTTACATCAACCAATAAAGTATATGGCGATACGCCGAACAAATTGCCATTAGTTGAATTAGAACACAGGTGGGAAATTGCAGCAGGTCACACTTACGAAAGCGGCATTCGCGAAGATATGTCGATCGACCAGTGCCTGCACAGTTTGTTTGGTGCTTCCAAAGTAGCCGCTGACGTTTTAGTTCAAGAATACGGCCGTTATTTTAATATGAACACCGCTTGTTTTCGCGGCGGCTGCCTCACAGGGCCGAATCACTCGGGAGCTCAATTGCACGGTTTCCTCGCGTACTTGATGAAGTGCGCCGTGACTGGAATTCCTTACACCGTGTTTGGCTACAAAGGCAAGCAAGTCCGGGATAACATTCACAGCGCTGATTTAATTTCGGCATTTTATGAATTTTATAAAGCTCCTAGGAGCGCCCAAGTTTACAATACAGGAGGAGGCCGCTACAGCAATTGTTCGATGTTAGAAGCCATCCAAATGTGTGAATCAATTGCAGAACGCAAATTTAATTGGACTTATGCCGAAGGGAATCGCATTGGCGATCACATTTGGTGGATTAGCGACAATTCAAAATTCGCCAGTCACTATCCTGACTGGAAAATGAAATATAACGTCAAACAAATCTTGCAGGAGATTTATGATTGTAACCGCGAGCGCTGGCTGAAAGAGGGAGCGAAGGATTGAGCTGGGCCAAAACAATGTAGTGTCAAATTTTGTACGCGATGGCATACAAAGTTAAACTAATTTTACAGGAGATTTATGAGCGTAACTGCGAGCGTGAGTTTAAAGAGGTCTTCCATGATTGATAAAGGGAAAAAGAATGTACTGGGCATATTAGTAAATGCCGTTAATTATGAAGCCGCTGTCGGCAAAATTATTGATGCCGCCAGCGCCGGAAAACCAATGTCAGTTTCGGCTCTAGCAGTTCACGGGGTAATGACTGGGGTGCTTGACAGGACTCACCGCTATCGGATCAATCACATTGACTTAGTATTGCCAGACGGACAGCCTGTCAGGTGGGCATTAAATTTGCTCTACAATACGGAATTGCCCGATCGAGTTTGCGGCCCAAATGCGATGCTACAAATCTGCGAACGCGCCGCCGAAGAAGGATTATCGATCTATTTGTACGGCTCTAAAGCTTCTGTACTGGAAGCTTTATCTCGCAATCTCTGCCAGCGTTTTCCCAAGTTAATTATTGCGGGAACTCAGCCTTCTAAATTTAGGCACGTTTCGCCCGAAGAAAAACAGGAAATTGCTCAAGAAATTCGCAACAGCGGTGCAGCAATTACTTTTGTGGGTTTGGGGTGTCCGCGACAAGAAGTTTGGGCTTACGAATACCGGGACGAGCTATCAATGCCGCTGATTGCTGTAGGTGCAGCTTACGATTTTCATTCGGGAAATTTGGCAAAATCTCCTGAGTTTTTATGTAAAATAGGTTTGGAATGGCTGTTTCGGTTAATTAAGGAACCCCGACGCCTCTGGCAGCGGTATGTGTTGTTAAATCCGCTTTATATCTGGCTGTTTTTGCTGCAAGCTTTGAAAATTAAAAATTTCGACCCGAAAGACGCCACGCCGCCTGCTGAAGAAGTGTTGTATGGTTGAAATTTCTCTCTTCTGTTGTGAAAGGTCAATTTTTACACGCCAAAAGCCAAAAGCCAAAAATAGAAATAATAATTCACTATTTTGACTTTCGACTTGAAACTTGTGAAGATTTTAATTTTAAATTAATGGGTTTTTGTTTTTTGTGGGTTATGTTGGGCTTTGTAATTTATACCATTTTTCCAAAATTCTGCAACAGTAGCGGTAGGGTGCGTCGCTAGTAACTGGTTCCAAGGCTCTTCCTTGGAACCCATACAAGCGAGGAAGAGCCTCGTCACAGGATTTGGAGGCTCTTCCTCCTGATCTGCGTTACTTTCGCTGTGCCTGGTAACGAGTAGAATTCGTCAAAAAGCGTTAAGTGAACCGTATTGAGTTATGTTGGGCTTGGTAATTTAATTTCTGGGTAACAGAGGAAGTGTCAGCCGTCCTTGTTGGATTGTTTGGACAACTTTGGTTGCTGGCAGGTTTGATAGTTGGGAATGCGAGTTCTCAGAATTGGATGCGGACTGAAGTCCTCACTACAAACCTTGCTACAAACCTTTATTTGCCCGCGTAAGCCGCCATCCTTTCTTTGATAAATCGGATATAAAAATGCCTGAAAGTAGACTTAATTACCCGAGGCATCCCAAAGTCAATCGGCATCATATTTTCTGGCAACTTCCAGTCTAAAACCTTGAGAGTTTCCGGCCGCAAAAGGGGAAAATCGAGAGCCTCTAAATTCGAGCAAATTCCCAATCTCATCGCCGCAGCTACCGTCGGAACCAGCGCCGGATCGACATTAATAATTTCTACTAAAGTCCTGTCCAACGCAAACACATCATCAGAGGCGCCCAAGATTCCCAAAAACTTAGGTTCGCCGCCGCTGGGCCCGTTACCTTCGTGACCGATAATCCCATCCAAAATTGTCAAATTTGGGTTAATTGTCCGGGCCGTTTCTACCAGCATTTGACCGAATCTGGCGCTGTCTTTGCCGGCTTCCATGTGCCACCAAGCCTTCATTTTTCCGGGCACGCAGCCGAACAAATTTTTGACGCCCATTGTCACGGTTAATTGAACGTGAGATTTGAGTTTGGGCAAGTTAATCACCACATCTGCTTCCATTGCTTCTTTGCAAAGTCGCAGATGATTGAAATCTTGGCTGACTGTTTCGTAGCGTTTTCCTTGAAATTCAACTACTGGCAAATTTAGTTCTGCCAACAGCGGCAAATAACCGTTAGCTTTGGCTACGCCCATGGCGCTACCAAAAGCTGGACTGTCTCCTAAAAATGGTTTTCCACCCGCTGCAATGACCATTTTCGCCACGCAGTAAACTAATTCGGGGCGGGTGACGCATTCTTTGGTAGGGCGAGAACCTGTGAGGAGATTGGGTTTGAGTAAAACCCGATCGCCCTTTTTGACAAAAGCCGACATTCCGCCCCAGGGTGCGAGCAAATTTTCTAAAGATGCTTGTAGGTTTTCGCGATCGTATGAGTTGGCACGAATTAAACTAACAGCAGACATAATTGGGAATTGGGAATTGGGAATTGGGAATTGGGAATTGGGAATTGGGAATTGGGAATTGGGAATTGGGAATTGGGAATTGGGAATTGGGAATTGGGAATTGGGAATTGGGAATTGGGAATTGG